>JAAANZ010000063.1 GCA_009909065.1 Alphaproteobacteria bacterium | reverse complement strand
ATTTCCTCTATTCCTGGCCGAATTCCTCGACCGGCGTGATGGGCGGCGAGCAGGCGGCTACCGTCATGTCGATCGTGGCGGAGGGGGCGGCAAAAGCCGCCGGCAAGGAGCCCGACCGTGAGGCGCTGGCCAAGCAGGAAGCCCATCTGACAAAGCTGTTCAACGACCAGTCGGGCGGCTTCTACACATCCGGTCATGACCTCGATGATGGCATGATCGATCCGCGCGAGACGCGCCAGACACTGGGCTTCCTCCTGGCGACGTGCTGGGAGGGGCGCCACCGCGAGGTGCGCCGCAACAGTTTCGGTATCGCGCGGATGTAAGGACCCGATCATGACAGAGCTTCCGCAGACCAAAGCGATCGAAACCGAGCTGCGCCAGGGCTGGCTGACCGTCTGGTTCAACCAGCCGGACAATCGCAATGCCCTGTCCGAGGCGCTCGTCGCCGACCTGATTGCGACCCTCGAAGCGGTGCGCGAGGACAGGAATGTCCGTGGTATCACGCTGCGCGGGCGCGGCGGGGTTTTCTGCGCCGGCGGGGACCTGAAATCCTTCAAGGCCGGCCAGTCGGGCGGGCAGACGCGCGCAGAGGTCGCGGAGAGTTCGAAGCGCGGCGCCTATATGTTCGATCTGGTCAACACCCTGCCGCAGGTGGTCGTGGTCATTATCGAGGGCGCGGCCATGGCGGGCGGGTTCGGCATGGCCTGCTGCGCCGATGTCGTGATCTGCGAGGCCGGCGCGCGTTTCGCCATGACGGAGACGGCCATCGGCCTGACCCCGGCGCAGATCTCGCCCTTCGTCATCCAGAAGCTCGGCTATGCCACCGCGCGCCGGCTGATGCTGACGGCTGCGCGCTTTGACGGGCGCCAGGCGCATGCGCTGGGCTTTGCCGATTTTCTCGGGGAAGGGGGCGCTGAGCTTGAAGCCCATGAGCATCAGATCCGCAAACAGGTGCTTCGCTGTGCCCCGGGGGCCGTGGCCGATATCAAATCCCTGATTCTCGCCCTTCCGGGCCTGTCCCGCGATGAGGCAGTCCAAGCCGCCGCGGAGAATTTTGCCGGGCGGATGATGAGCGATGAGGGCCGCGAGGGCGTGGCCTCCTTCGTCGAAAAGCGCAAGCCGGCCTGGAGCACCGAACCATGAGTGCGATCGCAACCCTCCTGGTCGCCAATCGCGGCGAGATTGCCCGGCGGATCATGCGCACGGCAAAATCGCTCGGCATACGCACAGTCGCGGTCCATTCCGACGCCGACGCCCGGGCGCCCCATGCGCGCTTTGCCGATCAGGCGATCCGGCTCGGCCCTTCCGAGCCGGCACAATCCTATCTGGACATCGACAAAGTGATCGCCGCGGCGCGCGAATCCGGGGCTGACGCGATCCATCCGGGCTACGGCTTCCTGTCGGAAAATGCGGAATTCGCCCGGGCCTGCGAAGCGGCCGGCCTCATCTTTGTCGGCCCGCCCGCCGCGGCGATCGAGGTGATGGGCGACAAGGCCCGCGCCAAGCGCGCCATGATCGAGGCCGGCGTGCCCTGCATTCCGGGCTACCAGGATGACGACCAGTCACAGAAAGCCCTGATGGCGGCCGCCAGACAGATCGGCTTTCCCGTCATGGTGAAAGCCTCGGCGGGCGGGGGCGGGCGCGGAATGCGGCTTGTCGAGAGAGCCGACGACCTCCCCGAGGCGCTGAAACGGGCGCGGGCCGAGGCGGAGACGGCCTTCGGGTCGGCGGACCTGATCATCGAGAAAGCAGTCCGGCGACCGCGTCATGTCGAGATTCAGGTCTTCGCTGATGCGCATGGCCAGGTCATACATCTCGGCGAACGCGACTGTTCGGTCCAGCGTCGCCACCAGAAAGTCATCGAGGAAGCGCCGTGTCCCGTGATGAGTGCCGGGCTGCGCGAGAAGATGGGCGCTGCAGCGGTCGAAGCCGCGCGGGCCGTCGATTATCGCGGCGCCGGAACGGTGGAGTTCCTGCTCGGCGAGGACGGGGATTTCCATTTCCTCGAAATGAATACCCGCCTGCAGGTCGAACACCCTGTCACAGAGGCGATCACCGGGCTCGATCTCGTGGCGCTGCAGATCGCAGTGGCCGAGGGCCGGGCGCTGCCGCTCTCGCAGGACGAGGTGCGGCTGAGTGGCCACGCAATCGAGGTGCGGCTGTGCGCCGAGGATCCGGCGGCAGGTTTCCTGCCGGGCACGGGGTCGGTGCGGCTCTTCGATCCGCCCTCCGGCGAAGGGATCCGCGTCGATTCCGGGATCGAAACGGGCGGTGAGGTCTCGCCTTACTATGACTCCATGGTCGCGAAACTTATCGCGCATGGATCGACGCGCGCGGAGGCGCGCCGCCGGCTGGTGACGGCGCTGGCGCAGACGGCTCTTTTCGGCCCCGCCAGCAATCGCGACTTCCTGATCGATGCCCTTGGCCGGGCGGACTTTGCCGCCGGAAAGGCCCATACCGGTTTCATTGATGAGAATTATCCCGGGGGCCGGTTCGATCCGGGGCCTGCCGGGCTTGCCGAGACAGCCCCGGCCATCGCGCTGCAGCAGCACCGTGTCGCCATCCAGGCGCGCGAAGCAGCGGTTCATGTCAGCCCCGAACTCATGGGTTGGTCATCGACGGGCCACCTCGCCGCTTCGGCGCGCTACCGGTTGGGCGAGGACACAGACACCGTCACGGTCCGACGCGAGGCAGGCGGTTTCGCCATCGAGGCCGGCGAGGCACACTGCCGGGTCGGCATTGAAGAGATCACCGGATCGCGGGCCCGCCTCAGCGTCGACGGCATGCGCAAGGACGTGAAATTCGCGGAGGATACCGGCGGAGCGGTCTGGCTTGCCGGGCCGGTGCGCACGCTTCGTGTCGAGAACCTCTCCCTGGCCCGCCAAGCGCGCGAGACGGGCAGTGCGGGCGGCCGCGTCGGCGCCCCGATGCATGGCAAGCTGGTCGAGATACGGGTGGAGGAGGGCACGGAGGTCTCGGCGGGAGACAAGCTGGCCGTGCTCGAAGCGATGAAGATGCATCACCAGATCGTTGCCGAGATCGACGGCACCGTCAGCGCAATCACCGCTGAGGCGGGCCAGCAGGTCGCCGCTGACGATCTGATACTCGAAATCAGTCCCGCAGAAGCTTAAGGGGCAGGCGAGCAAAGGAGAAGGCCATGGCCATGCCGCAGGCGGAGGATTTTCGCGCAGAAAGCGAGGCGCTTTACAAGCTGCTCGAACCCGTCGCCCCCGAACGTTTCGACGAGGCGACCCAGTTCAAGGACTGGACCATAAATGCCGTGCTTCAGCACCTGCATTTCTGGAACCGGATGGCCGGCTACCAGATCACCGACGAAACCGCGCTCGCCGACAATCTCAAGGCCATCATGGGCGCCAGCGGGGGCATGCGCGCCTTCGAGAATCATGCCCTCAACGGGCTGAAGGGCGGCGAACTCCTGTCGGCCTGGCGGACGGGGTTCCACGAAACGGCCGACCTGTTCGGCGAAACCGATCCGAAACAGCGGCTGAAATGGGCCGGCCCGGAGATGAGCGCGCGTTCCTCGATCACAGCGCGGCTGATGGAGACATGGGCGCACGGCCAGGAGGTCTATGACCATCTCGGCGTCGTGCGCAAGAATGACGACCGGATCCGGAATATCGTCGTGCTCGGCGTGAACACCTACAAATGGACCTATGCCACGCGCGGCGAGACAGCGCCGGAACCCATGCCGTTCCTTGAGCTGACAGCCCCCTCCGGCGAGATCTGGACCTATGGCGAGCCGGACGAGGCCGAGCGGATTTCCGGCCTGGCCGAGGAGTTCTGCCAGGTGGTCACTCAGACGCGGAATATCGCCGATACGGGGCTCGTGGTGACCGGCCCGAAGGCGAGGGACTGGATGTCCCGGGCGCAATGCTTCGCCGGCCCGCCCGAAACACCGCCGCCACCGGGCACGCGCCGCACCCGTCAAGTCTGAGGCCGGCCCTCGCCGCGGCGCGGTGACCGACTATGTCCGTCATGCTACCAGACAGACGCGGCAAGACGGAATCGGAGTGGCCATGGCCAGGCAGGAATTCAGGGGATTTGGTGGGATCACGCTGCGAGCCGAGGTCAGCGGCTTCAGTGACGACCCGGCTGTGCTGCTGGTGCATGGGGGCGGACAATCGGGCGAGGCCTGGCGCGGCGTGGCAGAGGCCCTGGTGCAGGCCGGGCGCTATGTCATCAATCTCGATTTGCGCGGTCACGGGGCAAGCGACTGGGCGCCGGACGGGCGCTATGATTTCGGGGTTTTCGTCGAGGATCTGCGGGCCGTTCTGGCACAGCTTGCCGCGCGTCCGACCATCGTCGGCGCGACGATCGGCGGCTGGATCGCCGCCGCGGCAATCGGCGAACAGGGCGGCCACCTCGCCTCGGGCCTTGTCCTGGCCGATGCGCCGCCACAGGTCGATGGGGATGCCGCGCAGCGGGTAAGCTTTTCGCTGCAGGAACTTTCCGAGCAGACCGACCGGCGACAGGCCTGTGACCCGCGCTTCCTGGCTCAGGTTGACCTGCAAGCCGCCGCGCCGCGCATCACGGCCGCCAGCGCAGATATCAGCCTGCCGCTGCTTTTCGTGCGGGGCGCGTTCAGCAAGCTGACCGAGGATGATGCGGCTCCGGCCTTCTGCAACCGTCATGACAATGTCGAGATGGCGGAGATCCGCGAAGGGGGAAACCTCGTCGCGTTCGACCGGACAGACCTGTTCAATGCCACGCTTCTGGAATTCCTCGAGCGCCGGGTTCCGCGTTTCCTGCCCGATTACCGCCAGGGCTCGGATGCGCGCACGCTGCGCGATGCCCTGGGGTGCTTTGCCACGGGCGTCACCGTGGTGACCGCGATGGGCGAGGCGGGCGAACCGGTGGGCCTGACGGCCAATTCCTTCACATCGGTCTCGCTCGACCCGCCCCTTCTCCTGGTCTGTATTGCCAAGACCTCCGGCAGCCTGAAAGTCATCGAGCAGGCGAGCCATTTCGCCGTGAATGTCCTGCATATCGGCCAACAGCCGATCTCGAACCGGTTTGCGCGCCCGGGAGACGACCGCTTCGCCGCGACACCCTGGCAGCGCGGGCAGTTCGATGCGCCGCTCATCAGCGGCGCCCTGGCCAATTTCGAATGTGCCCGTCATGCCCTGCATGATGGCGGTGACCATATCATCCTTGTGGGCCAGGTGGAGCGCGCGAAATACGAGCCGCGCCGCGACCCCTTGCTGTATTTCAAGGGGCGCTACCGGCGTCTGCACTTTGCCTGAGCCGTGCCAAGAGCTCAGCCCTTGCTGTCGCGGCCGAAATTGGTCGCGTCACTGTCCTGGCCGGCCTCGATGATCGCCTTGCGAATGCCGCGGGCGCGGCTGAACTCCCGCATCAGCGTCTCGCCATCATCCCAGCGGATGGCGCGCTGGAGCGCAGCCAGGTCCTCGCTGAACCGGCCGAGCGCTTCGAGCACCGCGGCCTTGTTGTTCAGGAACACGTCTCGCCACATCACCGGGTCGGAGGCCGCGATCCGCGTGAAGTCGCGAAAACCGCCGGCCGAATATTTCACCACCTCGCCCTCATCGACGCTCTCCATGTCATAGGCTGTCGAGACGATATTGTAAGCGATCAGGTGAGGCAGGTGGGAGGTAATGGCGAGCACGCGATCATGGCGTTCCGGGTCCATGGTCTCGACCTTCGCGCCGAGCCGCTCCCAGAAGCCGGTCAGGCGTGCCAGGGCGGCGTCATAGTCGGGCCCGCGGCAATCCTCCAGCGGCGTCAGTATGTGCCAGCGATCCGTGAACAGGCGCGCGAAGCCGGCTCGCGGGCCCGACTCCTCGGTTCCGGCAATCGGGTGGCCGGGGACAAGATGGACCCGTTCCGGCGTGGCGGCCCGCATCTGTTCGCTCGCAGCGGCCTTGACCGAGCCGACATCGGTGAGGATGGCGCCCGCCTTCAGGGCCGGTGCACAGGCTCGGGCCGCCGCGCCGAGGGCGCCGGACGGGACACAAAGGAAGACGCAGTCGGCGCCGGCCACCGCCGTTTCCGCACTCTCGCAGACTGTGCCAAGCGCCAGTTCCGCCGCGCTCCTGCGCACGGCTTCGTCAGTATCGAAGATCGCGATCTCGCGGCAGGCATGATACCCGGCCGCAGCCCGCGCGATCGAAGCGCCGATCAGCCCGGCGCCTATAATCGCGATCCGATCGAAGGGGCGCGCGCTCATGCCGGCATCCGGTCGTCAATCGCCTCGAACGCCTCCAGGACGGCCGTGTTGGCCTGGCGCGTGCCCACCGACAGGCGCAGACTGTCAGGCAGGCCGTAGGCCTCCAGCCGGCGCAGATAGAGGCCGCGCTCGCGCAGGAAATCATCGGCCCGGGCGGCTGCGGGGGGGCCGCCCTGGAAACGGATGAGCAGGAAATTGCACACGCTCGGCGCGATGTCGCGGCCCTTGCCGGCCAGGCCGCTGCACAGCCGGGCCAGTTCGCCGGTATTGTGGTCTACCGACGCGTTCACGAAAGCCGTGTCACCGATCGCGGCGATACCGGCCGCCTGGGCAAGCGCGGAGACATTGAACGGGCCGCGAACGCGGTTGATCACATCAATCACCGCCGCCGGTCCGAAGGCCCAGCCGAGGCGCAGCGCCGCCAGGCCATGCACCTTGGAGAAAGTCCGTGTTATCACGACATTCGGCGCCTCGCCGGCAAGCTCGAAGCCGCAGGAATAGTCATTTCGGCGAACATATTCGGCATAGGCCCCGTCAAGCACGAGCAGTATGTCCTCGCGCAGACCCGAATGAAGGCGCCTGACCTCGTCAGAGGGCAGATAGGTCCCCGTCGGGTTGTTCGGGTTGGCCAGGAAGACGATCCGCGTGCGGTCCGTCACGGAATCGAGGATGGCATCGACATCGGCGCGCAGATCGGTTTCCGGGGCGCTGATCACTTTCGCGCCGGCCTGCTGGGCGATGAGGCTGTAGACCAGGAATCCATGCCGGCTCTGCACGATATTGTCGCCCGGCGAGAGATAGGCGCGCCCCAGGAGGGCAAAGATCTCGTCGGAACCGGCCGCGCAGACAATCCGTCCCGCATCCAGGCCATAGGTCCCGGCAATGGCTTCGCGCAGCGCGGTGGCGTGGCCATCGGGATAAGTCTCGAGATGGACGCTGGCCCGCTCCAGCGCGGCGCGCACGTCTGGCGAGAAGCCCAGCGGATTCTCGTTGGACGACAATTTTTGCCCGTTTTTCGGGGCTTCGCCGCCCTTGTAGGGCGTGATCTCGAGTATGCTGGGCAGGGGGGTCGGGCCGGCCATGGCGGATCATCTCTCAATGCCTGAGCGGTGGAGGTGCGCCGGCAGGCGGAATTCGTCAAGTGGAGGAGGGGATGTCATGGACATCCGCCATGAAGCGCATAGAACCGGGCCCATGCCGGATGCAACCCGCCCCAGCCTCGACGCGCTGCGCAAGCTGACCCTGCCCGCCCCGCTCGCCCTCGATTGCGGCGAGAGTCTCGAAGAGGTGGAAATCGCCTACGAGACCTGGGGCGAGCTGAATGCGGACCGGACCAATGCCGTTCTGGTCTGTCATGCGCTGACCGGCGACCAGTATCCGGCCGGGCCCAATCCGCTGACCGGTCGCGGTGCCTGGTGGCCGCGTCTCATCGGTCCCGGCAAGCCGGTCGATACCCGACGTTTTCATGTCATCGCCACCAATGTTCTTGGCGGATGCATGGGAACGACGGGACCGGCTTCAAGCCGGCCGGATGGCCGGCCCTGGGGCACGGATTTTCCCGTCATAACCATAGCTGACATGGTGCGTGCCCAGCGCGCTTTCGTGGACGCGCTCGGCATTGACAGCCTGTTCTGCGTCCTCGGCGGGTCGATGGGGGGCATGCAGGTGATGGAATGGGCGGTGCAGGCCCCCGAAAAGGTGTTCTGCGCGCTGCCCATTGCCAGCACGGCGCGTCACTCGGCCCAGAATATCGCCTTTTACGAGGTCGGCCGCCAGGCCATCATGGCCGATCCGGATTGGTGCGAGGGGCACTATATCGCCCGCGGCCGGCGTCCGGACCGGGGGCTGGCGGTCGCGCGCATGGCCGCGCACATAACCTATGTTTCGGAAAGCGCGCTGAAGCGCAAATTCGACCGGGACCTGCAGGATCGTGCCGCGACGAGTTTCAGTTTCGATGCCGATTTCCAGATCGAGAGTTACCTGCGCCACCAGGGGCGCAGTTTCGTCGATCGCTTCGACGCCAATTCCTATCTCTATGTCACCCGCGCCATGGATTATTTCGACCTCGGCGCCGCGCATGGCGGGCGGCTGGCGAACGCCTTTGCCGGCTCGCCCGTTCGCTTCTGCCTGTTCTCGTTTTCCTCCGACTGGCACTATCCGCCCGCCGAGGCGATGGAACTCACGCGGGCCCTCGTCGCGGCCGGGGTCGATGTCAGCCATATCGAGATCGAGACCGACAAGGGCCATGACGCCTTCCTGCTCGAAGAGCCGGGATTCGAGGCTGCCGTGGCGGGCTTTCTCGACGCGTCGGCCCGCCAGCGGGGACTGGCGGGTTGAGCGCGCGCGCCGACCATATCGCGATTGTCAGCCGGATACCCGCCGGTGCCCGCGTGCTCGATGTGGGCTGCGGCGACGGGGAATTGCTCGGGCTCCTGCGCGAAAGCAAGGGTGTGGACGCGCGCGGGCTTGAATTGTCGAGCGATCTTGCCGGAAAGGCGCTCGCCCGGGGGCTTTCCGTCATCCAGGGTGACGCCGACAGCGATCTCGACATCTTTCCCGATGACAGTTTCGACGTCGCCATCCTGTCGAAAGCCATCCAGCAGATGCGGGATCCGGCGCATGTTCTCAGCCAGCTCGGCCGGATCGCGCCGGAGGTGCTGGTCAGTTTCCGCAATCTGGGGCGCTGGCCCCGGCGATTGCAGTTGCTCTCGAAGGGGCGGATGCCCGCTCCGCCATTGTGGCATGACAGCGACGCGCTCCATCCCTGCACCGCAAGCGACATGGTGAGCCTTGCGCGAGAGCTGGGCCTGACGACGCAGGCCATGGCGCCGGTCGATGACGGCGTGGTCGGTAAATTTCGCAATGGCGGCCTGGTGCGACTCAACTGGAGCGCCGATGAAGTGATCCTGCACCTGTCGCGCTGATGTTTCAGGCGGCGAGAGAGACCACCCGGTTACGCCCGCCACTCTTGGCGTCATAGAGCGCCTTGTCGGCACGCCCCATCAGGTCGGCGGGCGTGTCCTGGGCGCCATCAAGCTTCGCGACACCGGCTGACAGCGTGATGTCGAGCGGATTTTCAAGCTCCGGCAACTGAAAGGCCTCGTCCGCCACGGCCAGCCGGATCCGCTCGGCCGCCGCACAGGCCAGGTCTCCCGGCGTTTCCGGCATGATCACCAGGAATTCCTCCCCGCCGGGACGGCAGACAATGTCCATTGGCCGGACATTCGCCTGAAGCCGGTGGGCCATCTCGCGCAGCACATCATCGCCAACGCCATGGCCCCAGCGATCATTGACCGCCTTGAAATGGTCAATGTCCAGCGCGACCACCGAGAGCGGCTGGCCGCCGACAAAGGCACGCTGCATCCACTGGCTGAGCTGGTTCATCATGTAGCGCCGGTTATACAAGCCCGTCAGTTGGTCGATGACCGACAGTTCGAGGCCCCGGTCGACGCGCTGGCGCATGATCTCGATATAGCGCGTGCGGCGGGCCTGGGTGCGCACCCGTGCGAGCAGCTCCTGCGGCTCGATGGGCAGTGTGATGATATCGCTGGCACCCAGTTCGAGCCCCTTGGCAGCATTTTTCTGGTCTTTCGGATCGACCGCCAGGATGATCGAAATGGCACGCATGGTCTCGCGCATGCGGAAATGCGCGCAGATCTTGAGCGCATCGAAACTCTGCCCCGACATGGACAGGAGCAATATGTCCACGCCGCCCCCGGAAAGCTCGCCCATGTCTCCGGCCTCGAGAAGCGTGGTCACCTTGTGGCCCGCCGCGCGCAGTATGACAGCGCTGCGCCGGGATGTGCGCGGATCCTCATCGACAATGAAGACCCGCGCCGGCCGGCCCAGTTCGCTCGTTTCCTGCTCATCCAGCGCTCCGGCAGCCACGCCGCTGGCCTGGCGCTGGCGCAACTCGGAGGCGACGGTGTTGTAGCGCGACAGGGCGGTGATCCGCGAGTTCAGGGCAAAATCGCTGACCGGCTTGGTGAGGAAGTCCTCGGCCCCCGATTCCAGCCCCCTGACACGGTCTTCAACATCCGACAGTGCGGTCACCATGACCACGGGGATGTGCGCTGTACGCGGATCGCTCTTCAACCGCCGGCAGGTCTCGTAGCCGTCGATCCCTGGCATCATCACGTCGAGCAGGATGATATCGGGCTGTTCGCGCCGGGCCAGTTCCAACGCGCGATGACCGTTCTCGGCCAGGATAACGACATTATAGCCGACCTCCAGCTTGGCCTGGAGAAGCCGCCGGTTGGCCTCGATATCGTCAGCAACGAGGATACGCGAACTCATGCCGCCCGCCCCTCGGGGATCAGTTCTTTCACCGCGCGCTGGAAAGAGGACATCTGGATCGGCTTGGAGAGATATCCCTCGCAGCCCGCTTCGCGCACACGTTCCTCGTCGGCGCGCATGGCAAAGGCGGTGACCGCAAGCACGGGTATGGATTTCAGCTCCTCGTCATCCTTGATCCAGCGTGTGATATCCAGTCCGGACACTTCGGGAAGCTGTATGTCCATGATGATGAGGTCAGGCTTTTCCCGCCGGGCGATTTCGAAAGCATTCGAGCCATCGCGGGAGGTGAATGTGCGGTAGCCGAAAGCCTCCAGCAGGTCGCAGAACAAGCGCATGTTGAGCTCGTTATCCTCAACGACCAGCACGGATCTGGCGGGCGTGTTCGGCATTGTCCTGTCCCGGCCTGCGAATCTTGCCGATTCGACTTGCTGCGTCCTGCATGACTCCAGAGTCTTAACCTTTGTTTACGCCACGCGCGCCACATGATAGCAAGCCCATGAACAGGGAGCGAACATCAGCCGTGCCGACCCTTTGCCGGGATTGCGCCGAGATTGTCGGCGGGGCCGACGCCTCATGCGGTCGTTGTGGCCGCCAGCGCCTTGTGCGCCATGACGGGCTGGAAAGCCTTTCGATTGCCCATATCGACTGCGATGCCTTCTTCGCCGCGATCGAGAAGCGCGACCAGCCGGAGCTGCGCGCACAGCCCGTGATTGTCGGAGGCCATGAGCGCGGTGTGGTGTCGACATGCTGTTATATCGCACGTCTGTCGGGCGTTCGCGCGGCCATGCCGATGTTCAAGGCGCTCAAGGCCTGCCCCGAAGCGGTTGTTCTGCGTCCCGACTTTGAGCGATACCGCCGGGCCGCCGAGGCCATCCGCCAGAAAATGCTGGCCCTCACCCCGGTGGTACAGCCGGTCTCCATCGATGAAGCCTATCTGGACCTGTCCGGCACGCGGGCCCTTCACGGGGTCACGCCGGCTGTCCTTCTGGCGCGCCTGGCGCGCGATATCGAGCAGGATATCGGCATCACGGTCTCGATCGGCCTGGCCGATAACCGCTTTCTGGCCAAGACCGCCAGCGAAATGGACAAGCCCCGCGGCTTTTGCGCTTTGAGCCGGGAGCAGGCGCCGGGCTTGCTGGCCGATTACCCGGTGGGTTTCCTGCATGGGGTTGGCCCAAAACTCGCCGAAACGCTCAGGGGCGACGGTTTCGTATGCGTCGCCGATCTCCAGAGGGTCGGTCTGAAATCGCTCATCTCGCGCTACGGTGAATCCGGCCTGCTCCTGCATGAGCGCGCCAACGGCATCGACCGCCGGCCCGTCACGGTTGGCCGCGCGCGCAAGTCGGTGTCTTCGGAAACCACATTCGGCGAAGACATCGGTGACCCCCGCCTGATGGAAGACCTTCTCTGGCAGGTTTGCGAAAAAACCGCCTGGCGGGCGAAATCGGCCGGCGTCGAAGGCTCGGTCGTCACCCTGAAGCTCAAATCCAGCAGTTTCCGCACTCTGACCCGCCGCACAACCCTCAGCGATCCGACGCAGCTTGCCGGAACGCTCTTCCGCACCGCGCGTCCCATGCTGACGCGTGAACTGGCCAGCGGCCGGCGCTGGCGCCTGGTCGGCCTGGGGCTCAGCGCGCTCAGTCCGGCGCAAGGGGACCGGGTAGATCTTGTCGATCCCTCGGTCGCCAAACGGGCCGCGGCCGAAAGGGCGAGCGATTCGGCCCGGGAGAAATTCGGACAAGATGCTGTCCGGTCGGGCCGGTCGATGCGCCTCGCCGGGCGCCAACGCAAAGGCTGAACCCAACGCAAAGCGCCGATCCTGGCCCGCAGCTTCGTGATGGTGGGCGATGCTGGGTTCGAACCAGCGACCCCTGCCGTGTGAAGGCAGTGCTCTCCCGCTGAGCTAATCGCCCCTCACGCGGTTTTCGGGTCGATATTGTGGCCGGCGGCTTGCGTCAAGTGGAGGACTGCCCCGCCGGGCCCGGACGGATCGGGCCCGGGCGATTCGGGATCGGCGGGAGGCGCGCAGGACAAACCGGCACAAAACCGGCCTGCGAAGCGCTGGGAGCCAGAGCGTTTACCCTCAAAACCGCAAGTGAGATATGCGAAAACGCAATTTCTGGAGAGCCCAAGCCTGGGCGGCCTCATTCAATTTTTTGCAAATGAGGCGAAATTTGGCCCCATCTCCGGCTATAATCCGGAAATCAAGGCCTCAATTGCAGCCAGACTGCTTTTGGCAAGACAACTGAACCCTCATTCATTATGAATGGCCGTTCACCTTCGCAAGTTTGCGAAAATGTCATTCCGGCCCTGCCTTGCGTTTACGTCCGAGACGCTGCATCTGAAATCCATAATGACGGGTTAAAGCCCGCAACGGTTGAGAAGAAGGACAGGCTGGCACGGGACCCGACGGGACCGGTGCTCTCAACACAAGAAAGAGCCTGGAGAGAGTAATATGAGAGATTGGTGTGACGCTGACGGCGCTCGTCGCCTTAAAGAGAAGATTTGCGAATACTGGACCGAGCGCGGCTATGAGGTCGATATCGACCTGATCGATGCCGGCTTCGTGGCAGCGATGCGCAGCGGACGTACGGATGTGCGCTCCAACATGGTCAATGGCATGCCGTGCCGTCGCAAGAGTGCGGACGGCGCCGGAAAGCGCCAGGGATACCGCCCCAGTTACGGCCAGGCCGCTTAGTCGGTCAGATCCATCAGCACGGTGACGAGTTCCGAATAGTGCGAGATGGTCGCGTCGGCCGCAATAGCCTCGCGCGTCTCCGCTTCGTAACCGAAGGGCACGAACACAAAGGGCAGTCCGGCACTGCGGGCTGCCCTTTCATCTGTCCGGCTGTCACCGATCATGATTGCGCGCGCCGGATGACCGCCGGCCGCGGCCAGTGTGCGAAGGAGATGATCCCCGTCCGGTTTCTTCCGGGGCACTGAGTCGGCGCCGACCACGGCGCGAAAGTGCCCGTTCAGTCCGAGCGCGCCGAGCACGGTTTCCGAGAGCGCCTGGGTCTTGTTGGTGCAAACGCCGAGGCGCGCGCCGCCCTCAGCAAGTCTGACGAGACAGTTTTCAGCCCCCTCGAAGGGGCGTGTCTCGACAGCGATATTCTCTTGGTAATACGCGATGAGGACCGCCCACAACTCATCGACCAGGCCTTCCGCGGCGCTGCGCCCGGAACCTTCCAGCGCCTTCCGGATCATCGCCCGGGCCCCATGGCCGATCATCGTGCGGATATCGGCCAGTTCGACCGGCGCCACATCGGCCCGCGCAAGGCAATGATTGAGCGCGGCCAGCAGATCGGGAGCGCTGTCGATCAGGGTGCCGTCCAGATCGAACAGGAATGTCCACTCCCGGAATGGCATGTCGGGCCGGGGAAGGCTCATGTCGGGATTTTCCTCTTGCTCAAGGTGTGCACTAGCCTGCGCGCCCGGTATGATCTACGGGCGAGAACAGAAATTGCGAGGTGTGTTGGGCATGACAAAACGTGCGGCGATCATTCTGGCAGCCGGGCAGGGCACCCGGATGAAGTCGGCTCTTCCCAAGGTGATGCACCCGGTCGGGGGCCGGGCCATGGTCGACTGGTCGGTGGCCCTGGCCGAAAGCTCGGGGTGCGAGCGCATCATCGTGGTCTGCTCACCATCCCAGGCGCAGTTGCAGGCGCATGTGACCGAAAACCTGGGTCCCGATGGCGTCGCGATACAGGAGACGCCCCTGGGCACCGGTCATGCGGTTCAGGCCGCCGAGACCCATCTCGCGGGTTTCGACGGCGCTCTGGTGGTGCTTTACGGCGACACCCCGCTTATCCCGCCCGATGCCATCGAGGCACTGTTCGCGCGCCTGGAAGATGGAGCCGGCGTCGGTGTGCTCGGCTTCGAGGCGGATAATCCCGGCGCCTATGGCCGGCTGATCACCCATGGTCATGGCGAGGTCGAGGCCATCGTCGAAGCGCGCGATGCCAGCCCCGAACAGCTGGCGATCCGCCTTTGCAATTCCGGTGTCATGGCCGCACGCGCCGACGAGGTGTTCTCGCTGCTTTCGCGCGTGACCAATGACAATGCCAAGGGCGAATACTACCTCACCGACATCGTCGCGCTGGCCCGTGCGGACGGGCAGAACTGCCTGGCCGTGGAGTGCGCGGAAGCTGACGTTCTGGGCGTGAATTCCCGCCTCGAACTGGCCCGGGCCGAAGCGGCCTTCCAGGCGCGCCGGAGGCGGGAATTGCTCACTGAAGGGGTCACCCTGACAGCTCCGGAGACCGTATTCCTCTCCTACGACACCGAAATCGCCAATGATGTCCTTGTCGAGCCCCATGTGGTGTTTGCCCCGGGCGTGCGCGTCGAGAGCGGCGCCGTGATCCGCGCTTTCAGTCACCTGGAAGGCGCGCATGTCGGCGCTGGCGCCGTGATCGGGCCCTATGCCCGCCTGCGGCCGGGCGCCGAGATCGGCCGCCAGGCGCGTGTCGGCAATTTCGTCGAGGTCAAGTCGACCCGTATGGGGGCCGGCGCGAAAGCCAATCATCTGGCCTATCTCGGCGATGGAGAGGTCGGCGCGGGGGCGAATATCGGCGCCGGGACAATCTTCTGCAATTATGACGGATACCGAAAACACCGCACCGAGATCGGCGAGAACGCCTTTATCGGCTCGAATTCCGCGCTCGTCGCGCCCGTCTCCATCGGGGCCGGCGCCTATATCGGGTCGGGCAGCGTCATTACCCAGACTGTGCCGGGCGATGCGCTGGGAGTGGCGCGCGGCCGGCAGGTCATCCGCGAGGGCTGGTCGGTCTCGTATCGTGAACGGATGAGGGCCGCCAAAGAGGAAACCGGCGATGGGCAATGAGCGCGAAAAGCAGAATGCGGCCGCCGCCGCGATGGAACTTGTCGAGGATGGCATGACGCTGGGCCTCGGCACCGGGTCGACCGCGAGATTTTTCGTCGAGATGCTGGCCGAGGAAATCGCCGACGGGCTTGTCGTGCGCGCCGTGCCGACCAGCGAGGAGACCCGCCGCCTCGCCGAGAGCCATGGCGTGCCGCTCATCCCGGTGGATGAAGTCGAACGGATTCACCTGACCGTGGACGGGGCCGACGAACTCGATGAGGATGGCGCGCTGATCAAGGGAGGCGGCGGCGCGCTCCTGCGAGAGAAGATCATAGCCGATTCCAGCGATCATATGGTGGTGATTGCCGACCCGTCGAAACAGATCCTCAGGCTGGGCAGCTTTCCATTGCCGGTCGAGGTCACGCCTTTCGGCTTCACCCTGACGGCGCGGCGCGTCTTCGAGGCCCTGCGCGCCTCGGGAATTGACAAGCCGAAGACGCTCCTGCGCACCGATGCGGGCCATGAGGCCTATGTCACCGATGGCGGCAACCATATCCTCGACTGCCATTGCGGACGCATCCCGGACGCCGAAGCCTTGGCCGCGCGCCTGTCGGCAGTGCCGGGCGTTGTCGAGCACGGCCTGTTCATCGGCCTTGCCCGGACCGTCATCATCGGCAACGAGACCGGCGCAACGCTGTTCGAATATTGAAACCCGGGCGTTTCCGTGCAGGCCGGCCGGGGGTCATCGCCCGGCCGGGCCCGCTCACCGCCCGGTAAACGCCGGCTCGCGCTTTTCCAGAAAGGCCGCGGCCGCTTCTCTGGCGTCCTCGGTGGCCATCAGTCGGCGAATCTCGCCAATGGCCCAGGCGCCGGTGCTGCGCCAGTCCGGGTCCAGCGTGCGCCGCAGGCCGGCTTTCAGGGCCTGAACCGCGCCCGGCGGGTTGGCCGCAATTCGCGCTGCCAGTTCCATCGCCGCCGGCAGGACATCGTCAGGCGCCACGACGCGCGAGACCAGCCCGATCTCGAACGCTGCTTCAGCGCTCAAGATCTCGCCGGTAAACAGCATTTCACTTGCTTTCTCGCGGCCGACAAGCTGGGCCAGCCGGCCGAGCCCCGGCGCATCACAGCAAAGCCCGCGCGTGACGAAGATCTCTCCGAACCGGGCATTATGCGAAGCGACACGGATATCGGCCATCAGGGCCAGCTCCATGCCCCAGCCAAGGGCATAGCCATTCACCGCCGCGATGACGGGTATGTCCGTATGAAGGAGCGCATCGGCGGCCGGTGTGAGCCCGCCCGTGGCCTTTGCCCGCTCGGCCATCTGCGGCGGTGAGGGCGCGCCCCTGGACAGGATCTCCTTGACATCATCGCCGGTGCAAAAGGCCCGCTCGCCTGCGCCGGTGATGATGATGCAGCGCGCCTGGCTGGCGCGCACCGCATCCTCCAGTGCCATATAGAGTTCGTAATTGAGCGCATTCATCGCCTCGGGGCGATTGAGCCGCAAGACGCTCACATGCTCCTGGGTTTCGATCTGAAGTGTTTCGCTCATCGTAAAGCCTCCCTGCCGTCCGGTCCCGCCGATCACCGTGGGGCAAGGTTTCACAAATCCGGCGCGAAGGGAATTCAGGCGCGCGGGGCGATCACCGCGACCGCCTCGGCGGCGATGCCCTCACCGCGCCCGGCAAAGCCGAGCCCCTCGGTCGTGGTCGCCTTGACGGAGACATGATCCTGCGCCAGCCCGGTGATCTCGGCCGTGCGCGCGCGCATGGCCTCGCGGTGGGGTTTGATCTTCGGGGCCTCGCAGATCAGCGTGATGTCGCAACTGGTCAGGCAATAGCCCTGCGCTGCGGCAAGCCGGCACGCCTCTGACAGGAATAGAGCCGAGTCCGCGCCTTTCCATTTCGGATCGGATGGCGGGAAATGATCGCCGATATCGCCGAGCGCCAGCGCCCCAAGGATCGCGTCGGTCAGGGCATGCCAGCCGACATCGGCATCGGAGTGGCCGGCCAACGCCTTGTCATGCGGGATGGCGATGCCGCAAAGCCTGACCTGGTTGCCGGGCCCGAAGGCATGGACATCGAACCCCTTGCCGATGCGCGGCGGTGTCGCTGGTGATAGAAGCTGGGTCACGTAGGCGAAATCCTCCGGATAGGTGATCTTGGCCAGCCGCGCGGCTCCGGGCACCAGGACCACGGATGCGCCCAGTGCCTCGACCGCTTCGATATCATCGACGAGGTCGGCACGCGCCGCGTCGAGTGCGCGCTCGATCAGTTCCCGCCGGAACGCTTGCGGGGTCTGCACGCGATACAGCCCCTCGCGCGGCACGGTTGCCAGGCGCCCGTCGGACCGCCGCTTGAGCGCATCGACCAGGGGCAGGGCAGGGGCCGCCGCATCGGCCTCGGCGAGCGCGGCAATCAGGGCGTCAATCACCCCGGCAGTCAGGCCCGGCCGCGCAGCGTCGTGAATGAGGACATGGCTCACATCGCTGCCGGACAGGGCGGCCAGACCGGCCAGCACCGATCGCGTCCGCGTCTCGCCGCCGGTGACGATCCGGTCCGCGCCGAGCGTCTCGAAACCGGCACTGTGGGTTTCGGGCACGACGAGGATTGTCTGCGAAATCCCGTTATGGCGCGCCAGCGTCTCCACGCTCCAGGCCGCGACCGGGCGGCCGAGCAATGTGCGCAGCTGTTTCGGCTGGCCGCCGCCGGCCCGCTGGCCGCTGCCGCCGGCCACGATGATTGCTGCGATACTCATATTGATTATTGCATACGCGGCAAGATGCTGTGTGCCAAGTGCGCAAGCCTTGACCAGACCGATCACTTGCGCCTAATTCTTGTGCAACACCCCGGAAGGCGCCTGTCATTCATGCCACGACAAAGGTTTGATCCCCCTCGCACCTGGCTCGCGCCCATGTCGGGCTCGACGGATGCCGCGTTTCGTCGCCAGGCGGTGCGATTCGGCGCGCCGGCCGTGGTTTCGGAAATGGTGGCCGGCGAGGCGCTGGCCAGCGCCCGCCCGGACGTGGTGCGCCGGACCTGCCGGCATGAGGGCGCCGCGCCCTGGATCGTGCAACTGGCGGCAAGACGGCCGGACGACATGCGCTGCGGAGCGCAATTGTTGCGCGAGGCCGGCGTTGACGCGATCGACATCAATATGGGCTGTCCCTCGAAACAGGTCACGGGCGGGCAGTCCGGCTCGGCCCTGATGCGTGAGCCGGAGCTTGCCGGTCGGATCATCGATGCGGCCATGGAGGGCGCCGGTGAGGTTCCGGTGACGCTGAAAATGCGGCTCGGCTGGGATCATGACAGTCTCAATGCGCCTGCGATTGCGCAGATGGCCGAACGCGCGGGCATCCGGATGATCACCGTGCACGGACGCACGCGCTGCATGTTCTACAAGGGCGCAGCCGACTGGACGCGGATCGGCGACACCGTCTCGGCCGTGACGCTGCCCGTGATCGCCAATGGTGATATTGCCACCCCGCGGGACGCCGGGGACTGCCTGGCCGCCTCGGCGGCGCATGGCGTGATGATCGGGCGCGCGGCCATGGGGCAGCCCTGGCGGGTCGGCGAGGTCGCCGCCTGTCTCGATGAGCGCGACTGGGCGGCGCCGTCCCTGACGCAGCAATGCGAAAGCCTGTGCGAGCAGGTCTCGGACTCCGCGAGCCTTTATGGCGCAAGCCTCGGCGTGCGCATCGTGCGCAAGCATGTCTCGGCCGCGATTGACAGCGCGCCGCTGGCGCTGGCGCCGCAAGTGCGAAGGCAGCTTCGATCGCAGCTGTGCCGCATCGCCGGGGCGGGTGAGCTCATCGCCGCGCTCCGGAAGGTTTATTCCCGTTCCCCCGTCGAGGAGGCCGCCTGAGTCATGGCCGCGCGCACACCTGTCGACACGCCCGAACTGGCCGAATACGCGCCGGTGGCGCTGCTGGAGCTGACACGCGAGGACGAGGTTCGCAACGTGAACCCGGCGGCCGAAACACTTTTCGGCCTGTCGAGGCGTGGACTGATCGGGCGCCCGCTCGTCGAAACACTGGCAAATGGCGAGAGCCTGATCGAACTGCTCGACTATGCCCGGCAGACCCAGGCCGATGTCGCCGCGCCCGACCTTGTGCTGAAACCAGTGGGACTGGCCGCGGCGAAGAGGCTGACGGCGCGCGTGCGCTATCTGGGAAATGCCGGAACGGTGGTATCGCTGACCGTGCCGCTGAGCCAGGAGCGCGAGGAGGGGATACCCGGCGTTGCCGGTTTCGGGCGCATACTCGGGCATGAGATCAAGAATCCGCTGGCCGGTATTTCCGGCGCCGCACAATTGCTGCTGCGCAAGGGGCGCAGCGATGACCGCGAAATGCTGATGCTGATCCGCGATGAGTCCGCGCGGATAGAAAGACTGGTGAACCGGCTGACCGCCTTCGAGTTGTTTTCGGCTCCGCGTTTCGAGGCCCTCAATATCCACCGTGTGCTCGACCGGGTCCTGGCCTCCGAAGAGGCGGCCTATGACGGCGAGGTGGCCTTCCGGCGGCGCTATGATCCCTCGCTACCCGATATCGAGGCCGACAGCGACCATCTCCACGAAGCCTTCCAGAATATCGTGCGTAACGGCGCGGAAGCCGCCTTGTCCGGCGGGCGTGCCGAACGCCCCGAAATTACGGTGATAACAGCTTTCGAGACGGGATTCGGGCAGAAATCACCCGATTCGCAAGGGCCGCTGCGGCGCGCCATCCGTGTCGATATTCAGGATAACGGCCCCGGCGTGGCGGTCGATCGGCTCGCCAGCGTATTCGAGGCCTTTGCCAGCTCGAAATCCGGCGGGCGCGGCCTCGGCCTGACCATTGTCAAGGAAGTGGTCAGCGCACATTCCGGCTATGTCCGGCTCGACAATCATGGCGGCGGCACGCGCGTCAGCGTCTTCCTGCCCATCGGCGCAAGGGGTGAATAATGGCCGCACAGACCGTACTGCTCGCCGAAGACGATTCCAGTATCCGGCTGGTGGTCAGCCAGGCGCTCTCGGCGGAAGGGTTTGCGGTGCGCGCAACCGCGTCGGCCGATGCGCTCGAACGCTGGATCCGGGAAGGGCAGGGGGATGTCGTCGTCACCGATGTCTATCTCGGCGAGGAACAAGTATTCGACCGGCTCTCATCGCTCATGCTCGCCCGCCCCGAGCTCGCCTTCATCGTGATGAGCGCGCAGAACACGATCCTTACCGCCGCCGCGGCGGCCGATCATGGCGCCTTCGATTATCTGCCCAAACCCTTCGATCTGGATGAAATGGTCGCCACGGTCCGCCGGGCGCTCAAGACGCCGGGAAAGCCGAGCGCCCTTGCGCCCCAGGTGCGCCAGTCGGCGGACGAGGCCGGGCTGCCGCTGATCGGGCGCTCGGAGGCGATGCAGGATGTCTACCGCATCATTTCCCGCGTGATGAATACCGATCTCACCGTCATGATCGAGGGCGAACCCGGCACGGGAAAGGACCTTGCCGCCCGGGCCATTCACGATCTCGGCCGCAGCGCTCAGGGCCGGTTCGTGCAGGTGGATGCGGCCAGCTTCACGGATGGCGAGGCCCTGGCCGGGCGTCTTGAAGGCGCTTCGACCCTGTATCTCGACGAGGTCGGCGACCTGTCCATGGACGCCCAGTCCCGGCTCTCGGGTCTTGTCCGCCAGCTCGACGGCACCCGCGTCATCGCCTCGACCCGCGCCTCCCTGCCGCGTCTTGTCGAGGATGGCGGCTTCCGGGAAGACCTTTATTACCGCCTGAGCGTGGTGCGTCTGATGATGCCGCCGCTGCGCCGGCGCAAGGAGGACATTCCCGAGCTCACGCGGGCGCTGCTCGTGCGGGCCGGCAAGCAGGGCCTGCCATCGAAAACCATCGAGGCGAGCGCGATCGACCTGCTTTCGGCCTATGACTGGCCCGGCAATGTGCGCGAACTGGAAAACGTCATCCTGCGGCTGACGGCGCTCAGCCCCGATTCCTCGATTTCGGCCGGCGATGTCGAGCGTGAGCTTCGCAATAGTTCCTATGCGGACCTGCCACGCGAGGGCGGGCTGGAAAACGAGATGGAACAATTGCTCAAGCGCCACATCCTGGCCGACCTCATGGCCGGGGGCAATTCCGCGCAGGAGGAGGAAGAGGCCTCGCGCGTCTACCAGGATGTCATCGAGCGGGTCGAGCGCCCGCTCCTGTCCCTGGCTTTGCAGGTCACCTCGGGAAACAAGGTCCGCGCCGCCGCGCTCCTGGGCCTCAATCGCAACACGCTTCGCGCCAAGATCAACTCGCTGGGGATCGAGGACGCCTGACCTGCCGGCGAAACACCGGGCCTCTCCGGCAATGTGGCTCATTTCCCTCACTGTTGCAGTTTGGTGACAAGCTTGCAGGGAGAGGTTATGGCAATTCACGTGCGACAGTCTCTGCCCTCCTCCGCCCAGAAGGCTGGCTGGACCCTGTTTCAGGGCCTGTTTTTCATCGCGACACTGCTTGCAGCCATTGCAACTTTCTTTGCCGTTTCCGGCGTCAGTCCGCTCGACCCGACACAGGGGCGGATCGCCTGGCTGCTCGGCATCAATTTCGTGCTCATCGCACTGCTGGGCTGGATGAATGTTCACCGCTATCTCGGCATGCGCAGCGCGCGCCACGGGGCCAGTCGCAACCGGCTCGCCCGGCGTTTCCTGATGCTGTTCAGCGTCTCGGCGATCGTGCCGGCGGCCATCGTGGCCATCTTTCTGGGCGCCATGATCACGCGCGGCCTCGACAACTGGTTCAACACGCGGATCGACACGATCGTCGAGGAAACCGCCGAGGTCGCGCGCGACAATTATGAAGACCTCTCCGATGCGCTGGACAAGGATATCCGGCTGATGGCCGGCGATCTCGACAATGCCGCCGAGGGGCTGCGTTCGGGCAGCGATCTTTACCCGTCCTATCTCAAGGCCCAGTCAACGCTGCGTGAATTCGTCAGCGCCCGGATCATCGACGCGCAAGGCAATGTGCTCGCGCGCGCAGGGATGGAGGCGGATTACCCATTCATCAAGCCGCCGGAATCGGCCTTTGCGGAGGCCGATTCCGGCACTGTTGCCCAGACGCTGTATGAGCCCATGGGCCTCATCACCGGCCTGGCCGCACTCAGCGAGAACGACAACGCCTATCTCTATGTCTACAAGCCGTTCGACCCGGCCCAGCTCGCCCAGATGCGCCGGGCCGAAGCGGCGCTGACCGACTACCGCGCCGCCAAGACACGGTCGGGCCGGCTGCAATGGCTGTTCGCCGTGGCCTATGCCCAACTGGCCGCGCTCATCCTCCTGCTCTCGGTGCGGCTGGGACTCGTGGCGGCCAATCAGATCACCGGCCCGATCGGGCGGCTGGCCGACGCCGCCATGGCGGTGCGCGACGGGGATCTGAGCGTGCGCGTGCCGGCGCCGCGCGTCGAGGATGAAGTCCATCACCTCACGCGCAGCTTCAACATGATGACGGAACAGCTTGCCCAGCAGCGCGATGCGCTGGTCTCGGCGCGCGAGGATGCCGAGGACCGTCGCCAGTTCGTCGAGACCCTTCTTGCCGAGGTCAGCGCCGGGGTGATCCGCACCGATTCGCAACTTCAGGTAACGCTTGCCAACCGGTCGGCTTGCGCGCTGCTGGAGCGCGACAACCCCGAAACGGCCCAGCTTGGCGACATGGCCCCTGAATTCGAGCCGTTTGCCCGCGATGCGCTCGAGCGCGGAACCCCGATCGACGCCTCGCTTGACGTGCAGGTGGGCGAGGCGACGCGCTATTTCCGGCTGAAAGCCGCGCGCGACCCGGCGGGCGGCTGCGTGCTGACTTTCGATGATGCGACACGCCTGGTCATGGCCCAGCGCCAGATCGCCTGGCGCGACGTGGCCCGGCGTATCGCCCACGAGATCCGTAACCCGCTTACCCCGATCCAGCTTTCGACCGAGCGGCTGCGTCGGCGCTATGGCGAGCGTCTGGCCGATGATGATGGCGTGTTCGAGCGCTGCCTCGACACGATCCTCAGGCAGGTCACCGATATCGGCCGCATGGTCGAGGAGTTTTCAAGCTTTGCCCGCATGCCCAAGCCATCGATCGCCGATTTCGATATTGTCGCCCTGCTGCACGATATCTGCTTCTCGCAGGGCGTGGTCACCCCGGATATTGACATCCAGTTCGAGACCAGCGCCCAAACAGTCAGGTTTTCCGGTGACGAGCGGCTGCTCAGCCAGGCCTTGACCAACCTTCTGAAGAATTCAGCCGAGGCGATCGAACGCTTGCCCGAGGAGAGCGAAACGGCCGGGCGCATCCATGTCGAACTCACCAACGGGCCGGAGGATTGCGTGAAAATCACGATTGAGGACAACGGCCCGGGCTTTCCGGCTGAAGCCCGCGAGCGCCTGCTGGAGCCCTATGTAACCACCCGGGAAAAAGGCAGCGGGCTGGGCCTGGCCATCGTCAACCGGATCATCATGGACCATGGCGGCTCGATCTCACTCCAGAACCGGAGCGATAACCGGCGTGGCGCGCGCGTCCATATCCAGTTGCCGCACATCGCCCATGCGGCAGATGACAATCCCGTCCCCCTGCTTGAGGAGAGTGTCGTATGAGTACCGATATCCTGATCGTCGATGATGAACCCGATATCCGGGAGCTTATCGCCGGTGTCCTGGAAGACGAGGGGTATGCGGTACGTGCCGCCGCCACGGCCGAAACCGCGCTGAGCGAGGTTCGCCAGCGCGCGCCCGGCCTGGTCGTGCTGGATGTCTGGCTGCAGGGCTCGGATATGGACGGGCTGTCACTCCTGAAATTCCTCAAATCCATCGACGAACTCATGCCGGTCATCGTGATCAGCGGGCATGGAAACATCGAAACGGCGGTCGCCGCGATCCGGCGCGGCGCCTATGATTTCATCGAGAAGCCGTTCAAGACCGGGCGCCTCCTGCACCTGATCGAGCGGGCGCTGGAATCGGCCCGCCTGAAACGCGAGAATGCCAAGCTGCGCACGCTTTCGATCTCGAGCGAGGAATTCGTCGGCCGGAGCCAGGCGGCAACAGCCTTGCGCACCGCCATTGACAAGGTCGCGCCCACCAATTCGCGCGTCATGATCACCGGCCCGGCCGGCGCGGGCAAGGAACTCGTCGCCCGGCTCATCCATGAAGGTTCCGCGCGCCGCAGTGGCCCTTTCGTGGTGGTCAATGCCGCAAGCATTGCGCCCGACCAGATGGAACTGGAACTGTTCGGCGAGGAGGACAATCAGGGCCGGCCGGTGCGGATCGGCCATTTCGAGAAAGCGCACAATGGCACATTGTTGCTTGACGAGGTTGCGGACATGCCGCGCGGCACGCAGAACAAGATCCTGCGGGTTCTCACCGAACAGTGCTTTCAGCGCGTCGGCGGGCGTTCGGACGTGAAGGTCAATGTGCGTGTGATGTCCGCGACGACACGCGATCTTTCCGCCGAGATCGCGGCCGGCCGTTTCCGCGAGGACCTTTATTACCGTCTGGCGGTCGTGCCGCTTCCGGTGCCCTGCCTCGAAGAACGCCGCGACGATATTCCTGAACTGGTCGTTCACTTCTCGCGGCGGATCGCCGACAGTTCCGGGCTCACCTCGCGCAGTTTCTCCGACAAGGCGCTCGCAATGCTGCAGGCGATGGAATGGCCCGGAAATGTGCGCCAGCTGCGCAACATGATCGAGCGGATCATGATCCTGTCGCCCGACCTGGCCGAGCAGCCCGTCAGCGTCGACGAGCTGCCACGCGAGGAGAGCGGCAATGGTGCCCGGGAAGGGCTGCTGGAGTCCGGTGACCTGGTCGGCATGTCCCTGCGTGATGCGCGGGAGCGGTTCGAGCGTGAGTATCTTTCCCTGCAGATCACGCGCTTCAACGGCAATATATCGCGCACGGCGGAATTCATCGGCATGGAGCGCTCGGCCCTGCACCGAAAATTAAAGGCACTGGGTGTAGCGTCCGGGCACGTCCGTGAGGAAGCCAGTGAATGAAAATCATCATCTGTGGGGCAGGGCGGGTCGGCCGCGGGATCGCCGAGCGCCTTCAGACCGAGAATCACAAGATCACAATCGTCGATGCCGATCCCCAGCTCGTCGATGAAGTATCGAGCGAACTCAATGTGACCGGGGTCGTGGGGCACGCGGCCTATCCCGAAACGCTGGACCGGGCCGATGCCGAGCCGGCGGAAATGATCATCGCCGTGACCCAGCATGACGAAATCAACATGGTGATCTGCCAGGTCGCCCACAGCGTTTTCAGTGTCAGCCGCACGGTGGCCCGGGTGCGTGCGCGCGCCTATCAGGACCGGCGCTATCGCGACCTGTTCGCGCGCGATGCGCTGCCGATCGACCTCATCATTTCGCCGGAAAAGGAAGTCAGCCGGTCAATCATTCAGCGCCTGAAGGCGCCCGGTTCGGTGATGAGCGCGGAATTCGCGGCCGGGCGGGTGCAGCTCCTGATGCTCGATGTCGAAAGCAACAGCGCCCTCAATGAGACAACAGTCGACCAGATCGGCGGGCTGTTTCCGGGTCTGGAGGCGCGTGTTGTGGCAATCGCACGCGGATCGCGCATCCAGGTGCCGCGCTCGAACGACAAGTTCGTCACCGGTGAGCGTGTCTATGTCTCGGTGCTCAACGAACACGCCTCACGCCTCAACACGATCTTCGGTGTCGAGGACAGCGACGCCCGTCATGTCACGATCATCGGGGCGGGCAATGTCGGTTTTTATGTGGCCGAGGAACTGGAAAGAGACCGCAGTCTTCGCGTGCGGCTTGTCGAGAAGGACCCGGCCCGCGCCGACCGCGCCGTGCGGGATTTGCGGCGTACAATCGTCATCAATGGCGACGGTCTCGACCGCGACATACTGGAAGAGGCCGGCGCCGCGCGAACCGACTATCTGATCGCGATCACCGATGATGACCGCACGAACCTGCTGGCCTGCAATCTCGCGAGAAAGGCCGGGGCCGGTCGCACCATCGCGCTTGTCAATTCGCCGCATCTCCTGGGCCTGAAAAAGGATCTCGGCATCGATGCGATCATCGACCCGCGGGCGCTGACCGTGTCACAGATCCTGAAAAAGCTGCGCCGCGGGCGGATCAAGTCGCTGCTTTCGCTCGAAGATGGCCAGGCGGAAGTCATCGAGGGCGTTGTCACCGACAGTTCGCCCCTCGTGGGGCGCACGCTGGGTTATGACGAGCTCGAGGACGGGATCACGGCCGTGGCGGTGCTGCGCGGCGAGGAGGTTCTGATTCCCTCCTCGCGCGTTCGGATCCAGCCCGGCGACCAGGTGACTGTCCTGCTCGAACACACCAAGGTTCGCGAAGTGGAAACCTATTTCCGCGTCAGCACCAGCTTTTTCAGCTGACCCTTATCCGGGGACGAGGCGATGAATTATTCCGGCGTCGTCAGAATCCTGTCCATGCTCGGCCTGTTCCAGGCGGCGGGCCTGGTCATGGGCGGCGCCATTGCGCTGGCCTATGGGGAATGGCCGCAACTGGCGGCTTTCGCGATTGCCTTATTGTTCGTGTCCGTGACGGCGGCGAGCCTTCTCCTGCTGACACCGGAACCGCGCCGCAGCAGCCGGGCCCGTGACGGACTGGCCGTGGTCCTCCTGTGGTGGCTGCTGGCCAGCGTCTCGGGCGCCATGCCTTTCATGTTCGATGCGCCCGCCGGCGGCGTGCTGCTTGTCTGGCACGAGGCGGTGTCCTGCCTGACAACGACCGGCCACAGCGTCCTGCCCCTGGCGCCTTCCGAATGGCCCGTCTCGCTGCTGGCCTGGCGCGGCTTTCTGCACCTGTCGGGCGCGGTCACCAGCCTGGTCACGGCCGCCAGCGTCTTTGCCGCGCTGAATATCGGCGGGCCCGGGGTCCACCGCACCGTTCTTTTCACCGATCCCAGGGGCAGCTTCTTCGATGCGTTGCCGCGGGTGATCCTGGCCGCGGGCCTGGCGGTTGGCCTTCTGACACTGACCCTGGCAGCACTCCTGCTCGCTGCGGGCGTGCCTGTGGGCCTGGCACTCGGCGATGCGGTCAGCGTGGCGACAACCGGGCTCGTCCTGCCCGAACGCGCGCAGATGCCGCCGCTGTCGCTTCTCCACAGCCTGATCCTGTTTGCCGGGCTGGTCATCTCGACCATCGGCCTGGCCGTGGCCCTGGAGATTCGCGCCGCGCGCTGGCGCCGGGTCCTGCGTGATCCCGAGAGCACGACTCTGGTCGTCATCCTGGTGACCCTGGTCGGGGCCCTGGTCCTGGCCGGAGCGCCGCTTTTCGAGAGTCTGGGCCTGGCGATCAGCCTTCAGTCCACCGCCGGGCTGCCCCTCTATCCGCCCGAACGGCTCGGAGAAGCGCCGCTTGCACTGCTGCTCTTCGCGCCTCTGGTGGGCGGGGCCGCCCTGTCGACAGCCGGCGGTATCAAGCTGGCCCGGCTGGCCCTGCTCGCCGCGCGGGCCGGGGAAGAATTCGCGCGGCTCGGTTTTCGCGATTCCGTCGTGGTCATGCGCTATCGCGATCGTGTCCAGAAGGACAGCGCGGTGATCGGGGTGTGGGTCTACCTGGTGGCCTATCTCTTCGCGCTGGCATCGATCATGCTCGCCCTGTCGCTGATCGGCATGGACTTCGAGGATCTGGCGGCAAGCGCGGTTGGCCTGTTGTCGAATACCGGGAGTCTCGTTGACTTGCCACCGGCTTCGAATGGCGGGGCCGGCGCACTGATCGGCGGCTTCGCAATGCTCCTGGGACGGTTTGAGGTGATCGCGCTGATCCCCGCCTTCACGCCGAGTTTCTGGCGGGGCTGAGTTATAGCGCGTCCAATCATCATGCCGGCAGGGCCGACCAATCATCTGGCACTCAACACCGCCGTCGTCTTGTGCACCGAATTCCGATGGCGTTTCTATTGCCTAATCGGGCCAATAGGATTAGCCGGAGCCTCTGGAACACAAGCGGAATGTCTCGACATGTCGACAGATAAGAAACAGAATCTCCAGGACACTTTTCTGAATGCGGTGCGCAAGTCACGCACGCCGCTGACAGTGTTCCTCGTCAATGGCGTGAAATTGCAGGGGGTTGTCACCTGGTTTGACAATTTCTGCATTCTTTTGCGGGGCGACGGCCGCCCGCCGCAGCTGGTCTACAAACATGCCATTTCCACGATCGCGCCGAATTCCCATGTGCAGTTGTTCGAAGAGGATGAAGAAGACAAGGCTTGAGCAAACCGGTCCACAGCCATGACGCGCCCGCCGAACGGGCGGGCTGCGTCATACCCTGGCAGTTTCCCGAGCTGCGCCCGCAAGAGGCGCGGCTGGATGAAACCGCCGGCCTCGTCGAAGCGCTGGGCTGCGAACTGGCCTTTATCGCGCCGCTGCAACTGCGCCAGCCCAGCCCGTCGCATCTTCTCAGTGGCGGTCATCTCGAAACGCTGAAGACACGGCTCGAGGATGAGGCCTGCAGCATCTGTGTCATCGACGGGACACTGACACCGGTCCAGCAGCGGAATCTGGAACGCGCTCTCAATGTCAAGGTCATCGACCGCACCGGGCTGATCCTCGAAATATTCGGCCTGAGGGCGCGCACCCGGGAAGGGCGTCTGCAGGTCGAACTGGCGCGCCTCAATTATGAGCGTTCGCGTCTCGTGCGCACCTGGACCCATCTGGAGCGCCAGCGCGGCGGGCGTGGCTTTCTTTCCGGCCCCGGCGAGACGCAGCTGGAAGCCGACCGGCGAATGCTCGACCGTGCGCTGAAAAGCCTTGAATCCGATCTCGAGAACGTCAAGCGCACGCGCGGGCTCCAGCGCTCTGGGCGCACGCGCGCCGGCACGCCCGTCATCGCCCTTGTCGGCTATACCAATGCCGGCAAGTCGACGCTGTTCAACCGCCTTTCAGGCGCGAAGGTGATGGCCCGCGACATGCCTTTCGCCACGCTTGATCCGACCATTCGCCGCATCGAATTGCCGACGCTCGGCGAAGCCGCGCTGGTTGATACGGTTGGCTTCATCTCGGATCTGCCCACCCATCTCATCGACAGTTTCCAGGCGACGCTGGAAGAAGCCATGGAGGCCGATCTTCTGGTGCATGTGCGCGACCGCTCGGCCGACACAGACGAGGAGCAACGCAGGGACGTCATGGCCGTTCTCGAACGCCTGGAGAGCGAAACCGGCGCGCCGGTCCCGCCGATCATCGAGGCCTGGAACAAGGCCGACACCATGGCGCCCGACCGGCGCGAGGCACTGGAACTCGCCGCCCATCACGCTGACAATCCGCCCGCTGCTCTTGTCTCTGCGCGGACGGGGCAGGGGATCGACCGGCTCCTGGCGCGCATAGAGGCGGAGTTCCTGCGCGGCAGTCACACGATACATGCCTCGCTTCAGCCGGCCGAGGGCGAGGCGCGCGCCTGGCTTCATGCCCATGGGGAGGTTCTCGGCGAAGACATCAGCGAGACCGGCATCACGGAAATGGATGTGCGCCTGCCGCCCGACGCGCTCGGCCGGTTCCAGGCGCGCTTTCCCGATATCAGCGTGAAAGATGGATAAGACGGTATCAGTGCCGCCCCAGCCAGGCTGTTGATGCCGCGTTCCAGACAGCCAGGGTCATCATGAAGGGCCTCAGCCACAATTCGGCGATATAGGACATTTGCGTTTCCTCCGTTCGCCGGAGGCTTCATTCGAATTCCGTGCTCCGGCAGGGCAGAGCGTCCGCCGGGCGGGTTATCACGCGGTTAAAGCAAGTTCGGAGCAAACGGAATCGTTTGCGAACGGAGACTTGCGCCAGAACAGGGATGTAAAGCGACGGTCTGGAGTGAAACGCAAGACCGGTGCTTTAAGCCGGGCCGGCCACCAGCGTTCAGTCTCCGGCCTTCTCGGCTTGCTTGACCGCACGCCACAAGTCTTCCTGGGCGTCCAGCGTGAGGTCTGAAAACGCCTCGCCGCGCGCGCCGGCAAGGGTTTCCATGGCGCGAAAGCGGCGCTCGAACTTGTCATTGGCCTTGCGCAGGGCGGTTTCGGGATCGAGTTTCAGCTGCCTGGAAAGATTGGCGCACACGAAGAGCAGGTCGCCGACTTCTTCCTCGATCTCGCCGGCATGGCCGCCAGCGATTGCCTCGCGCACCTCGCCGATCTCCTCGTCCAGCTTTTCAAGGATCGGTTCCGGCTGGCTCCAGTCGAAACCCGTGCGTGCGGCGCGCTTTTGCAGTTTTTCCGCGCGCATCAGGGCCGGCAGGGCATAGGCCACGCCATCCAGCGCGCTGGTCTGAGGGCCTTTTCCGGCACGCTCGGCGGCTTTCATCTCTTCCCAGGCCTCGGTCTGGCCGGCGGCATCGCGACCGTCGGCAGATTCAAAAACGTGCGGATGGCGCCGGATCATCTTTTCCGCTATCGCCTCGGCCACGTCGCCGGCGTCGAAATGCCCCCCTTCGCGCGCCATCTGCCCGTGAAACGCGACCTGGAAGAGCAGGTCTCCAAGTTCGTCGCGAAGCTCGCCCATATCCGCGTTAGAAATCGCCTCGGCGACTTCATAGGCTTCCTCGATCGTATAGGGCGCAATGGTGGCGAAATCCTGCTGCAGGTCCCAGGGGCATCCGCCATCCGGTTCACGCAGCCGGGCCATGATGGCCAGCAGCCGTGCAAACGCCTCGCCGGCGCGGCGATCGGCATCGCTCGGGGAAGGGGGGGTGGCCATGATGCAAACCTTTCCTCAAAGGGGCGCCGCGGGATGGTCTAACGCGCTTCGAAGGCGCATGAAACCGGCCCGCCGGGCGTGCCAGAGCGCGCGTGCGCGCAAAACCAAGGCCGCCGGACGCGAGTCGCATAATCAATATTATGGGAAATCAAGACAGGCCGCGCACAACGCTCAGACCGTCATGGCCGGGGCGCACGCCGGGCGGCAGTTCGGCGAGCAAGCTGCGATAATCCATGTCGACATGAAGATTTGTCAGGATCGTTTCGCGCGCGCCGATCTGCCTGGCCCAGCCGAGCGCCTTGTCGAGATGGGCGTGTGTCGGGTGCGGCGTATGGCGAAGCGCATCCACGATGAACACATCCACACCTTCAAGCCGGGCGAGAGATTCAGGCGGCAGGTCGCTGACATCATTGCAATAAGCGATGGGTCCGATCCGGAATCCAAGAGACCGGATCCGGCCATGCTCCTGTTCCAGCGGCAGGAATTCGACCGCCCCGGCCGGCCCCTCGACGCGGAAAGGTCGTCCCGGTTCGATCAGCGGCTGCACAGCCAGTATGGGCGGATAGCCGCCCTTCCCCTCGAAACAGTAATGGAACTTCGCGGTCAGCGATTGCGCCGTCGGCTCGTCCATGAAGGCGGCGAGCTGGCGGCGCATGCGAAGGGCGAAGACGCGCACATCGTCAATCCCGTGCGTCTGGTCGGCATGGTCATGAGTAAAGACAACCGCGTCGAGCGCATCGGTGCCCGTCATCAGCATCTGTTCGCGCAGGTCCGGCGAGGTGTCTATGAGCACGCGCGTGGCCCGCTCGCCCTCATCTGTAAAGGCCTCGACGAGGAGCGAACAGCGCATGCGCCGGTTGCGTGGCTCCTGCGGGTCGCACACGCCCCAGTCATTGCCGATGCGCGGCACGCCGCCCGACGAGCCGGTGCCGAGCAGCGTGACTTTCAGCTCAAGGCTCAAGCCGGCACCCGATGAAACAGTCGCAAGGCATTTTCCTCGGTGATCTCGAGAATCTCGTCGACAGGCCGGCCGTGCAGCTTTGCCAGCGCCGCGCCGACATCGGCGAGATAGGCCGGCTCATTGCGCTGTCCACGATGCGGTACGGGCGCCAGATAAGGGCAATCGGTCTCCAGGATGATCCTGTCCAGTGGCACTTTCGCAATGACCTCGCGCACCTCATGGGCATTCTTGAAGGACAGGATGCCGGAAACGGAGACATAGCCGCCGCGCTCCAGGCCGACCTTCGCCAGCTCCCAGCCGCCGGTATAGCAATGCAGGAGCGGCACGAAGGGCGCGTGCGCGTGTGCTTCGATGAGCACCTCGATCACCTGCCGGTCGGCTTCGCGCGTATGAAGGATGACGGGCAGCCCGGTTTCATGCGCCGCGGCAAGATGCTCCCTGAGGCTGCGCACCTGGTCGGCCTGCGGGCTGTAGCCATAATGATAGTCGAGCCCGGTTTCCCCGATCGCGACGACATTCGGATCCTCGGCTGCCGTGATGAGGTCGCGCGCGACCAGTTCGGGAAAGTCCTTTGCGTGGTGGGGATGGGTGCCCGCCGAGCACCAGATATCATCATGACCCGCCGCGATGGCGCTCACCTGTCCGAAATTGTCGAACCGGTCGCAAATCGCGAGCATGCGGGTGACACCGGCCGCACGCGCCCGGGCCAGGACCTCATCAAGATCCCCGGCAAACGCTTCGGCGTGCAGATTGACATGCGTATCGAACATGGGGGCCCTGCTAACGGGAAATGGGACTCTTCTGAAGCCCTGCCACCAGTTTTGCGACCGTCTGGGCGCGGTCCATGGCCAGTTCGCGCGCCTGCGAAAGTGTGCGCGAGATTTCAAGCCAGGTTTCGGCCGTTTCCGGGGTGGCTTCGGCCGCCTCCCGGGCATGTTTGAGCAATGTCCCGGTGAAGGCGTCGAAAGCCGGCTCGCTGGCACTCGCATTCCGGATCGCGGCATCGACCCGGCCCGCATCCGGGCGCGGCAGACCCTGCAGGAGCGCCCGTCCCGCCTCGGCCGCCTTCATCGCGCCGGGATCGGCCATGGCGAGCCCGTGGCCCGGACGCCCGTCGGCCAGCGCGGTCACGGCGTCGCTATCGCGCACATCATGATGCTCGAGCACACGTTTCAGGCTCGCCTCATCGAGCCGGGAGAGCCGCAGGCGCCGGCAGCGCGAACGGATCGTCGGCAGGACCGGAACACGGCCATGGCAGATCAGGACCAGAAGGCAATGGGCCGGCGGCTCCTCCAGCGTCTTGAGAAGCGCATTCGCCCCGAAACGGTTGAGTTCGTCATGGCTGTCAATCACCCCGATCCGCCAGCCGCCGAGCGCCGGGCGCAGTTCGAAGAAGTGCAGCAGCTCGCGCACCGTCTCCACCCGGATATCCTGTGGCAGCTTACCCTTTTCGTCAGGCCGGCGGCAGAGCCATTTCAGGTCGGGATGCGCCTCGGCCATCACTTTCTGCACGACCGGGTCCTCGGCCGTCGCATCCAGCGGCGCGCCGGCCGGCCCGCGCGCTCCCAGCAGGAAGGCCGCGATCCGACGCGCCAGTGTCGCCTTGCCCAGCCCCGATGGTCCCTCGATCAGCCAGCCATGATGCAGCCGTCCACTGGCATGAGCCTCCAGGAAAGCGGTCTCTGCCCCCTCATGCCCGAACAGCGGCCAGGCCGGCCCACTCATGACGCCGCCCCGCCCAACCGCCGGTCGAGCTCGCCGAGCGCGGCCTCGGCCACCTCGCCGGCGCCGAGCGTGGCATCGATGACATGGCAGCGGCCGGGGTCCTCGCGCGCGATCGCCAGGAAGCCTTCACGCACCTCTGCATGGAAGGACAGATCGCGGCCCTCGAAGATATCCTCCTCGTTTGCGCGGCCCTGTCGGCGCTCCAGCAGTTCACCGGGCGCGGCGTCCAGGATCAGGGTGAGATGAGGGCGCGTGTCACCGAGCACCTGGCTTTCAATGAATTCCAGGAAGGAGGGCGGCGCGCCATCCCTGACGGACTGATAGACGCGCGTGGAATCGGCGAACCGGTCGCAGATCACGATTTCCCCGGCTGCCAGCGACGGCCGGATCAGCTTGTCGAGATGATCGCTGCGTGCGGTGTTCATCAAGAGCGCTTCGGCAATCGGCGAGAAATGCTCGCCGCCCGGCGGGTGAAGCGCCAGTTCGCGCACGGCCTCGGCAAGCGGCGTTCCGCCGGGCTCGCGCGTCAGACGGACCGTGTGGCCGCGCTGTTGCAGGCGCTCACCGAGCGCGCGCTGCAAGGTGGACTTGCCCGTTCCTTCACCACCTTCAAGCGTGATGAACCGGCCGGCGAGGCTCATCCGCTGTCTCCGCCATCGATCTTCAGGCGCAATCCCTCGAGCACCTTTCCCATGAAGCCCATCCGCTCGACCGACTCGCGCGCCATCAGCGGCAGGTCCAGACGGGTCTCACCCTCCATTGTCACGACAAGGCGCGCAACCGGCGCGCCCGCCTCAACCGGCGCTTCGAGCGGGGCCTCGTGAACGACCTCGACCCGCGCGTCCGGGAAGGCGCGCTTGTGCGCGGTCAGCTGCGCCGGCTCGGCCAGTTCGACCCCGACGCGGCTGCGCGCGCCCATCCACACCTCCAGCTGGGGCAGGTCGAGCCGTTCCGGGTCGATTTCGCGCGTGTCGAAGGCGGTGAAGGCAAGCCGCATCAGGCGCTCGGCCTCGCGGGCGCGCGCCTGCCGGCTCTCCATGCCGTTGAAGACAAGGATGCGCCGCTCTCCCTCACGCTCGCCGGAGGCCGTCAGGCCATAGCCCGACGCTTCCAGGTGCCCGGTCTTCAGACCGTCAACCCCCTCCATCGTCCCAAGCAGCGGATTGCGGTTGGGCTGGCTGATACCCCTCCATTCATAGGATTCCTGCTCATAAAGCGGATAGAATTCGGGATGCTCGCGGATCGTGGCGCTGGCAAGCCGGGCCAGGTCGATGGCCGAGATCCTGTGGTTCTCGTCATTCAGGCCGGTGGCGTTCTCGAAGGTCGCGCTTTCAAGGCCCATCTCGCGGGCGAGCTCTGTCATTTCCGCGGCAAACGCCTCCTCGGTGCCCGAAATACCTTCCGCCAGGACGATGCAGGCATCATTTCCCGACAGGATGATCACGCCCCGCAGGAGCTCGGCCACTGTGGGCTGGTCTCCGACCGCAAGCCCCATGGTCGAGCCGCCCGAGGCCCAGCCTCCCTTGCGCCAGGCATTTTCCGAGACCGTGAAGGTCTGGTCGAACTCCAGCTCGCCGGACTTGACGCGGTCGAAGACGATGTGCGCGGTCATCATCTTCGTCATCGAGGCGGGAATCATGGGGGCTGCGCCATTCTTCTCCCAGAGCACCTCGCCCGTCTCATGGTCAAAGATCACGGCATGGCTGGCCTCGGTGTCGATGAGATCGGCGCCCGCGTGCGCGGCCAGCGCCAGACAGGCGATGAGAATAATGAGGGGCTTCAGGGCGGGCATGGCGGTCTGTGTCTCCGGCGGACAGGAACCTCACCGGAGAGAAGAGGTTTTCGCCCGCCGACGTCAACTGCCACGCGACAGCTTTGCCTCGTCAAGCACGATTCCGTCAGCGATCCCGCGTGTGGAAAGCTCCGTGCGCACGGCCTGTGCGCGCGTCTCGCTGGCGAACGGCCCCACCAGGACGCGGAAATAGTCCGCCCCCCTCACCCGGGCTTGGCGGATATCCACGGGCAGCGTGGCCTCCAGCGAGGCGGTCAGGCGATGGGCATTGGCAATATCGGCAAAAGAGCCGAGCTGGACCATATGCCCGTTCTCACCCGGCTGCGGCGGACGGTTCAGCTGCCGAGGCACCTTTTCAAGATCGACAGTCGCGCCCGTTTGAGGGTTGGCCTGCTCGCTGCGCACGGAAGTGGCGGACTTGTAGGGCGCCCCGGCGACCGGTGCCGGTCCCAGATAGCGCACACGAACGCGCGCCTCGCCGGCCTCCTCGAAACCGAGCACTTCTGCGGCGCGTCGCGACACGTCGATCATGCGCCCGTCTATGAAGGGCCCGCGATCATTGACCCGCAGGACCACCTCGCGGTCATTGTCGAGATTGACGACCTGGACAAGGCTTGGCAACGGAAGCGTCGGATGGGCGGCGGTCATGGCCTCCTGGTCGAATGTCTCGCCATTGGCCGTGGGATTTCCGTCAAACCCGGGACCATACCAGGACGCGATTCCCGTCTCGTCATAGCTCTCGCCGCCCTGCGGGCGCACCGTGGCGCCCCCGACCGAATAGGTCTCTGCCGGGCTCGCCGAGGCACTCGCAGACGGCGACGCCGCCGGGGCCTCTGCCGCCGGAGCCGGCTCGGCGGCGATGCGCGCCGCCGTGGCGCGGGCATCGAACCCGCCCGGCGAAATCGCGCGATCGCGCGCCCCCTTGCCGGCCGCGGCGCGCGGCGTGCGTGTATGGGCATAGGCGCGGGCCTTGTCCGGCGCGATCGCGGCCTGCGATGAGGAAAAAGCGATCGGGTCATCGCCATTTGCTGCGCGCGCCCCTTCAGGGCCGTAAACCATGCCTGGCTGATCGGGATAGCGGAACTCGATCCGCTTGCCGGTTTCGCGCTCTGTGCTGGCGGCCGTGTCGCCGGCCCTGCCCTCCTGGCCCTGCCCTTGCCGGACGGTTTCGGGCCGCTCGCCCTGCGGAGCATAGGTGATCGGCGCCGGCTTGCGGCGCGCCTCGGCGCCCGGTGCGGCCAGGCCAGCCACGCCGGCGCCTGCCAGCAGGATGATGGCGAGTCGGGGAACCGGGCTCCTGGAAAAAACAGTCATGGCGTCCTCATTCTGCGGTCACCGCCCTGCCCGGTTATCACGGTCCCGGTCAGGACATTCCTTTCGGACAGCTTCTCTGCCCGCGATGAGCCTGTTCCTATCATGAGTGGATGCATGTGTGGTGAATGCAAACCGATATTTCCCGGTTTCCGGGAAAGCCGCGATTAAGCCCCCTGCCCCGCCGTGTCCCCGGCTCTTGCGTTTGTGCGGACATGGGAAGTATGCATGCGCTCCCCGATTTGCGGATGGGTGGCAGAGTGGTCGATTGCGGCGGTCTTGAAAACCGTTGAGGCGAGAGCCTCCGGGGGTTCGAATCCCTCCCCATCCGCCATTCCCCCAGTGTCCAATCCGGAGACATGGGTAACAGATTGTTCCGGAGGGATGGGTTATACTTTTGCTCCGAACGGGCTTTCGACACGCTGCAGGGGGTTTCGCTTCATATCCATGATTCCGAGACCCGGCGCATGACGTCGACCGGTCGGGCACGTCCAGATATTGATCGTCTCGCAATTTATGCACAGGGCCGCGGTCTGACGTTTTTGAGCGCCGGTTGATTGAAGCGCGCATCCGGCCCGCGACCTGGGGTATTGCCGCATTCGACGGCCTTGAGGAAATCGCACACCCTCCATGGCGCATTATGCTCGAGAATTCTCTTGTGCCGAGACGGAAACCCCAGGGAAATCCAAATCTTTGATATATAGCGCTCCTGTGCACAAAGGTGGAGATTGCCGATGAAGGGCATGATGTTCAAGGTCTTCGAAAACCATGTCACCCGGCATTTCGGCCAGAACATGCTCGATGAGCTGCTCGACGAGCCGGGACTGAGCACGGGCGGCTCTTACACATCCGTCGGAAACTATCCGTATACCGATCTCACCAAAATCCTGGGATCCCTGTCAGAACGCACCGGAATTCCGGTTCGTGAGCTGTTGCACACATTCGGCTTCGAACTCTTCGCCGTCCTGGCCGAAGGCCATGGCGCCATCATGGCAAGGTTCTCCAGCTGCCTTGGCATGCTTGCCGGCATAGAAGCGGTCATTCACCGAGACGTACGCAAGCTCTACAGTGATGCCGAACTGCCCCGTTTCGAAGTCGAGGCGCATCAGGACGAAAGCTATCTGCGTCTGGTCTACAAGTCCTCCCGGCCCTTTGTAGATCTCGCCGAAGGCCTGATTCAGGGGGCGCTTTCGCACTATGGCGTCAATGAAAATGCAACGGTGCTGCGCGAAGACTTGTCAGATGACGGAACCCATGCCCGATTCGAAATCCAGATCGGATCCGCTTGGCCCTGATGGCGAGACCTCGATCGCGCATCTGCGCAAGCGGCTGGACCGGGAACGGCGCGCGCGCATCGAAGCCGAGAGACTGCTGGAAGCCAAGTCGACGGAACTGTTTGACGCGTGCGAGCGCTTGAAGGCGGAGGCGCGCCGGGCGGGAGCGCTGGCCTCCGCCGTCGAGGCGGCCAGTGACGGTATCGCGCTGGCTGACGCGAATGGCATCTTCACCCACATGAATACCGCACATGCCCATATGTTTGGCTATGAGACGCATGAACTGATCGGACAGCTCTGGTCCGACCTCTATGAGGATGACACGGCACGCTACATCGACGAAGTCGCCATGCCGGATCTTTTTGAAAACGGGCACTGGCGCGGCGAAGTCACCGGCCGTTCGAAGGCCGGTGCACCGGTCCATCAGGAAGTCGTGCTGAGCTTGCGCAATGATGGCGGGCTGATCTGCGCGACCCGCGAAATCGGCGAACGTCTTGAGCGCGAACGCGAGGCGCATGAGCTAGAGGCCCGGTTGCGCAAGGCTGAACATGAAGCAGCGCTGTTCACTCTGGGCAATGCGGTTGCTCACGATTTCAACAATCTCATCGCCGCGATTTCCGGCTATGCGCGGCTGTTGCAGTCCGATCTTCAGGAAGGCGGCGAATCGCATGATCGTGCCGCGCGCATCCTGGAAGCGGCCGAACAGGCTTCCGACGTTGTCCGCTCGCTGGAAGTCGATCGCCACAATGATATTCAGAAGACCGAAGAGATCGACCTGGTCAAATTGTTGCGGACCGGGCTTGCGATTTCCCGGGCGATCCGCCCGGCGGGGATCCGCGTGGAGACAAACCTGCCCGAGAGCGCGATTGTGCGCTGCAATGAAGTGCTTCTGTCGCGTGCGCTGATCAACATTGCCAAGAACGCCTTCGAAGCCATGGGAGAACGTGGCGTGCTGTCGGTGAATATTTCCTTTCAGCCTTCGCTTTCCCCCGGGCCTGACGCTCACAGCTTCTGCCTTGGCGAGACCGGGCGCACCGGAACCGTTGTGCTGGAGATGTGCGATACCGGGCCCGGCATTTGCCAATCCAGACTTCAGGAAATTTTCCAGCCCTTCACCACGTCAAAGCCGCCCATGCGCGGCAGCGGACTGGGCCTTCTCTCGCTGAAGGCGCTCGCGGATTCGCGCACGGCCGGCGTCGAGGTGGAGAGCTCGCCCGGCAATGGAACATGCTTCCGGATCCATTTCGGTGAGCCGGCGGGTGCCCGCGCGTCCGACACAGTGCCCGATCGCCTCGAAGGGGACATCGGCGAGCGCGTGCGCGTGCTGGTGGTCGATGACAATGCCGCGGTCGGCAAGATGCTCACCGAGACACTCGTGCGCCTGGGCTTCGATGCCATCTGGGAAGGCGATGCGGCGTGTGCACTGGACAGGATTGAAACCGAAAGCTTCAGGCTGGACGTCCTGCTGACCGATCTGACCATGCCCGCAATGGACGGTAACGAACTCGCCCGGCGGGCCAGAGCCGCCAGGGCCAGCCTGCCAATGATCCTTTACTCGGGCCAGAGTGGCTATATCCAGCATGATCCTGTCTTTGCGGACATACTGACCAAGCCGATCGCGCCGGAGCGTTTGAAAAGAGCGATCCACGCAGCGATCGAAAACCAGTCCTGGCGTTCGATCCTCGGCCTTTGACATATCCGTCCCGGTCGCGCGAGTTCAGCGCAATCGCCATCGGTATCGAATCAGGACCTGCGCAAGAACAGGTCCGGAGCGTCCAGCCTGGGGTGACATGGAAGATCGACCCTGTGGCTTCGGCACAACCTGCCAGAGTGAAGTGCCGGCCTGACCGTTCGGACAGGTCATGACCTTCGTATGATATCCCCTGGCGACTGTCCGGTCAGCAGACCGGACCGAAAGATTCCGTCATCTCTGTCGGCGTCGGCAGGCAATGAAGCCGCGCCGCAAACCCGAACAGGAGATGATCCAATGAAAAAACTTCTTTCCGCCATGGCCGCCGTTTCCCTGATGGCCAACGCCGCCGTCGCCGCGGAGGTCGAATCGAAAGCCGGTGCCAAGATCGTGGCGCCGCTGCAGATCTCGAACGTGAGCGCACTCTATTTCGGCACGGTTGCGCCGAGCCTGACCGCCGACGACAGCGTTGTCGTGTCGCCGGCGGGTGCGAAGACCTGCGGCGCTGAGCTGACCTGCCTGACCGACGATCATACCGCAGCCAAGTTCGAAGTGACCGGCGAGGCCGACGCTTCCTATACGATCGACCTGCCCAACACGATCCAGATCGCGAACGGCAATGGCGCATCCATGACCGTTGACGGCTTCACGGGCTCGAAGTCGAACGGCACGCTCGCGTCCGGCGCTGACGACTTCACCGTGGGCGGCACGCTCGCTGTCGCCGCCAACCAGGCCGCCGGAGATTACACCGGTGCCTTCACCGTGGCGGTGGAATACCAGTAAGCCCCGGCCTTGCGCGGGAGGGTGCACAGCTCCTCTACCCGTCTGCGCCAATCGGCGCGGACCATCCGCCCTCCCGCGTATCGCCGCTTCCCGGGGCCTGGCGCTCCTCAATTCGGGTGTCTGGGCCCGGGAAGCCTCCCTCCCCGCTGAATATCCAAAGCCCTCAATCAGAAGGAATACCCTCATGTTCCGTCCCATCAGGGCCGCGCTCATCGCCGGTGTGGCAGCCCTCGCCGCACCTTTGTCACACAGCGAGCTCATGATCGCGCCCACGCGTGTCGTGCTTGAAAATTCGGACCGCTCGGCAGAGCTGGTCCTGGTCAACAAGGGCACTGAACAGGGTGCCTACCGCATCAGCCTCGAGAACCGCCGGATGCGCCTGAACGGCTCGCTGGAAGCGGCAGATGAAGCGCGCGAAGGCGAGCTTTTCGCCGATGGACTGGTCCGTTTTTCTCCGCGCCGTGCGATGCTGGAGCCCGGTGGCCGCCAGACCCTCCGCGTATCGGCCCGGACCCGCGGGCTGGAGCCTGGCGAATACCGTTCGCACCTGCGCGTGCGGGGTGCGCCGACCCGTGCCGGGCGCACGCTAACAGAGGCGGCAAGCTCTGCCGGCGACGACATTTCCATCGAACTCATCGCGGTGCGCTCACTTACAATTCCGGTCATCGTCCGTGTCGGCGAGCTCGAGGCTGATGTGGAGATCGAGACGGCTGCGACCGCGCCTGGCGATGAGGCGGGCGAAACCCTGTTCGTGGCGCGCCTGACCCGCACCGGCGAGCGCTCCACCTATGGCGACATCCAGATCTTCGTCGAAGGCCGGAGCGAGCCGGTCTACTACGCCCGCGGCATCGCGGTCTATACGCCCAATACCGAACGTGACGTCGTCCTTCCGATGCCGACGGAGCTGGCCGAGAGTCTGAAAGGCGAGACCGTGCGTATCGCCTATGTCTCCTCCGATCCGGCACGCCCGGGCAAGATCGCCGAAATCACTACGACCGTGAATTGAGGGCCGGTCGGGTGAGGAGCGGGACCGATGTTTCGTCTGGTATGCCGGCTGCTGGTCGCATCGGTCCTGCTCGCCTCCTGCTGGATCGCCGAGGCGCAGGAGGACCCGTTCACGACCCTTTTCGGGGATGGGGATCGTCTTGATGCAGGCCCCGACGAACGCCCGGGCGAGGATGATGTGCGTCTTGTCGGCCTGCGCCTTGGAAGTTTGAAACTGACCGGGACACTGACGGCCTATGAACGCCCCGAAGGCCTGTGTGTCGTAGCATCGGAACTGTTCAACGCCGTCGATGCGCCAGTGGACGTTGATGACGAAGGGGCCAGGGGCTGGTTCCTGGCGCGCGAGCGTACCATAGACATCGATTTTGCCGGAAAGTCCGTGCGGCTTGGCCGCGGTGACCCGATCAGTCTCGAAGCGCGCACTTTCGCCACCCCCGATGGCTGGTGTCTGACAGGATCGGCGCTTTCGGACATCCTGCCCATCGATTTTTCCTACGATTCCGGCGCGCTGACGCTGCGGATGGAGCCCCGCGAGCCTCTGCCGCTCGAGGCAAGACTGGAGCGCGAAGCCGTGCGCGCGCGCCTGGAATCCACGGGCGCGAAAGCGCGGCCTGACTATGAGGAAATCGACAATCCCTATCAATGGCTGAGCTGGCCGACCGCCGATATCAGCCTCGACCTGCGCGCCGGCCCGCAGGGAATTCGCACCGATCGCAACCTCGAACTGGCCGGCGATTTACTGCTGGCCACAGCGCGGTTGCGCAGCGCGCGCAACGAGGATGGCAGCGCGGGAATACGCCTCAGCCTCGAGCGTGTCTTCGAGCCGGCTGCCCCGGGCCTGCAACCGCGTCAGTTGCGTTTCGGCGATATCAGCGGGCTCGCCCAGCCTATCATATCGCGTGGC
>JAAANZ010000118.1 GCA_009909065.1 Alphaproteobacteria bacterium | reverse complement strand
GGTCATGTCCGTGGCGATCCAGCCCGGCAGGATGGCATTGGCGCGGATGCCGTGGCGTGCATGTTCAACCGCGATGGCCCGCAACATGGAAATGAGACCGCCCTTGGTGGCGGCATAGGCCTGGTTGCGCGCAGCACCCTCGATCGCCGCGAGCGAGGCCACGCCGACAAGAGACCCGCCCGGCTCGCCAGCCTTGGCGCGCGCCACGATGGATTTCGCCGCCTCTCTCAGGGTCCAGAAAGCGCCGTCGAGATTGACCACCATGTTTTTGCGCCAGGTGTCGGTGTCCATTTCCGGAAAGGAAGGGGCGCCAAAGCCGACACCGGCATTGGCGAAACAGCTGTCGATCCGTCCGAAGGCGCGCTCGGTCTCGGCCATGGCATCAACCACCGCCTGCTCGTCGGCCACATCGACCTGCCAGGCCTTCACTTCGCCGCTGCCCAGCTTCGACAATGCGGCGACGGCCTCGTCATTGGCCGGCTGCTTGCGGCCCCAGACGGCCACATGCGCGTTCGAGGCAGCCAGCGCCTCAGCCATGCCATAACCGATCCCGCGATTGCCGCCTGTCACAAGCGCCACCTTGCCGGATAGATCGAAAGGTGCGTAAGTCATGTTGTCCTCCTTTTTCCTTTGACACTGATGATGGATGACGCGCCCTCGCGCAGGGGAAATCAATATCTTTCAAGCCCGGCGCCCCCGGCATGCGAATTGCCTTTCGGAATGAGCCAAGGCAGACCCGTCATGTGCCGCTTTCTTGACGTTTTTTGCTGCGATGCATCATTGTTGCGGGCTTTTCGAGGGCACGAGACGGGGCAGAGGGATCCAGATTGACCAAACCCAGACCAATCAGCCTGGCCCTGCAGGGCGGCGGCGCGCATGGCGCCTTTACATGGGGGGTGCTTGACCGCCTCCTCGAGGAAACAGGTCTCGAGTTCAAGGCGATCACGGCCACTTCGGCCGGGGCGATGAATGCGGTTGCGCTGGCCAGCGGCCTTCATGAGAATGGCCTGGAAGGCGCGCGCGCCGCGCTGGAGGATTTCTGGCACGAGGTCTCGCGTCGCGGGGCCCCGCTGCAGGCCATCGCGCCGGCCCCGCTGCAGAGCAGTTTCGAGGCCTTCAACCCGTTCACCGCCTTCACGCCTTTCAATTTCGCCACCGCGCTGACGAGTTTTGCCAGCCCGTATGATCTCAATCCCTTCGATTATAATCCGCTGCGCGACGCGCTCGATTCCTCCATCAATTTCGAAGCCGTTCGCCAGGCGCCGGTCGATCTGCACATCGCGGCCACCAACGTCGAGTCCGGGCGGGTCCGGATCTTTCAGGGCGATGAGGTCACGCTCGAAGCCACCCTCGCCTCGGCCTGCCTGCCCCAGACCTTCAAGGCCGTCGAGATCGACGAACAGGTTTACTGGGACGGGGGATATCTGGGCAATCCGGCGCTTTTCCCGCTGATCTATTCGCAGGCGCCGGGAGATGTCCTGCTTGTCCTGCTCAATCCGCTGGTGCGCCGCGGCACGCCGCGCTCGGCCGCAGCCATACAGGACCGGCTGAACGAAATCAGTTTCAATTCGGCGCTGATGGGCGAATTGCGCGCGATCTCCTTCGTGCGCAAGTTGCTCGACGAAAACTGGCTGGCCGACCGGGTGAAGCGCAAATATCGGCGGCTTAATATCCATGCCATCCATGGCGGCGAAGCGCTGCGCGAGCTCTCGCTGGAGAGCAAGTATGATACCCGCTGGAGCTTCCTGAAACAGTTGCGCGATCTTGGCCGCAGCCATGCCGAGAGCTGGTGCCTGACCTGTCTCGACTCCGTGGGCCGCGACTCCACGATCGATATCGAGGATGAGTTCCTGCGGCTGGAATAAAGCGCTTCCAGGCGAAGTGGGCACCGGTTCGCCGTCCGGAAGCGCGTAAAAACAAGGATTTGAAGCGGCCCGTTGATTCCGATTGGGAACGCGCCGCTTCAGGCACGGATACGCTCAGCCGGCGCGCGCCAGGAACCAGAGACAGGCGGCGCCCTGCTCTCTCATGTCAAGCTCGCGCCACCCCGGCGCCGCGAGCGTCTCGCCTGCGCCCGTCTCCACGATGGCCAGCGCGCCCGCGGCGACCCAGTCGCCGCTGGCCAGCACGTCCAGGGCGCGTTCGGCAAGGCCCTGCCCATAAGGCGGGTCCAGGAAGGCCAGGTCGAATGGAGCGCCGAGACCGGCCGGCCTCTTGCCCAGATCGCTTGCCGAGCGCCGGTGCAGGCGCGTGACGCCATGGAGCCCGAGCGCCTCGATATTCTCGCGGATCGCACCGCGCGCCCCGGCGTCGGTCTCCACGAACAGGCAGAATTGCGCCCCGCGCGATATCGCCTCCAGGCCGAGCGCGCCGGAGCCGGCAAAAAGGTCGATAATCCGGGCGCCTTCCAGTTGCGGCGCCCAGTCGGCATGGGAAATTATGTTGAAGAGGGCTTCGCGCGCGCGATCGCTCGTCGGGCGCGTGCCACGCCCCCTTGGCGCAGTGATCGCCCGTCCGCCATACCGGCCCGCCACGATGCGCATCCGTCTGCCTTTCCATTTCTATCCGGGACGCGCGGGTGTAGCATCGCGCGCAAGAGAAAGGGAGGCGCGCAATGGCAACAATCACCGCGCGCGCGCAGGCGCCTGCGCGCCTCATCGTGTATGACAGGCCGCCGCGCGGTGCCGGCGACCGGCCGCGGCCTGAAGGGCTTGCAATGGAACACCCCGTCTCTGCCGAAATTCTGCGCCGAGGAAGGGCCATGACGGCGATGCGCGACGTCCCGGATAGCGGCGGGGCCATTACCGCATGAGCCCGCAATCGGCCATGCAACACGCCCTGGCGCTGGCCGAAGGCGCCGCGCGGGCCGGCGAGGTCCCGGTCGGGGCCGTCGTGATCGACCCCGCCAGCGGAGCGGTGATCGGGGAAGGTGCGAACCAGCCCGTGGCCAACCACGACCCGACCGCCCATGCCGAAATCCTCGCCCTGCGCGCGGCGGCGAGACAAGTCGGCAATTACCGGCTGACGGGCCTGGACCTGTATGTGACGCTGGAACCCTGCGCGATGTGCGCCGGGGCCATCAGCCTGGCGCGCCTCCGCCGGCTTGTCTTTGCCGCGCGGGACGCAAAAGGCGGCGCGGTCCTGCATGGCCCGCGCGTCTTCGAACAGCCAACCTGTCACTGGCGCCCCACGGTTATCGAGGACACCGGCCATGCGGAGGCTGCGGCAAGCTTGCTGCGCGAATTCTTTCGCGCGCGCCGCGCGTGAAAGTCGCGGGGCGCGGGCCAGGGCAGACGCGGAACGTTCTGAAATGAAATCAACGCGCCGCTTCAACGCCTTGTTTTTACGCGCTTCCGAACCGCGAACCGGTGCCCACTCCGCCTGGAAGCGCTTTATTCGCCCGCCTGCATGAGGTGGCGCATGCGGTCTATCCAGGCGATCCAGGCGGTCCGGCCGGACTGCGTCAGGTGCACGCGCGTCTGGGGCCGGCGGCCGACGAAACGCTTTTCCAGCCTGACATAGCCGGCATCTTCAAGTTTGCGCAAATGGGTCGAGAGGTTGCCGTCCGTCGCGCCGACCGTGTCGCGCAATTCGCCAAAGACCGCCGGGCTGGACGTTGACAGATAGGCCATGATGCCCAGGCGCAGGCGGCCATGGATGACGTCGTCTATGGAACTGTGGTCGAAGGGATTCTCATCACCCATGGAACTGGCCCCTTGGAGCAGCTTCGGAGCAGGACGCCGCCAATCCGCTTCACACCACGCTGGCCGGTTCACGGCGCAGCAGCGCAAGGCCCGGCAGGAACACCGTCAGCGCGACACCGGCCGCACCGATCAGGTAGAGTTCGGCATGGGCCTGGAAGGCGCCTGTAAGCGCGACAAAGACAAGCGCGGCCAGGCCCGCCCCGGAAAGCAGCCTGTCGCCGCCCAGCGTGCCAGTCGTGATCAGGCCGAGGGCGTAAACCGCAAACACCAGCGGCAGCGAGGCATTCGGGTGCAGGGCTCCCGGTGACACGAATTGCGACAGGACGAGGCCCACAAAGAAGGCGAAGATCGCAAAGCCGGCCGCCGACCAGACGGCCACCATGACGCGGTTGCCGGCTGAACCGTGCCCGGGCTTGTCCGGCATCAGCCTGACAAGCGCGAAATAGCCCGCCAGCCCGATGCCGATGGCCGCCAACCAGATCAGGTTGATCGCCTCTGGCTTGGCGGCCAGTGCGCCCTTGAGGACCGCATAATGGCAGGAATAGGCGATCGTGATCACTCCGCCCCACCAGGCCAGAAAACGCCCGCCCAGGAGCGGCGCCCGCGCTCCCGAACTGGCCAGTTCACGAAGATAGTCCAGATCATCCGCCAGGCTCGACTGAGACATGACTTGCTCCCGCATGATTTCTATGACTTTGAAATTCAAAGTATACGGATATTGAGAAAAAATCAAGGCCTTCGCGTCCCGGCGATTGTCCGGACAGGGCTCTGGCGCCTTCAGCCCGGCGCAAGCTCTGGCCCGAGAGCCTTTTTCAAGGGCTGAAGCCAGGGCTCGAACGGCTTCCAGGCCTCCAGGCCCTTCTCGGAGATCGGCTGGCGAACCTGCTCTGAACTGGCCGTGCGCACGGCGCGCTCTGTCTTGTGGAAATCAAGGCAGGCCTGTTCGAAGGGCAGGCCGCAATGATCGAGGATCCGGCGCACCTGCCCTTCGAGGTCAGCCACGACATCCTCATGCTGGACGCGCAGGATCTTGCCGGGCAGCACGGTGTCCCAATGGTCCATCAGGTCGACATAACCGCGGTAATAATGGCCGATCTCCTCAAGGCCGTAGGTGAATTCCTGGCCCTCGGCAAAGAGTTGCTTGAAGCCCGACCAGCAGCAGGCCATGGGATCGCGCCGCGCATCGATGATCTTCGCATTCGGCAGGATCAGTTGAATAAGGCCGATATGGCGGAAATTGTTCGGCATCTTGTCGGTGAAGAAGGGCGCGCCGGCGCGGTTGGCGGCCGTATCATCGAGATATCGCTGGCCGAATGCGGCGAGCTTGTCCGCGGGGATTTCGGAGAGATTGGCCGGATAAAGCGGCGCCTCGTCAATACGCCGGCGCCCTGAAAGCCGGTGCGCCAGCGCCAGGATGTGCGGCAGTTCCATCGTGCCGTCCACCTGGCTGTGCGAGGCGAGAATCTGCTCGAGCAGCGTCGATCCCGCCCGGGGCAGGCCAAGGATGAAGATCGGATCCGGCGCCGGGCAGCCGGACCCGCGTCGCGCGTCGAACAACTGCGGGGTGCAGGCCGCCTTCTGGCGGTCGAATTCGCGCTGCATCGCTTCCGATGTGTAACGCAGCTCGTCCTTCTTCAGCTGGTTGCCGCGCTCGTAATAACCGAAGGCGCGCTCGAAATCGCCGCGGTCCTCATGGGCCTTTCCCAAGGCAAAACACAGATGATAGCGGTCGGGCCGGGCAATACGGTCCGAAGCCTCACGGCGCTCCATTTCGGAAAGCTCGGCCTCGCTGAAACGATAGGTCTTGAGATTGGCGAGGCTCCACCAGGCATCGCCGAAATCGCCGCGGATCTCATGCGCGGCGCGATAGGCGGCGACCGCTTCATCCTGGCGCCCGATCGTCTTGAGGGCATGGCCGCGCTGCAGGTGCAGCCCGGCAGGGTCGCGGGCCTCGCCAAGCAGCCGATCATAGATCGCCAGTGCATCCTCATAACGCCCGACCGCCGAGAGCGCCTGGGCGCGCACCGACTCAAAGGCGGCAAGGCCGGGATGGCCGGCGCAGAGCTTTTCAGCCTCTTCCAGCGCGCGGGCATATTTCTGGCGTTTCAGAAGCACGCCAACATAGTCGAAGCGCGCCATTTCATGGTCGGGCGCAAAGGCCAGCGCGCTGTCGAGGATGAATTCGGCATCATCGAGGACACCCGTGCGCGCACCGATGTCGGCCAGCAGGCGCATGGCCTCGACATGACGCGGCTCGCGGCGCAGATAGTGGCGGCAGAGTTGTTCGGCGCGGTAGAGGCGCCCCTCATGCACCATGGACGCCGCCGAGGCGATCTCGGGCGGAAGGCCGGCAAGATAGGCATGCTGCTCGCGCGCCATCTCAGCGGCGTCCGGATGGCCCAGCTCAGCTTCGAGCGTGGAAAGGGCCTTCCAGCTGGCATGCAGGGCCGGGTTCAGCGTGACCGCGCTGCGGAACGCGGCCGCCGCCGCTTCACGCTCACCGGCGGCCATATGCAGTTGCGCGCGCTCCTGAAAACCGCGCCCATAATCGGGATGAGCCGCCAAGAGAGCATCGCCGGCCAGAACGGCCTGATCGATGCGCCCGGCAAGCCGATGGGCAACCGTGCGGATGTAAAGCGCGTCGCGATCCTCCCCATCCTGCGCGAGGAGCGGGGCAATTGCGTCAAGCGCGGCATCATGGCGGCCGGCCTCGAGATGTTGCCGGGCGGTCTTCAGGGCCGTGTCACGGGCCGTTGGGCTGGCTTCATCCATGGGGCTGTCCTTCTCGTCATGCAACAAAAGGGGGCGGCCCGCCGGGCCGCCCCCTCGATCAGGTCTTCCGGCGCTGTCCGTCCTAGTAGTCGTAGGACACGCGCAGGCCAAGCGTCCGCGGGCGATTGGTCGTGATACGCGGGATGTCGTCCTGCTCGTTGATGAACAGTTCGGCACGCTCATCGGTGAGATTGTCGACGAAGAGTTCCGCCGTCCATTCATCCTTCATCACGCCGATCGACGCGTCAGCCGTGGTGTAGCTGTCCTGCTGCTCACGCACCGCCTCCACGAGGGAGGAGAAGCTTTCGCCGGCATACTGGATACCGCCCTGGGCGAAGGCATCATAGTCGCCGACCTCCCACTGATAACGCGCCCGGCCCGCGAACTGCAGTTCCGGAACCAGCGGCAGCTCGCTGCCGATCGGGGCGATTTCGACCACGCGGGCGTTCACTGCCGTCAGCTCCGTATCGTTGTACGACACAGCGCCGAACAGGGTGAGATTGTCGGTGGGCGCCCAGGCCGCATCGGCTTCGATCCCGAAGATCTCGGAGTCGGCAGCATTCTCAACGAAGGTCAGGATCGACACGTTCTGCGGGTCGAAACGCGAGACCTGCATGTCGGTCCATTCGATGAAATAGATATTGCCGTTGAACTGAAGGTTGCCGTCCAGAAGGAAGGTCTTCCAGCCAAGCTCATAATTCTCGACATCATCCGTGTCCCAGGTCGTTTCCACGTTCGGGAATTCCGGATTGACCGACTCGAGGCCACCGCCACGGTTCCAGCCGCCCGGACGGAAGCCCTGCGACCAGGTGCCGTAGAACAGCATGTCCTGGTTCGGTGTCCAGGAAAGCGTCGCCTTGAACACGCTGCCATCGGTGGTCAGCGGCTCGTCGGTATGGCCACCCGACTCGTCATAGTCGCGACCGCGATCGGTATTGGTCGAGCCCTGGAAGATCCCGTCGGCAAAATTCGACGAGCCCTCGAAATCGCTTTCGATGTCATAGGCCCGCGCCCCGATCGTCGCGCTCAGCGTGTCCGGGATGAGATCATAGGTGGCCTCGCCGAAGAAGGCGATCTGCTCCTCGGTCCGCCGGATATCATTGAAGAAGGCGACGGTCGGCGCACGCGTGCTTGAATCGATCTGCACCGCGTCAGAGATCGGCGCATTCGGCGCAAAGCCGAGATCCGCACCATTGAAGTAGGCGAAATAGTGGTAGTTATCCACAGTTTCGAGCTCGAAATCATCATAGAAGACGCCCGCGGTGACGCGGAAGCGGTTTTCCTCCGGTGTAGAGAAGCGGAATTCGTGCGTGTTGCGCTTCTGCTTCTGGTCGATGATTGCACCCTTGACCGGGTTCAGGCAGCGCCTGCCTTCCGGTGTGACCGCCGTCGTGTTCGGGTCAAGCCCGTAATTCACGATATAGTCGGGATTGGAATAGGTGCAGGTGTAATAGCTGATGAAAGCACCGGAATTGTTATAGCCGGTATAGTCCACCTTCTGGTCGATGTTCCGGTCGAGGAAGGACCCGGTATACACGACATCGAGCATCGAGATCCGGCCTTCCACTGTCCAGGCCATCCGCTCGAACTCGTCTTCAAGCTCATCGGGGAAGAAGCGCTCGACCTCCAGATCGCCGACTTCCGGGTCATAGTCGAACACGCCATTCGCCGTCAGGTCCTGGCGCTGATACTGCACGAGCGCATCCCAGTCATCATTGATGATGTATTTCGCGCCGATGCGAAAACCTTCATAGGAGGAATCGTTGAAGTCGGATTCGGCCAGGGTATTGTTCGTCGCGGTCTCATAGCTGATCGCATCGGGCGTGGCCGTGGAGTCCGGGTTGACGGACGGATCGGTCGTGAACGTGCCCGGCACATTGTCGATATAGCCGCCGCGCTGGATCGAGTAGAAGGAGCCGCGAAGCGCCAGCTTGTCCTCGATCACCGGCACGTTGATGAAGCCTTCCAGGCCGGTGCTCATCTCGCCTTCCTCGGTGAAGGACACGCTCGTGTCGGCCCCGAAGTCGAAACCGTCGGTTTCCGGCTTGTTGGTGATCAGGCGGACCGTGCCGGCCTGCGAGGAGGCACCGAACAGCGTGCCCTGCGGCCCGGGCAGCACCTCGATCCGCTCCAGGTCGGTCGCATAGACATCCAGGTTGCGGCCCGGCGCCGTGACCGGCTGCTCGTCCACATAGAGCGCCACGTTCGGCACGGTGCCCTGCGCCCCCGACAACAGGACGGTGATCGGCTGGACGGCCATGCCGCGGATATAAACGGTCGACTGGCCGGGGCCGCGGCCGCCGAAATTCACGCTCGGCAGCTGCTTCACATAATCGTCGAAATTGCCGATGCGCAGCTCGTCGAGCGACTCCTCATCGACCGCCTGGACGGCCGAGGCAACGTCTTGCGCCGACTCTTCTGTCTTGGTCGCGGTGACCGTCACCGTCTTGAGGCGGCGGTCACCATCGCCGGCTTCCTGAGCCACTGCGCCGGACGCGGCAAACGCCGCCGTCAACGCCAGAATCGACGTACCATTCCTGAACTTGAACATGGGCATACCCCTAGGTTTGAAAGGTTTCAGCCGCCCTCGGCGGCCGGTCAGACATCGCCATTTGTGGCGCTGTATGATTCCGAATTGGACCGGAATTGCTTACCTAAGTAGTTCGCCGATTGAAAGGCTGAAGACCGGACAATCTCAGCGACTCGGATCATGACCTCGCGTTAACCCTTAAATTTTCGTTCTATTTCAACGGTCTATACTAGTTGCTAAATTGTCACGCTGTTTTATTCCTCTATGAAAAGCCGTTCGATGGTCGAGTTTTTGTGTTGGGAGAGGGTGACGCACCCCTTCACGCGCTCTAATTATTTGTTACGCAAAGCGTGATCCTGCCGGTGCAGGCGGGCCCCGTTGTCCCGGAGATATGCATGAGTGAGCCGGAGCTACAATCCGAGTATGAAACCGACTATGAGGTCGGTCAGGACAATGTCGAGTTGTGGGGTCTGGACCTTCACAACCCGGTCTTTTTCCTGAGCGCAGCCCTGGTCATGATCTTTGCCGCGGGAACGCTGATCTTCCCCGGAGTGACAGGCGATGGCCTGAAAGCTTCGCAGAACTGGGCCCTGGCGAATTTCGACTGGTTCTTTGCGCTCGTCGGCCTGGTGGTCTGCCTGTTCTGCCTCGTGCTCGCCGTCTCGCCCATGGGCCGCATCCGGCTCGGCGGCATGGATTCGCGGCCCGAATTCGGCCTCGCCTCATGGCTGGCCATGCTCTTCGCCGCGGGTGTCGGGATCGGCTTCATGTTCTATGGCGTGGCCGAACCGCTCTCCTTCTATTCGGGCGGTGGAAGTGGAGACTCCACACCGCTCGGCATTCAGGCGGAAACAGGCCAGGCGCGAAGCGCGGCTTTCAGCGCCACGCTTTTCCACTGGGGCCTGACGCCCTGGTGCATCTATGCCGTCGTCGGGCTGGCGCTCGGCTTCTTCGCCTTCAACAAGGGGCTGCCGCTCACCATACGCTCGGCCTTCTATCCCCTTCTGGGCGATCGCGTCTGGGGCTGGCCGGGCCATGTCATCGACCTGACAGCCGTCATTTCCACGATATTCGGTCTTGCGACCACGATCGGCATCGCCTCGACCCAGGCGACGGCCGGGCTCGCCTACCTGTTGCAGGGCACGGCGCTGGCCTTCACGCCAACCGTGGAGTCGCAGATCCTGCTGATTTCCGTGATCACCGGCGCGGCGATCATCTCCGTGTTTCGCGGCATGGATGGCGGGGTGAAACTGCTCAGCAATATCAATATGGGCGTGGCCGCTGCCCTTTGCGTCTTCGTCATCATTCTCGGGCCGACCCTGCTGATCATGACCGGCTGGGCCACCCATCTGTTCGATTATGCCCGCGATTTCCCGGCCCTGACGAACTGGACCGGGCGCACCGATACGGGCTGGTTCCATGGCTGGACCATCTTCTACTGGGCCTGGTGGATTTCCTGGTCACCTTTCGTGGGCATGTTCATTGCCCGCATCTCCAAGGGCCGCACCGTGCGCCAGTATCTCTCCGTGGTGGTCCTGGCGCCCGTGATCATCGCGCTGGTCTGGTTCACCGCTTTCGGCGAAACGGCCATCGCGCAATTCGTGTCCGGTACCGGCGAGCTGGGCGGCGGCCTTCAGGCGACAGAGCTCGGCCTCTTCCACCTGCTGGACAGTCTTCCGCTGGCCGCAATCACCTCGACGGCCGCCATCATGCTGCTTGTCGTCTTCATCGTCACATCGGCCGATTCCGGCGCGCTGGTCATCGACAGCATCACATCGGGCGGCAAGACCACATCGCCCGTGGCCCAGCGGGTCTTCTGGGCCGCCATGCTCGGCCTCACGGCCAGTGCCCTGCTCTATAATGGCGGCAAGGATGTACTCGAATCGATCCAGGCCGGCACGATCACCGCCGCACTGCCCTTCACGGCCATCCTTCTGGTCTGCTGCCTGAGCCTCTTCCTGGGCATGCGCGATGAACTCAACGTCATGAAGGCGGTTGAAATGGCCGAGGAAGACGCCGACCCCGCGGCGGCCGAATAGGCCGGGCCTTTACGCGCCCTTTACCGCGCCGGGCTTAGGGGAAGGTGAGAGCCAATCCCGTGCGCGCAATGGTCCGCGGGGACAAGCGGGAAAACCGGTGGATGAAACGCCCATACCCGGAAGAGGCAGAGGCACATAGGGGTGCCAGGTCGCGGCTGAGTCAGCTTGGGACCCTGGGCCTTCGCAGACTGAACGGGTTTAACCACCAGGCCCGCCGCTTCACCGAAAAGCCAGGCGTTCGTCGCGCGGCATGGATCGGCGCCCTCCTGCTTCTTGCCGGTGGCCTCATAACCGCGCTCTGGAGCGCGAAAATCGACCCCTCGCAGCTCGACTGGCGCCCGCTGGTCTGGCTGCTCGGCGCGGCCATCCCGGCTTCGCTCTTGCTTGGAACCTTGGAGACCATGCTCGCAGCCGAAGCGGTCGGGCGGCGTTTCCCGCCGCGGCGCGCCCTGGCGATCACGCTGTTTGCCAGCGCCGCCAATCTGCTGCCCGTTCCCGGCGCCGCCGGGGTCCGGGTGATAAGCCTGAAAGATGCGGGCGCCAGCATGGGCCATGCCGGGATGACGACTCTGGGCTTCGCCGTCATCTGGCTGGGTGTCGCCCTGATTTTTTCGGCGAGCTTCGCAATCGCGCAGGCGCCCTGGTTCGCGACCGCCGTGCTGGCCGGCGGGCTGGCCATCACCGGCGCCGGACTGGCCATGTTCCACAGGTTCAGCCCCAGCCCCGCAGTCGGGCTGAAGGTCGCGGCGCTGAAACTGGTGATGATCCTCCTGACCCTCCTGCGCGTGGGGCTTTGCCTGGCCGCGATCGGTGTGGCGAGCGACCTTTCGGCGCTGTCGGTCCTCGCTGTAAGCGGCATTGTCGGGTCGGCGGTGGCCGTGGTTCCCGGCGGGCTCGGCGTGCGCGAGGCGACCGCCGCCGCGCTGGCCCCCCTCGGCGGACTTCCCCCCGACGCCGTCTTCATCGCCCTCGCCATCGATCGCGCGGCGGGGCTGTCCCAGCGATTGGTTCTGGCCGCCAGTCTCGGCGCCTTCAGCCAAAACCCGAACCCCAGCAGAGGATAAATCTCATGGACAAAGACCTCGCCTATATCGTTTCCGGAGGCCGGACGGGCACGAAGTATTTTGGGGAAATGCTCTGTGACTTCATACCGGAAGCCTATTCGGTCCATGAGCCGGACCTCCTCGATGTCGAAGATCCTCGAAAATTGTTGGGCCAGATCAGAACCTTCGGGCTCTGGCATATGGTGTTCGGCCGTCTGATGGGAAAGACTGGCATCAGGACGCTGGCCACGCGACACCTCGCGGGCAAGGTGAGTGATGAGATACAATTTCTGGAGAGGGTTCGTGCCCAGCGCGCATCTTATTATGACAGCCTGGAAAGCCCCCTAATCATCGAGAGTTATTCCCAGTGGTATGGGTTACTTCCTCAGATTCGAGAACTCTACCCAGATGCTCGCATCGTCGGAATCATCCGTGACCCGCGCGACTGGGTGGTATCATGGTTGAATCATGGTCGGCGCCATGATGGCCGTGACCGCGTCACCCTGTTCGGCCAGAAACGCCTGACCCCGGTCATGGTTGGCGAGGCGGATCTCGTCCCCGACTGGGAGGCGCTTACCCCGTTCGAACGGCTGTGCTGGGACTGGCGGATTGTCAATAACACTATCGTCGATTTCTGCGATCAGGACGAGGCCAGCCGCATATACCGTTTTGAAGACCTGTTTCTGGGGGAGGATGACACCGCAATGCGCGACCTGATCAATTTCGTGGCGCAACACCCCTCACGCACCTATGAGCACACTTATGACGCACAGCTCCGGCGTCAGAAGGTCAACACCCGGGCGAGCCGGGCGGAACGCTGGCCGCAATGGACTCCCGAACAGGTGCAACACCTTGAAAAAATGTGCCAGCCCCTGATGAGCCGCTTCGGTT
>JAAANZ010000091.1 GCA_009909065.1 Alphaproteobacteria bacterium | reverse complement strand
CCAAGACCGCCGATGACATCCTCACCCGCGAACGCCGCGCGCTGAAAACGCTCGATGAAATCCGCGGAAACAGGTAAGAAACGTCTGACTCAGAACACTAGCATCGCATGCCTTGGGATATCATTAGATTTGACGCCGTCGCCTGTGCGCAGCCATAATGCGGTGGCTAACTGTCTTTGATGAACAACAGGAGGAAGATCGTTATTGCTCAAGATTTCCTCATCAATGCAGAAACGCCTGGCCATCTGAGCAAGCATTCCGTTCCTTGTAACAAAAACATGCTGTGCGCTGAAAATATCCCTGGTGGTTACCCCCTTTCGCATTCTCATAATTAGCGCTGTCGATACAGCATCGTGTTGCCTTGGAGTTGGGTTGGTATGCCAATTGATTCGCGAATACAGAGCTTCGATAAGGTCCTTGGAAAAGTAATCGTGCTCGTTCGGAAACTGATCAGGTGACCGCCTTACTATCCCGATCCCCTTGCGCTCCAAAAAACTGGACGGATTTCGAGCAACCTCGCGGACATAAGCTTCTTCAACTTCTCCTCGACGCATAGCCGTCGCAGTCGGCCCTTCTCTTGCTGGCCGATCCCGCTTCAAAACAGCATCGAGTGCATGACTCATTTCATCTAGTGTCGAATAGAATACACGAACGCTACAACCTATCGACTGCGCGCCCTCGATCACCGAGCGGACGTTTCGACAGGCCTCTGCTCCAGAAACACCAAGAAACTCAAGGGCAACAGAAGAGTCCAGATAGATCGCCAAAGTCGACTGCTGAACTTTTGTTACGGGTTTGTGGAAGTCGCGAACAACTTCGGTCAGTAGACCGGCGGCCGCGATGCCCGTAAGGGATTCCAATAGGTGAGAGTTTTCATCTACGAGCTTTTTTACAAATCGTGCACAGAGATATTTGTCCTCAGAACTGAGGCTACTTCCATCGGGCAATTCCTGGTAAATTGCGAGGGTGCCTTCCGTAGACTTCTGAATTGCGTTTTCCCTTAGGACGCTTTCGTTGTAAGCATCAATCGAAACTAACCACTCAACAAGAATATCCGATAGCTGTTCTTTTGTTTTCGCGTACATTGTAAGCGGTGAGAGTTCACGTTTAAACTCGGCAAATTGCTCAGTGACCTTTGAAAGAGTGTGTTCAATGTCTCGGGTGTCGAGGCCTTCGTCCTCCAATGATATGTCTTCAACAACATAAGTATGGCCAGCCGAATCCGTTTCGGAAAGCCAACCGGCACTTACAAAGCGAGTAACGAGCTCTTCGGCTATGTCTGCAGAAAAATTCCATCCGTAAGTTTCAGATACCGTTCTTGCGAAGTCTCTCGGCTCAAACACACGCCCGCTCAATGGCTCCAACAAGGGCTTAAAGAAAGGAAGTATTGCTTCGATAATGTCCTTTGAACCTTGCCGGTATTCTTCGAGAACTGCGAAGACTCTCAAGGCTCTTTGCGTGAGTGCATGCATTAGTGACTGTGTCTCAGACTTGATGGATAGGAACAGCTCTTAGCATGGTCGCAAGAATGGTCTGGATGCGCAACTATGTTGGGAAGCCTAGAAGTCCCGGCGAATGTGAACTAGGTGGGCCGCGATCTTCCCGCCGCTAATGTCTGATGACCGGAGTGGCTACGTAAAAACGCGTTTGGGTTGTCTGCCTTGAGGAGCTTTCGGCCTCGCGGCTAATGTCCCCTCCCGGGATAAAGCCGCCAATCGCCGTGAGGGGCGGGGCGAGCGGGATGGCCCGGAGGGCCATGACGGGGTTTGTTCGCTCAGGGCGGGGGCGCCCGCCTAAACATCCACCTCGGCTTCCAGCGCATTGTCCTGGATGAATTCGCGGCGCGGCTCGACGATGTCGCCCATCAGCTTGGTGAACATGTCGTCGGCCTCGTCGGCATGGGAGACCTTGACCTGCAACAGGGTGCGGGCATTGGCATCGAGCGTGGTCTCCCAGAGCTGGCTGGCATTCATCTCGCCCAGCCCCTTGTAGCGCTGGATCTTCAGCCCCTTGCGGCCCGATCTGAGCACCGCGTCGAGCAGGGAGGCCGGGCCGAACACCTCCACCTCGCCGGATTTCTCATGGCGCAGGCGCGACGGTTTTTCATAAATGTCCCGCAGATTGGCGGCGCGCTCGTTCAGGCGGATGGCATCCTGGCTCGCCAGGAGGGCCGCATCGAGGGCGGCGCGCTCCTCCACCCCGCGCACCGTGCGCGAGAGTTTCAGGGCGCCGTTCTCGAACCAGCCTTGCCAGCTATCCTCGCCTTCCTCGGCGATGAGATTGAGCCTTTCCGCGGTCTTCTGCGCCTCGGGGTCCCCGGCCTGCCTGTCGAGGGCGCCGGCCAGCGCGGCCTGTTCCAGAAGGAATTCCGGTGCGCGCAGGGCGAGGCGCGAAAGCGCCTGGCGGAAGGCCGAGGCCTCGCGCACCCGCGCGCGCAGGTCCTCACCGGCGATCTGCGTGCCGTCATCCAGGATCAGGGTCTCGCCGCTCGTGCCCTCCTCGATGAGATAGGCCTCCATCTCATCCTCGTCCCGGATATAGCGTTCGGACTTGCCACGCGTGACCTTGTAGAGCGGCGGCTGGGCGATATAGAGATAACCGCGCTCGATCACCTCGGGCATCTGGCGGTAGAAAAAGGTCAGCAGCAAGGTACGGATATGCGCGCCGTCAACATCGGCGTCCGTCATGATGACGATCTTGTGGTAGCGCATCTTCTCGATATTGAAATCGTCCCGCCCGATGCCGGCACCAAGCGCGGTGATCAGGGTGCCGACCTGGTCGGATGACAACATCTTGTCGAAGCGCGCGCGCTCGACATTCAGGATCTTGCCGCGCAGGGGCAGGATGGCCTGGTTCTTCCGGTCGCGGCCCTGCTTGGCCGAGCCGCCGGCCGAATCCCCCTCGACGATGAAAAGCTCGGATTTCGACGGGTCCTTCTCCTGGCAATCGGCGAGCTTTCCGGGCAGGGAGGTGACATCGAGCGCGGACTTGCGCCGTGTCAGCTCGCGCGCCTTGCGGGCGGCCTCGCGCGCGGCGGCCGCCTCGACGATCTTCTCCATGATCATCGCGGCGGGCTTGGGGTTTTCCTCGAACCATTCGGCGAGTTTGTCGCTGACAAGGCTCTCGACCACCGGGCGCACCTCGGAGGAAACGAGCTTGTCCTTGGTCTGGGACGAGAATTTCGGATCGGGCACTTTCACGCTGAGCACACAGGTCAGCCCCTCGCGCGCATCATCGCCGGAAATCGCGACCTTCTCCTTCTTCGCCGCCCCGCTCTCTGCGGCATATTTGTTGATAATCCGGGTCAGTGCGCCGCGAAAGCCCGCCAGGTGCGCGCCACCGTCGCGCTGGGGGATATTGTTGGTGAAGCACAGCACCGTCTCGTGATAACTGTCGTTCCATTCCAGCGCGGCCTCGACCGTGATTCCGTCGCGCTCGCCGGTGACATAGATGACATCCGGGATCAGCGCGGATTTCTGGCGGTCGAGATGCTCGACAAAGGCTTTCACGCCGCCCTCATATTCCAGAACCGACTCATAGGGTTCCGGCCCGCGCAGGTCTTGGAAGACGATGCGCACCCCGGAATTGAGAAAGGCGAGCTCTCTCAGACGGTGTTCCAGGGTGTGGCGGTCATATTCCGTCATGGTGAAGGTCGAGGGGGCGGCCAGGAAACGCACCGCCGTTCCCGTATAAGGCTCATTCCTGGCGGTCTGCGGACTGGCCCCGCGCGTGACCAGCGGGGCTTCCACGCGCCCGCCCTCGACGAAACGCACGAAATGTTCCTGGCCGTCGCGATGGATGGTCAGTTCCAGCCAGTCCGACAGGGCATTGACCACCGAGACACCCACCCCGTGCAGCCCCCCGGAGACCTTATAGTTATTCTGATCGAATTTGCCGCCGGCATGGAGCTGGGTCATGATCACTTCGGCCGCCGAAACACCCTCGCTGGGATGCATCTCCACCGGAATGCCCCGGCCATTGTCGGTAATCTCCGCGCTGCCATCGGCATGCAGGGTGACCGTGACCTCGTCAGCATGGCCGGCCAGCGCCTCGTCGATCGCATTGTCGACCACCTCGTAGATCATGTGGTGAAGGCCGGAGCCATCATCCGTGTCGCCGATATACATGCCCGGACGCTTGCGAACGGCTTCCAGCCCCTTGAGAACCTTGATGGAACCGGCGCCGTATTCGGTCGTGTTCTGCGCGCTGTCTGCCATGCCGGAGGCACCCTTCGTGACGATTCGGAAACTTCCGCAATTATAAAGGGTTTGGGGGCAAAAGGGAAATTTGCGGACCGTGAAATCACAGTCCGTGTGGGGAGTTTTCAGCGCCGGCTTGGCGCACCGGCGCGCCTGTCGGGGTGGCGGCCCGCGCCCGATCACCGCCCATCGGTTTCACCGCGCGAGAAAAGCATCAGTTTTCCTGATGACCGATCGCAGGCCGCCCCCGGGCGCGACACCGCTCACCGGGGGGCGGACCGCACTCTATTGCGCCGGCACCCGCGCGCCCTGGAACCCGGCAAGGCGTTGTTCGATGATGTCCTCGGCCTCGGCCATGATCCGGTCGACCAGCTGCTTGCAGGTCGGGATGTCATGGATGAGGCCGGCCACCATGCCGCAGCTCCAGGCGCCGGCATCCATTTCGCCCTCCTTCATGATCTTCGGATAGACACCGGCGACCTCTTCGATGATGTCCTCGAACTTGAGTTCGTCACCGAGCCGCTTCTCCTTCTCCAGGAGCTTTTCCACCGCCTCATTGGTCAGTACGCGCTCGGTGTTACGCAAGGGGCGCATGACGAGCCGCGTATCGAGCTCGGAGGCGGCGACGAGGGCCTGTTTCACATTCTCGTGGACCGGGGCTTCCTTCGTGGCGATGAAACGGGTGCCCATATTCATGCCCTCCGCGCCGAGAGCGAGAGATGCCACGAGGGAGCGGCCATCGGCCATGCCGCCCGACGAAACGAAGGGGATCTCCAGTTCCTCGGCCGCGCGCGGCAGGAGGATGAAGTTCGGCACGTCATCCTCGCCAGGATGGCCGCCGCATTCGAACCCGTCCACGGAAACCGCATCGCAGCCGATTTCCTGGGCCTTGAGCGAGTGGCGCACCGAGGTGCATTTGTGGATCACCTTGATCCCGGCCTCTTTCAGCGCGGGCATGACCTGGGACGGGTTGCGCCCGGCGGTCTCGACCACTTTCACCCCGCCATCGATCACGGCCTTGACGATGGCCGGGTAATCCGGGGGGTTGAGCGTGGGAAGGAAAGTGATGTTCACGCCGAACGGCTTGTCCGTCATGTCCTTGCAGCGCGCGATCTCGTTGGCGAGATCCTCGGGGGTTTTCTGCGTCAGGCCGGTGATGATGCCGAGCCCGCCGGCATTCGAGACCGCAGCCGCCATTTCCGCAAAACCGACATAATGCATGCCGCCCTGGATGATGGGGTGCTCGATGCCGAACATTTCCGTGATACGCGTCTTCATTCCTGGCTCCTCCCGAACTTTTCAACGCCATGATGGCCCGAGACGCTGCGGCGCGGCAAGCCTGACATTGCGGAAAGCGAAAACCGTTTCGATTGTGACCGGAAACACGGTTTTCGGCGGACTGGATTTCCATTAACTTCGTGAAAGTCGCACGGAAGCGCGCAGGGTGCCGCCGTTCGGCGCCAAAGCTGGGGACAATCAAAATGTCATTACGAATCGCGCTCGCCGCCGCCTGTGTCGCCACCGCAGCGCCTGCTGCCGCGCAGCATAGCACCGGCAACTCCCTTCCTGCCGAACCGGACAGGGACCTCGAACCTGCACCGTCACAGCCGGCGTCGCCGCCTCGCTCGCATGGCGAGGCAGGCGCGGCCGCCGGCGATCTCGAACTGCTGAAATCTGCCGGCACGCCCGGTGCGGGCGATGGCACGGAACCCGGACAGACAGGAGCCAGCCGCAACAGCGCACCGGCCGCCAATCCGTCCGCCCGGCCTGCCCCCGGTCCGGCCCCCTCCGGCCCGGTTGGTCAGCCGGCCCCGCAGCCGGCAAGCAGCGCCAGGCCGACCGCGGCTTCGGAACCCGTTTCAAGTGCGCCCGCGGCCACGCCGAGCCGGGAGTCCACCCGCGCCAGCCGAAAGCTGGAGGCCTTTGGCGGGCCGCTGGATGGATGGCAGGTCTGGTCGGGCGTAAATAGCGGGCGAGGAGGCTGCTGGGCCGTCAAGCCCTCGGTTGACCAGGCCGCCCCGCAGCCTGCAACAGACCGGCTGTTCGAGGGCCCGAAACCCTATCTCGTCATGTCGATGACGCCCGGCAATACGCGGCCCTCCTGGCGGATCATCCATGAAGGTCTGCCGACTGAAGATGACCGGATCTTCGTCGAAGGCGGCGCTGACTGGGTGGAAACGTCGAGCTTCGCCGATATCCGGGCGCTCGATGGCAACGCGATTGATGTTTACGGCAAGGGGGAAATGCTTCGCGGCGATGTGCGAATGACCTTCGAGACGACAGGCAAGATCGAGATGTCCGGGCTCGGGGCAACCCTCGACAGGCTGGTGCGCTGCGCGCGCGGGGAGGAAGCGGCGGCGGGCGACCCGTCTGCGGCCGCGCCGGCGACCTCCGCGGAAGCCGCCCCGGCGGAAGCGGCCCCAGCAGCGGACCCGGCCGACGACACCTGACACTCATGCGGGTACTATTCGTCCATGGCGTGCCCGATACGCCGGCCATGTGGTCGGCGCTGATCGAGGCGCTGGCACTGCCCGATGAAGCCGTCCTGCGCCCCGCCCTGCCGGGTTTCGGCACAGCCCCGCCCGCCGGCTTCCGTCCGACCAAGGAAGCGTATGTCGACTGGCTGATAGACCAGGCGCAAGCGGCGGGCGACGCGGGGCCGCTGCATCTTGTCGGCCATGACTGGGGCGCACTCCTGGTCCTGCGCGCCGCCAGCCTGCGCCCCGACCTCTTTGCCAGCTGGGCCGTCAGCAATGCCCTGATCGACGGCCAGTATCGCGGTCACATGATGGCGCGCCTTTGGGCGACCCCGCTAGTCGGGGAGCTTGTCATGGCCGGCATGCGCGAGGGGGCGTTGGCGCGGGCACTGGCCGATCAGGGCCTGCCCGAAGCGCTGGCGCGCCATGAGGCTGCGCAAATGGACGCGACCATGAAGCGCTGCATTCTCGGCCTGTATCGCTCGGCACGCGGGCTGCGATTGGGCGGCGACTGGGAGTCCGGTCTGGAAAACCTGCCGCCGCGCGGACTGATCCTCTGGGGCGAGGAGGATCCCTATGTCCCGATCGCCACCGCAGAGCGGTTTTCGCGGCGTTGGAATTATCCCCTGCATGTCGAACACGGGGCCGGCCACTGGGCAGTGGTCGAGCGTGCCGAGGAGATGGCCGAACAACTCCGCGGGTTCTGGCGCCCTGCACCCCCCTCACCCTGAGGCACGGCTTCCCTCTGCCTGCCGCGCGGTTAAAGTCGGGGCGAAGACAAAGCGCCGCGCCCGCGCGCAGCCATGTATGAGGGAGAGACGAGATGACGGGCCTGCACCCCTGCCACCATGCCAAGACCCAGCCCGACAAGCCCGCCTATATCATGGCCGGCACCGGCGAAACGGTGAGTTTCGCCCAGCTCGAGGCGCGCTCCAACCAGATCGCCCATGCGCTGCGCGAGGCCGGCTGCGAGCCGGGCGATACATTTGCCATCTTTGCGGAGAATTCGCCGCGTTATTTCGAGATCGCCTGGGCGGGCCAGCGATCCGGGCTCTATTATGTCTGCATCTCCTCGCGGCTGACGGCGCCGGAAGTCGAATACATTCTCAGGGACAGCGGTGCAAAACTGCTCATCGCCAGCGCCAGCCTCGGCACGCATGCCGCGCCGGCCGCCGAGGCCGCAGGTGTCAGGGAATGCTGGTCAATCGATGGCGAGATCGCCGGTTTCCAGCGCGTTGAAGAGCTGCGGACGGATTATCCCGAAACCCCGATCCGCGACGAGATGGCCGGTACGGACATGCTCTACTCGTCCGGCACGACGGGCAGGCCCAAGGGAATCCGTCCGCCGCTGGAGCCGGGCCAGCCGATCGATGGCGACAATGTGCTCATGCAGATCGCCGGCGCCATGTGCGGAGCCAGCGCGGAGTCCGTCTATCTCTCACCGGCCCCGCTTTATCATGCCGCACCGCTGAGATGGTGCATGTCGATGACGCGCTTCGGGGCCACGCTGGTCGTCATGGAGAAATTCGATCCGGAAGGATATCTCGCCGCGCTGGAAAAATACCGCGCCACGATCAGCCAGCTCGTGCCGACCATGTTCGTGCGAATGCTGAAACTGCCCGAAGAGGTGCGTGCGAAATATGATGTCTCGAGCCTGCAATGCGCGATCCATGCGGCCGCGCCCTGCCCCGTCCCGGTCAAGCAGCAGATGATCGAATGGTGGGGCCCGGTGCTCGAGGAATATTATGCCGGCTCGGAAGGCAATGGAATGACCTGGATCAACAGCCCTGACTGGCTGGCTCATCCGGGATCCGTCGGGCGCGCGATCTTCGGCGAAATCCATATCTGCGGCGAGGATGGCCAGGAATTGCCCGTCGGCGAGGAAGGCCAGGTCTTTTTTGGCGGAACGCCCCCGCCGAATTATCATAATGACGCCGAAAAGACGAAAGGGGCGCGCCATCCCGAGCATGAGGACTGGTCCTCGCTCGGCGATGTCGGAAGGCTCGATGAAGACGGCTTTCTGTATCTTACCGATCGCAAGGCCTTCATGATCATATCCGGCGGGGTGAATATCTATCCCCAGGAAACCGAGAATGTCCTCATCACCCACCCCAAGGTCGCCGACTGCGCCGTGATCGGCGTTCCGGACCCCGATTTCGGCGAAGCCGTCAAGGCGGTTGTCCAGCCCATGGAGGGCCATGCGCCGAGCGCGGAACTCGCCGAGGAACTCATGGCGCACTGCCAGACCCATTTGTCGAAGCTCAAATGCCCGAAGAGTATCGATTTCGACCCGGAACTGCCCCGCCACCCGACCGGCAAGCTCTATAAGCGGCTCATCCGCGACCGCTATTGGGGCAATAATGACAGCCGGATCGTGTGACGCGGATCCGGCTGCGCAAAGGCGGGCGCAAGAACAGTTTTCAATGGCTGGACACGCCTGCCGCCGGTCAGATCCCCCAGCTGCCCGGATTCTCGATGGCCTGGCCGCGCGAGAGGGCCTGCATGCCTTTCACATTGCGGATGATGAACCAGACCAGCGCCGCCAGGATGACCAGGAAGCCGATGAAGACCACCGAAAGCACGAGCCCGACAAGGATATACAGGAGATATTTCCAGAAGATGTTGATCTGATTGTTGTAATGGCTGAGCAGGACCGGATTGTCCCTGGCTTCGTCCTTGGCCAGATAAGCCATCACCACGCCGACAATGCCGGTGATACCGACGACGATCGCGACGAGATAGAGGATATAGATGAGGTTGGCGTTGCCCTGAGAATTCGGTTCGACAGACACTTGTGTTTGATCGGACATGCTTGCAGCTCCCGTTTTGCCCTTGGTTCCCGAACGACCGATTACAAGCCGCATATCACCCCGCGGCAGCCTTGCGAAGCCGATGTTTGCGCGCCAAGCTCCGCGCGGTATTCGCAATCGGAGGAGACGACACCATGGCTGAACCGCGCACCATTCATTTCAACGATCTCGAGAGCCTCGCAGGCGAGGAAATCGGCGCGAGCGACTGGCACCTGATCGATCAGGACCGGGTGAACCTGTTCGCCGATGCAACCGGGGATCACCAGTGGATCCATGTCGATGTCGAGCGCGCCACCCGTGAGCTCGGCTCGCCCATCGCGCATGGCTATCTCACCCTGTCCATCCTCCCCATGCTGAGCCCGGAAGTGCTGCGCGTCGACGGCGTGACGCGCGGGATCAATTACGGCGCCAACAAGGTGCGTTTCACCAATATGGTTCCGGTCGGCTCGAAGGTCCGCCTGAAGCAGAAATGCCTGTCGGTCCAGGAAAAGGCCGGCGGCAAGCAGATGATCTCTGAATCCACCGTCGAAATCGAAGGCCAGGAGCGCCCGGCCCTCGTCGCGGAGACGATCACCGTCCTTTATGGCGGCTGAGGCCGACGGGATCGGCCGACAGCGTAATGCAGGCTGGCCGGGTCATGCCGCTCCTTGCGCCATGCGGCGTCAAACGCGACCTAACCGTCATGAATCCCGGCCGGCGCCGCACTCCGCTTGCCCCTTAAGGAAAACGCGCCACGTCTGCACAAGAGAGTATTCACGGATCGAGGAGGCCCCGACCACCATGTCCGCCAGTGAAAAGATCACCCGCACCGACCGCGAATGGCGCGAGCTTCTGACAGAGGAAGAATACCGTGTCGGCGTCAGGGAAGGCACCGAGCGCGCCTTCACCCCCGGCAACCATGATGACGAGAAACGCGACGGGCTTTTTCACTGCAAGGGCTGCGGCACGGCGCTCTGGTCGTCGGAGCATAAATTCGACTCAGGTACCGGATGGCCGAGCTTTTATCAGCCCGTGGCCCCGGAGGTTGTGGCCACCAAGCGAGACTTTAAAATGGTCCTGCCACGGACCGAATGCCACTGCGCGGTCTGCGGGCTGCATCAGGGCCATGTCTTCAATGATGGCCCGCCCCCCACGGGCGAGCGCTGGTGTATCAATGGCGTGATGCTGGAATTCCGGCCCTCTGAGGGACAGGACTGACACCGGCTATCGCGTCGCGGCCGGAACGCAGCTGATTCCCTGCAGTTCGTGCGCCGCGCCCGTCTCGCGGTGCACAGCGTAGCAGGTGTCGCCGCGAAGAACGAGATCGAACAATTCGGGCATGGCCGGGCTGCGATCGTTCGGCGCCACGGGGCGGCGGGGCAGCACAGAGACGGTCGATACCGCTGTCGGGTCGCCCGCGCCGAGCCGGATGCCCGCGCGGCCAACCGCATCCGACAGCACCGATTTCAGCACCGTCAGGGTCGCCTCGTCATCATCGGCAAGCACGGCAGGAATCGGGTCTTCGCTCATCTGGCAGGCTCCAGGCAGGCCCGCCGCGAAAAGGGCGAGCGCTGCCGCGCGGGTCACAGGTCTCATTTCACGCTCCCCTCGATCAGGTCGCGTGGCAGGCGCGGATCGCGATTGGCACGGTCGAGAAAGGCTTGCGGGATGATTTCCTCAGGCTGGGTCGGGGCGCGGGCCGCATAAGCCGAAGGGTCGGCCGAGCGGACCACCGCCGTGGCGGCCGTCGGGCAGGACCCGGTTTCGGCATATTGCAGGGCCGCAGCCAGCATGCCTTCCGAAGCATCGCCCAGTTCGCTGTTGAAATCATCGGCGATTTCACAGCCGGCCACACGCACACCGAATGACTCGCTGGAATCGCCGGGGATGAACCCGTCAGGATAATCGCCGAAGCCCTTGTCATTCACGCCCTGGAACTGAATGGTCGAATAGGTGCGCCCGCAATTGTCCGTGGGATAGAAACCGAACGGCTTGCCGCAGGTCGTGTCGCCGATCAGCACGACCTCGACATCGATGCCGCGAAGGCTGTTGATGAGCGACTCGCTGGCGCTGCACGTCCTGCCGGTCGACAGCACGAAGACCCGCCCGAGATCGAGCGTGTCGAGCGGAGCGCCCTCAACAAGAGAAAACCCGAGCCCCGTCGTGTAGAAGGGAATGGTATTGTCGCTCGAACCCGTCACGGGATTCACGCCGCCGGCATCCTCATTGAAACGCAGGCGTTCATATATCTTGCCCGAGGTTTGCGCCTCCCCGGCCACCTGGTAGCCGAGCTGGGATGCGATCGCCAGGAAACCGCCTCCATTGTAACGCAGATCCAGAACCAGTTCATCGATACCGGCATCGGCGAAATCGGTAATCGCCCGGGCGATCTCCTCTTCGGAAGCGTCTGTGCCGAAGGTATTGAGCAACATGTATCCGACATCGCCGGACGAGGCAGCGAGTATGTCCGAGCGATTGACCGCCCTGGGCGTCACGTCAGCCGATGTGATCGTCAAGCTGCGTGTCTCGTCGCTTCCCGGGTCCTGCACCACGAAACTGTGCGTCTCGCCATCTTCAGCCGGGAACAGGCCCGCATTCAGCGTGTCGATATCGGCCTGGGACGTGGCATTGATCACGTCGACGCCATCGACTTCCAGAATGCGTGTCCCGCGCCGGAAATTCGGCGTGCCCGGAACCGGCTCTGCGGCGGCCGGCGAGTTCGGCTCGACATAGCGCACCCGCACATCGCGCGGCGGCGAACTCGAGAAGAAGGCCAGCGAGAGCCCATACCCCGAATCCGGCTCGGCATTGACGCGCGCGAGATACTCCTCGGTCGGCTCGCTGAAATGAAACTCGTCCTTCGGCTTGCCAGAGGCTCTGGTATCGTCGGTCTTGAGCAGGTCAAAATAGGCCACCCGCCCCTGATCCTCAAAATCATAGGGATCGCGATCAGTCACTTCGCGGTTCCACAGATAGGTTTCATGCGTCCAGGAGCGCAGCCAGAACAGTTCATCAATGCGCTCGCCCTGCTGATCGGTATAGGCATTGCCCTCAATGTCGAAACCCGAACGCGGATTCTCGCAGAGATCCTTGAACCCGGAGGCCGGTGCGAACTCGCCGGGCGTGAAGGTTGGTCCCGAAGGCGGCGGGGGCGGGGGAGGCGGCGGGGGCGGAGATGGCGCCGGCGCGCTCGAACCTCCTCCCCCGCCGCTACAAGCGGTCAGCGCGGCGGCGACGATCACAGTTGCCAGGCGCGATCGGCCCGTGCCCCGCGAAACGTTTTTCATCCTTCGGGCCCTCCCAGCAATTACCCTGGTTGCATGTTACCGCAAATCAACCCCGCGTAAACCCTGTCTCGCAGTCGTCCCGGCGAGGCCTTTACATCTGCCGGAAACACGGCTTCGCTACTGTGTCTGTCGCATCGGGAGGCCCACTTGAAAAGCCTATCGCTGTTCTTCACAACAGTGCTCCCCGCAGCCGCTTTGCTGGCATCCTGCATGGCCGGCCCGTCAGCCCGCCCCCCTTTGCCGGCCGAGGCCGCTGGCGCAACAGGAAGCACGGAGACGCCCCGCATGACTGAACGCCCC
>JAAANZ010000057.1 GCA_009909065.1 Alphaproteobacteria bacterium | reverse complement strand
CCAGCGCGTCTTTCACGACAAGTTCGGCTATGGCCGCGTCAAGACCGCCGAGGGAACGAAACTGACCGTCGATTTCGAAAAGACCGGCGTGAAAAAGGTCATTTCGACGTTCCTCATGGGGGCCTGAACCCGCGCCTGACGGTATGACGCCTCCTGCATCTTCTCGCGAATCCGGGCCCTGACCGGTAGAATGGGCGTATCATGACTGAAGTTTCGTGGGGCAGGGACAGGCGACCGGCTATCGGGCATATTCAGGCGATCCCTCCCGGCAAAAAACCCCGCAGTGTCAGGCTGCGGGGCGGATATCTTCAGGCTTTGCGCAAAAGCGCGGAATGATCACTCATCCTTCGGCTCGATCACCTGACGGCCGCGATACATGCCGGTCTTAAGGTCGACATGATGCGGGCGGTGTAACTCGCCCGTTTCGGCATCCTCGACATAGGTGGCCTGTTTCAGCCGGTCATGGGCACGGCGCATGCCGCGCTTGGAAGGGGTGGTCTTGCGCTTGGGGACAGCCATGGTGTCAATCCGTGTTCACGTCATACGGGGAATGCCCCGCAGGAAATCCGAAACGCGGCTAATACAGGTGCCGGCGCGAAGATGCAACCCATCATGCCGCGCGCCCGTCAGTCGAGGTCAGCCAAAGCCCGACAATGCCCGCAAGGATCAGAAGCGCCGATATGATACGCCCGGCCGACACCGGCTCGCGAAAGACCAGAATGCCGATCAGGAAGGCGCCGACTGCGCCGAGGCCCGTCCAGACCGCATAGGCCGATCCAAGCGGGATCACGCGCATCGCGGCGGCCAGGAGCCAGAAGCTCATGAAAGCCGCGCCCATCGTGACACCGGTCCAGGCGGGACGTGTGAACCCTTCCGAGGCCTTCATGGCACTCGCCCAGACCACCTCGAAAACCGCTGCCAGAATGAGGATGCCCCACGCCATGATGCCCGCTCCATTTCTCTGTTGAATGACAGATAGCTTTGCATATCAAAGTTATTTGTCAATAGCAGACTCAAGATGCTGACATGGCGGCCGGCGGGGCCGCCCTGCGCCATCGATTTCGAGGGCTCCGAACCGGTGCTAGACGAGCCGGCTCTGCGTCACGGCCGCCTTTATGAAGCTGGCAAACAGGGGATGGGGATCAAAGGGGCGGCTTTTCAGTTCGGGGTGGAACTGAACGCCGATGAACCAGGGATGGCCGGGCAGTTCGAAGATCTCGGGCAGTTTCCCGTCCGGCGACATCCCGGAAAAATGCACGCCGGCGGCCTCGAGGGGCTCCAGATACTCGACATTCACTTCATAGCGGTGGCGATGGCGCTCAGAGATTTCACGCTGGCCATAGATCTCGGCCACCTTGCTGGCCTGTGTCAGCCGGGCCGGGTAAGCGCCGAGCCGCATCGTGCCGCCCTTGTCGGTCTTGGCCGTGCGGACTTCCTTCACATTGCCGCGCGTCCACTCTTCCATCAGGGCCACAACCGGCTGATCCGCCTCGCCGAATTCTGTGGTCGAGGCGAGATCGATGCCGGCGAGCGAACGCGCCGCCTCGATCACCGAAAGCTGCATGCCGTAACAGATGCCGAAACAGGGCACAGCGCGCTCGCGGGCAAACCGGGCCGCGCGCATCTTGCCGCGCGCGCCGCGTTCGCCGAACCCGCCGGGCATGATGATGCCGTGAACCCCTTCCAGAATGTCCAGCGGTCGGTGCTCGTCATCAAACTGTTCGGAATCGATCAGGCGGATATCGATGCCGACCTGGTTGGCGATCCCGCCATGATCGAGCGCTTCCATCACGGATTTATAGGCGTCGGGGACATCGGTATACTTGCCCACAAGGCCGATACAGACCTCGCCATCGGGATTGTGGATCGTGTGGGCAATCTCGTTCCAGCGGGTGAGATCCGGGCGCGGCGCGCCCTCGATGCGGAAATGGCTGAGCACTTCGGCATCCAGCCCCTCGGCGTGGTAGGCGGCCGGAACATCATAGATATGGCCGACATCGCGCGCCTCGATCACGCTGGTCGGGCGGACATTGCAGAAGCTGGCGATCTTGCGCTTTTCCGTCTCCGGGATCGGCCGGTCGCAGCGGCACAGCAGAACGTCCGGCTGGATGCCGATCGAGCGCAGCTCCTTGACCGAATGCTGGGTCGGCTTGGTCTTCATTTCGCCGGCCGCCGGTATATAGGGCAGCAGTGTGAGATGGATGAAGACCGCGCGCTCGGGGCCGAGCTCCTGGCCGAGCTGGCGGATCGCCTCGAAAAAGGGCAGCCCCTCAATATCGCCGACCGTGCCGCCGATCTCGCAAAGGACAAAATCGACGCCCTCACCGGGATCGGCCAGGACGAAATCCTTGATCGCGTCGGTGACATGGGGAATGACCTGGATGGTGGCGCCCAGGAAATCCCCGCGCCGTTCCTTGTCGAGAATGTCCCGATAGATCTGGCCGGTCGTGATATTGTCGGACCGGCGCGCCGAAACGCCCGTGAACCGTTCATAATGGCCGAGATCGAGATCGGTCTCGGCGCCGTCATCGGTGACGAACACCTCGCCATGCTGGCGCGGACTCATCGTGCCGGGATCGACATTGAGATAGGGGTCGAGTTTGCGCAGGCGCACGCCATAGCCCCGCGCCTGGAGAAGCGCGCCCATGGCCGCTGACGCGATACCCTTGCCGAGTGAGGAGACCACGCCGCCCGTAATGAAGATATAGCGGATCATGGAAGCCAAGCCTGTCCTGATTCGCGCCGCGCCGGCAGGTGCCCGTGCCAGGCGCGCGGCGATGAGACCTAGTTCGGCGCCCGGTCCTGCGCGCCGTCCCCGCTTTGCGGGTCCTCGCCGGCGCCCGGGTCTTCGGCCAGCGGATCGGCCGGCGCAGCGGCGTCACCCTCGGCCAGCGGGTCAGCCGGTTCTTCGGATGCCGGGCTCGCGTCTCCCTCGCTCAGCGGGTCCTCAAGCAGGGGGGTGTCGGTGTCGAGTATGTCATCGACGCCGCCGGCGCCCGCGTCGCTCTCCAGCTCGCGTTCGGCGGCACTGCGGTCATCATTGTTCCTGTTGGCCAGTGTCGTGAGCGTCAGGCTTGTCACGAAGAACACGCCGGCAAAGATCATGGTCGTTCGCACCAGGGCGCCGGCCGCCCCGCGCCCGGACATGAGCCCGCCGCCGGCACCGCCGCCGCCCCCGATCCCCAGCGCGCCACCTTCCGAGCGCTGCAGGAGGACAACGGCCGTCATAGCGACACAGGTCAGAATATGAATGACGAGAATGACAGTCTGCATGGATAAGATTGGGCCCTGTTCGGGTGGGAAACACGCGGCATAATGAAATCTCGGCGCCGCGCCAAGCCCGGTGTTCAGATTCCTCAGCCGGCGGCTTCGTAAATGGCGAGGAAGTCGGCCGCCTTCAAGCTGGCGCCGCCGATCAGGCCGCCATTGACCTCACTCACGCCGAGGATCTCGCCGGCATTGCCCGGTTTCATCGAGCCGCCATAGAGGATCGGCGCGCTCTGGCCCGTCTCGCCGAAACGCTGCGACAGCCGCTCGCGTATGGCCAGATGCACCTCACCGATCTGTTCGAGCGTCGGCGTGCGGCCGGTGCCGATGGCCCAGACCGGCTCGTAAGCCAGGATGAAATCCTGCCCGTTGAGGCTGTCGGGCAGCGAACCGGCCAGCTGGCCGGCGATGATATCGAGCGTGTGTCCACCATCACGTTCATAGAGGGTTTCGCCGACACAGATGATGGGCACGAGACCGGCGCGCAGGGCCGCCTCGACACGGGCGGCAACACTTTCATCGCTCTCGCCATGGTCGGCGCGGCGCTCCGAATGGCCGAGAATGACATGGCTCGCGCCGGCGTCGGCGAGCATTTCGGCGGAAATATCCCCGGTATGAGCGCCGCTTTCGGCCGGGTGGCAGGTCTGTCCGCCAACCTTCAGCCGGCTGCCGCGGGCCCGGTTGGCCATGGCAAGCACGAGCGTGGCCGGCGGGCAGATCACGCAGTCGGCGTTATCATGCGCCGCCTCGAGACCGGCCATGACGCCTTCGGCTTCGGCCAGCGTTTCCGTCAGGCCGTTCATCTTCCAGTTCCCGGCGATCACCATCCGTGCCATCGAACCCTCACCCTCTCTTGTCAGACCCATCGCGCTCGCCTAGCAAGCAGGGCTCATCCCTTCAAGCGACTTTGCGAGGCTGGCCGCCATGCTTACCATGATGAGGAATTTCCTGCGCTCGAAGGCGTCCCTCGTCCTTTTCGCGCTGATCATCGTGTCGATGGCCGCCTGGGGGATCACGGATGTCTTCTCCGGCAGGCTCGGCGACAATATCATTCAGGCTGGCCAGCGCGGCCTGACGCAACAGGATTTCGATTTCCGCGTCGAGAGCTATCTGCGCAACCAGCGCAATCAGGGCAATATCATGACCCGCCAGGATGCGGTCGAACAGGGTGCGGTCGATCAGCTTTTCGCGGTCGAGAGCGGACGCCTGGCCAATCTCGGATATGCCGAGCGGATCGGCGCCGTGGCCAGCACGCAGGCCATTGTCGAGGAATTGCGTGGCAATGACGCGTTTGCCGATCCCATGACCGGTGAATTCAGCTCTGAATCCTATCGCCGGATCCTGCGCCAGAACCAGCTGACCCCGCAGAGATACGAAGACGACGTGCGCGACAGCCTGACCATGGACTATCTGTCCGAGGCCGTCGGGGCCGCGCTTCAGCCGCCGGAAAGCCTCAAGAGCCTGCAGGCGGGCTATCTGGCGGAAAGCCGGCAGGCGGCCTGGTTCACGGTCTCGCGTGAGGATATCGGCGATATCGAGCCGCCGACACCCGAGGATGTGGCGCAATTCTATCAGGAAAATCAGGACCGCTTCTCCATTGACGAGCGCCGCGCCATCGCGCGCCTGGACATCTCGCCGCGTGATTTCATCCACCAGGTGGAAACCTCGGAAGATGATTTGCGCGCGATCTATGAAAGCCAGAAACGCCAGCGCTTCTCGCAGCCCGATATCCGCCGCTTTGTCGAAGTGGTCATGACAAGCGAGGCGGCCGCCCGCGATGCCCTCGGGCGCCTTGCCGGCGGGGCCGACCCCGACAGCCTGTCGGCGGCCGAGGCGGTCAATGAAAGACGCGCGATGCGAAGCGAACTGGCCAATGACCAGCTGGCCGAGGCGCTGTTCGGCTCCGGCGCGCAGCCCGGCGCCGTGGCGGGGCCGTTCGAGCAGGACGGCCTGTGGCTGGTGGCGCGGCTGGAAGAGGTCACGCCCGGTGCGGCTCTCCCCTTCGAGGAGGTGCGGGGCCAGATTGCCGATGAGGTTGCGCGCAACCAGGCCGAGTCCCTGTTCGGCGCTGCTGAGGTCGAGGTGTTCGACCTGATCGGTGCGGGGCTGACGCTCGACGAGATCGCCGAGCAGCTTGGCGGCACGGTGATCGAGTTTCTTCCTGTCACCCGGGAAGGACGCAGTGGCGACGGGCTTTCGGTGCGCGGACTGGCGAGCAATGGCGAGCTGATGGCCACGGCCTTCCGTCTCGATCCGGGCGAGGTCAGCGACCCGGTTGAAAACGACGAGGGTCTCAGCCTGATCGAGGTGCAGGATATCCTTCCGCCGCGCACACCGGCGCTGGAGGAAATTCGCGACCGGGTGCGCGCGGCGCTCGTCGCCGAGCGTGAAGCCAGCCAGTTCAGCGCCTGGGCCGGGGATGTCGAATCGCGTATCGCTTCAGGCGAGACCGATCTGGCGCAGGAAGCCGAGCGGGTCGGGGCCGAGCTGGAGAGGACGGAACAGCCCATATCGCGCGCGGGCAATAACAGCGAATTGCCGCGCGCATTGCAGGCCCGCCTGTTTGCTATGGACGAAGGCGACACGGCGGTTGTGCAGGGCCCCGGCCCGACAGAAAGAACCGTGCTGCAGCTGACGGCCATCAATCCGCCGGACGAGGCGGAAGTATCGGTGCTGTCCGGCGTCGTGGCCGGCCAGCTGACCCAATCGCTGCAGAGTGACATGCTGGACGGCCTGCTTGTCGAGTTCCGGGAAGCGACCGATCTGCGCGCCGATCAGGGGGCGCTGGAGCGTTACAAGGCCTCGATCACGGAGCGGCCATGACGGCCGACAGGCTCTTTGTCCGCCGGCGCATCGGGGATACCGAGACACCGGTTTCCGCGCTTCTCAAGCTTGGCCCGGACGCGCCGGGCACGTTCCTGTTCGAATCGATCATCGGCGGGGAGAGGCTGGGACGTTATTCCTTCATCGGGCATGACCCGGTCGAGTGGTTTCGCATTCGCGCCGGGCAGGCCGAGACGGCCCGCGATGCGCGGTTCCGATCACCTGCCATCATGGACGCCGCCCCGGTCGAGGCGCTCAGGACATTCGCGTCGCGCGCTCGCGCGAGCGGCGACGAGGCGCTTCCGCCCATGGCCTCGGGCGCGTTCGGCTATGTCGGATATGACATGATCCAGCATGTCGAGCCCGTGGCGATCCGCGCGCGCGACGCGCTGAATGTGCCTGAAGCACTCCTGGTGATTCCCCGGCTGGTCATCATCTTCGATCATCTCTACCAGGAGATCCTGCTTGTCGCGCGGTTTGGCGAAGGCGAGCGCGAGGCCGCCGCGCGCTATCTGGACACGATCGAACAGCGCCTGGACCTGCCAGGCCCGATGCCGCCGCGCTTCGAGGAGGCCCGGCGAGACGAGGTCGAACTGACATCCAATACCTCGCGGGAACGCTATTTCGAGATGGTGAACACGGCGCGTGACTATATCCGCGCGGGGGATATTTTCCAGGTCGTTCCGAGCCAGCGGCTGAGCACGCCCTGGGCGCGTGGCTCGATCGCTTTCTATCGCGCCCTGCGCCGGCTCAATCCCTCTGCCTTCATGTTCCATATGGCGCTTGGGGACATAAGGCTTGTCGGCTCCAGCCCGGAAATCCTGGTGCGGGTGCGCGGCGGGCGGATGGCCATCCGTCCGATTGCGGGCACGCGGCCGCGTTCCGGCGATCCGCTGGAGGATGCTCGCCGGGCCGAAGACCTGCTTGGCGACGAAAAGGAAATGGCCGAACACCTGATGCTGCTGGATCTTGGCCGCAATGATGTCGGGCGGGTGGCGGCTTATGGCAGCGTCGAGGTGACCGAGCGTTTCGTGGTCGAGCGCTATTCCCATGTCATGCATATTGTCTCGCATGTGGAGGGAAACCTGCGCGAGGGGTTCGACAGTGTTGATGCCCTGCTCGCCGGCTTTCCGGCCGGCACGGTGTCCGGGGCGCCGAAAATACGGGCCATGCAGATCATTGACGAGCTGGAAACCGCGCGGCGCGGGATTTATGGCGGTGCTGTCGGCTATTTCGGCTGGGCCGGCGACATGGACACATGCATTGCGCTGCGCACGGCTGTCATCAAGGACGGCATGCTTCATATCCAGGCCGGCGGGGGTGTCGTTCTCGACAGCGATCCGCAATACGAATTTGACGAAACGCTGCACAAGGCCGGCGCCCTGAAACGCGCGGCCGAACTGGCCGCGGCGTTCGAGCATGACCAGTAAGGACGCCCGGCATGATCCTCGTGATCGACAATTATGACAGCTTCACCTGGAACCTGGTGCATTATCTCGAAGAGGCAGGTGCGAAGACCCGTGTCATCCGCAATGATGCGATGACGGCCGGTGAGGCGCTCGGCCTGGAACCGGACGGTCTTGTCCTGTCACCGGGGCCCTGCACGCCGGACGAGGCCGGTATCTGCATGGATCTCGTGCGCCAGGCGCCGGCTGACCTGCCGATACTCGGTGTCTGCCTCGGCCACCAGTCCATCGGGCAGGCGCTGGGCGGAGCGGTCATTACCGCACGCGAGATCCGCCATGGCAAGCGCTCGAGCCTGCGCCATGAGGGCGGCCCGCTCTTTGCCGGCCTGCCCGAAAGATTTGACGTGGTGCGCTATCACTCCCTGGCCGTGCATGTGGAGGACCTGCCCGGCTCGCTGGTGGCCGACGCCTTTACCGATGACGGAGAGATCATGGCCGTGCGCCATGTGTCCCGGCCCGTCTACGGTGTGCAGTTCCATCCCGAAAGCCTCCTGACGGAGCATGGCCACGCATTGCTTGGCAACTGGCTGGGCCAGGGGCGCTGAGCTACCGGGACGGCCCGCTCCGGCAAGGCTCCCCAACGCCGCCTGTATCCGGCATGAGTCAGGCCCGCCCCGTCAGGACAGTCTGACAAGCATCTTGCCCTTGTTGGCGCCTTCGAAGAGACCGATAAAGGCCTCGGGCGCGTTTTCGATGCCCTCCCTCACGGTCTCTTCATATTTGAGCTGGCCCGAAGAGATCCAGCTGGCCATGTCACTGACGAATTGCGGCTGCATGTCGGTATGGCTGGAGACGATGAAGCCCTGCAGCTTGAGCTGCTTGCCCACGACCATGATGATATTGTGCGGACCGGGGGCGGGCTGTGTGTTGTTGTACTGGCTGATCATGCCGCAGATGGCCATGCGCGCGAAGGGGCGGGCGACCTCGATCGCCGCGGCAAGATGGTCGCCGCCGACATTGTCGAAATAGACGTCGATCCCCTTGGGCGCAGCCTCACGCAGCGCGGCGACCAGACCGTCGAATCCGCCGGCCTGCTTGTAATCGATGACATGGTCGACACCGAGAGAATTCACGAAGTCGCACTTCTCCGGGCCGCCGGCCGAGCCGATTACGGTGCAGTTGCGGATCTTGGCGATCTGACAGACGACTGAGCCCACCGCGCCGGCCGCGCCGGACACGAAGACCGTGTCGCCTTCCTTCAGTTCCCCGATGCGCAGGATCCCGGCATAGGCGGTCAGCCCGGGCATGCCGGCCACGCCCAGAAACGCCTCTTCGGGCAGGCCCGCCTCGGGCAGCTTTCTGGCCGCGACGGATTCCGGCTTCGCTGTCCAGGCCTCGCGCCACCCGGCCATGGAGGAGACGAGATCGCCTTCCTCGTAATCGGGGTGGCGCGATGCTGTCACGCGGCCGACAGCCCCGCCCTGCAAGGTCTCGCCGATCTGGAAGGGCGGCACATAGCTTTCCCGGTCGATCATCCGGCCGCGCATATAGGGATCGACGGACATCCAGCTGTTGCGCACCTGGATCTCGCCCTCTTCAGGCGCGGGGACCGGGACTTCGCGCATCTCGAAATCCGAGGGTTGCGGCATGCCGACCGGGCGCGATTTCAGTGCCCATTCCTTCGAGTCCAGGCTGGTCATTGGTGTTCCTCCGCTTTGATTGTTTGAACCATGCCGGGATTACTGGCCCTTCTGGGTTGCCCTGTGAAGGGTTTTTGCAAGAAACCAGCGCTTATCGGCCGCGCTTGCGGGGCTTGCCGCGCGGGCCTGTCTGGTTTCTAAGGCCCGCGAGAACAGGAGCCAACCAACTTGTCACGTCTCAGAGTGGGCGTTGCCGGCGCCGGCGTCTTCGGGGGATACCATGCCCAGAAGGCCGCCGCATCGGCGCGCACCCGCCTTGTCGGGGTCTTCGATATCGATCTTGCGCGCGCCAACCGCGTGGCGGGCGGGTTCGGCGCACAGGGTTATGATGATTTCGATGCACTGATCGCTGACTGCGATGCGGTCGTCGTCGCCGTTCCGGCGACCCATCATTCCGACCTCGCCGCCCGGGCCCTCTCGCAGGACCGTCATGTGCTTGTGGAAAAACCGCTCGCGCTCGACCCGCAGACAGCGCGCATCCTGGCCGGCGAAGCGGTCACCCGCGGCCGGGTGTTGCAGGTCGGCCACCAGGAGCGGTTCGTGGCCAGGGCCATGGGAATCCTCGCCATTGATGAAGTGCCGCTCCGGCTGGAATCGGTGCGCGCCGGCCCGCCGCCGGCCAATAACCGTGCCGGCGATGTCTCGGTCATCTGGGACCTGATGATCCATGATCTCGACCTGGCCGCCTGCCTGATCGGCCGGGAATTCACGTCCGTGAGCGCAAGCGGACACCGCGATTCGACGGACCATCTGGACGAGGCCGTGGCCGAGTTCGAATTCGTGGCGGGCAGTTCGGGCTGGATGAAGGCGAGCCGGGCGCAGGATGTGCGCGAGCGGACAATGAAACTGGTCTACCCATCCGGCGAAATCGCAGTCGATTTCCTGACGCGGAAACTGACGAACACAACGCCCTATCCGGTCAGGGTAGACATCTCGGCCGAGCTGCCCGACCCGCTCGGCGCCGCTGATGAGAGCTTCTTTGCCGCCTGCCTCGGCGAAATGCAGAGCCAGGTGCCCGGTCATGGCGCCGTGGCGGCCGTCGCCATGGCGCATGCGGCGCAGACCGCAGCCCGGCAATAAGGCTTCGGATCGACAGGGCCCGGAGGTCAGTTCTGGGCGTAGATGGTGTCCTGGCGGTCGAAATAGGCGTCGATGGCCGAGGCGACAGCGACCATGGAGGCGCGCCGGCCTTCGGGTGAAGCGAGCCGGCGGGCATCGGCCCTGTTGGTCAGAAAGCCGATCTCGAGCAGAACAGCCGGGACATCCGGCGCGAGCAGCACATAGAACCCGGCATTCCTGTGGGTGTTGCGCAGGACCGGACCGGCTTTCTCCAGTTCGGGCAGGAGAAGCTGGGCAAAAAGGCCGGAATTGGTCTTGGTCTCGCGCTTGATGAGGTCGACGAGGATGCCGGAGACATCCTCCGGCACGCCGCCCTCGATCGGCATGGTCCAGTCATTCTTGCGCGCCTCGCGATCCACGCGCCCCTCGCCGCGCTGCGACAGGGTATAGACAGAGGCGCCTTCCACCTCGCTCGACCCGGCCGCATCGGCATGCAGGGAGATGAACAGGTCCGCTCCCCAGTCGCGTGCCAGCGACACGCGCTTTTCGAGCGGGATATAGATATCCTCGTCGCGCGTCAGGCGCACATCATAGCGATAATCCTGCATCAGGAGATCGCGCAGTTCGAGGGCGGCCTTGAGGACGATCGTTTTCTCCTCGCTGCCATCAACGGCCAGGGCGCCGGGGTCCTTGCCGCCATGGCCGGGGTCGATGACGATAACATAGTTTCCGTCCGGCCCGGTGGCCCCTGCCGCGGGGCCGGCATTGGCAAGCCGGCTCGCCGCCTTCGCGCGCCGGCGGGCAAGGCGTTCACCATCGCGCTCGGCGCGCCTGGCGAAACGCACATCGGAGACCCTCGCCAGATCGAGCACCAGCCTGTGGCGCGGCTCGCTGCCGGCAGGCGGCAGGTCGAGCTTTCGTGCCACCATCATCGGGTGGGCAAGGTCGAGCCGCAGCGTTCCGTCCTGCCAGGAATAGGATTTCACCCCGGTGGAGGGGTTGACCGGCTTGCGATCGCCGGCGCGCGCCGGCGTCCCGGGCAATGCGACAATGATACTCTGAGAGGAATGGTCTTCGCCGAGAAACACTTCGGCCTCGAGTTTCGCTGGCGCGAAAAGCGTCACCCGCGTGACGACACCGTCGCCAACGACGCGAACCTGCGGCGCCTCGGCGCCCGCCCCGGGCGCGCCCAGCGCAGGAATGAGGCTGACAAGCAGGAGGATGGCAAGCTGGCGCAAGAGCATTCTGGTCGTCACGGCCCGTTTGGTGATCATTCCCCTGTCTGCCCGACAGACCCTTAACCCCTTGTGTATCAGACTGTGCCAGGCAAACCCATTCTGGATGACAGCCGGCTCAAAGGGTTTGCATTTTCGCCATTCTCCTGCAATTAGGTAGGGAGGCCGGAATTTCGGCCCAAAGACGGATTCCCCCCGCTCTGAGCGCTTTGCCCGGTCAAACGGCAGTTTCAGCGCCCAGCGCCCCGGATAGCGGAAGACCAATGCAAACCGGAGCCGGTAGCAGTCAGATGTCCATTTTCGCGCCCGAACGGACGCGTCGGAAGGCTGCGCGCTCCACTCCCCAAACACATACCGGCGCGATTCGATGCGGCCTGGCACAGGGCCCGGCAGCGACGCGGCCGGACGACAAGGTATTGTTCCATGAGCAAACTCATGCTGATCGACGCAGTCCACCCGGAAGAGACCCGTGTCGCCCTCGCCACGAATGAACAGGTCGACGATTTCGATTTCGAGACCACCGGAAAGGAACAGCTTCGCGGAAATATCTATCTCGCCAAGGTGACGCGCGTGGAGCCCTCGCTCCAGGCCGCCTTTGTTGAGTATGGCGGCAACCGCCACGGCTTTCTCGCCTTTTCCGAGATCCATCCCGATTACTACCAGCTGCCGCAGGAGGATCGCGAAGCGCTTCTGAAAGAGGCGGCCGAGGCGGCCGCGGAGGTCGAAGGGCTTGATCCGGACGAGGATGATGAAGACGAGATCATCGGCGAGGGCGATGATGATGACGAAGGGGTCGCCAGCGATGAGGCCGGCGATGACGATGTCGTCGATCTCGCGAATGGCGACGACAATGGTCCGGCCGCCGGCAAGAATGGCTCTGCGGGCGAAACGGCTGCGAAACAGCCTCAGCGCAGACGCCGGGCGCCGCGCAACACTTTCCTGAAGAAATACAAGATCCAGGAAGTGATCCGCCGCCGCCAGGTGATGCTCGTCCAGGTCGTCAAGGAAGAGCGCGGCAACAAGGGCGCGGCGCTGACGACTTATCTGTCTCTGGCCGGGCGTTATTCCGTTCTCATGCCGAACACGCCGCGCGGCGGTGGCATCTCGCGCAAGATCGCCAATGGCACCGACCGCAAACGCCTCAAGACGATCATGAGCGAGCTGGAAGTGCCCTCGGGCATGGGCCTGATCGTGCGCACCGCCGGGGCCAAGCGGACAAAGACCGAGATCAAGCGGGACTATGATTATCTCATCAAGCTGTGGGACACGATCCGCGAGAAGACCCTCAACTCGATGGCCCCATGCCTCATCAATGAGGAGGGTGGCTTGGTCCATCGTGCCATGCGCGACATGTTCGACAAGGATATCGAGGAAGTCCTGATCGAGGGCGACGAGGCCTATCGCGAAGCCAAGGGCCTCGCCAAGATCCTTATGCCGAGCCAGGCGAAGAAGGTGAAGCAGTGGAAGGAACCCTCTCCGCTTTTCGTCGCCGAAGGTATCGAGGAGCAGCTTGATTCGATCTTCTCGCCTGAAGTGAAGCTGAAATCGGGCGGCTATCTCATAATCAACCAGACCGAGGCGCTGGTCGCGATTGATGTGAACTCCGGAAAATCGACCCGTGCACGCAATATCGAGCAGACCGCCCTGCAGACCAATATGGAAGCGGCCGAAGAGGCCTGCCGCCAGATGCGCCTGCGTGACCTGGCCGGACTCATCGTCATCGATTTCATCGATATGGACGAGAACAAGAACAATCGCGCCGTCGAGAAGAAGCTGAAAGATTGCCTCAAGATCGACCGCTCGCGTGTTCAGGCCGGGCGGATCTCCCAGTTCGGGCTCATGGAGATTTCGCGCCAGCGCCGCCGTGCCGGCTTCCTGCAGGCGACCTCCGATCCGTGCCCGACCTGCAAGGGCACAGGGCGTGTGCGCTCGGTTCCCTCGGCGGCCTTGCAACTGATCCGTTCGATCCAGGCGCGCTGTTCGGGCGGCGGGCTGAAAAGCCTGACTGTCGAGGCGCCGACTGAAGTCGCGCTCTATCTGCTCAATCACAAGCGTGAAAATGTTGCCGCCGTCGAGGAAGAGGCCGGTTTCGCGATCACGATCACCTCTTCGGAGAGCCTGATGCCGGGCGAATTCACCATGGAGGCTGAAAAGGACCCCAATGCCCGCAAGGCCGATCGCAAGCGCCGGCGCCCCCGCGTGCGCGACGAGAAGGCCGCGGCCGACACGTCGGCCGGGCTCGAGGTGATCGATGCGGAAGAACCCGCCGACGCCGCCGAGCCCGTCGAGGCTGAAAAACCGGCTGAGGGCCAGGAGGCGGCAAGCGGCGAGGATGATGATGACGGCGAGGCCCCCAAGCGCAAGTCGCGCAGGCGTGGCCGGCGGGGCGGGCGCCGTCGGCGCCGGCGTGATGAAAGCGCCGCGCAGGAGGAAACGACGCCTGCCGGCGAAATCACGGGCAGCGACGACAAGGCCGAGGAGACGCGGGATAGGCCCACTCCGCCCAAAGTGCGCCAGACTCGCCCCGATCCGGTGCCCCAGGATGGGGGCGCCTTCCTGGACGGCCTGTCATTGACGCCCGGCGAAGTGCTGGATACGGCGCTTCCGACCGATTCCGGGAAAGATGACGCGGCACGGGCCGAACCGGTGAGCGATGAGACAGGGCAGGGCTATGCGGGCGATGCGTCCGGCGACGCACAGCCAGACGCCGAGGCCGGGCCGTCAACCGCCGAGGTGAAGGCGCAATCCGGCCCGGTCGATGATGTGGATGCGGCGAAGCCGGCCCCTGCGGATGAGAAAGCTCCCGCCGCCGTCCCTCAGGAGGAAGAACCTGCAGATTCCGCGAAGCCGGACACGGATCAGGAAAAACCTTCCGAGACCGTCGCTCACCCGCCGGAAGCGGCCAATGAGGACGATGAGAAATCTCAGGACCAAAAGCCCCGCCGGCGGGGCTGGTGGAACCGTCGACGCGCCTGACCTGAAGGCGCGGCCGCCCGCGTGCCGGGCGCGGGTTTCGCAGCCGCTCGGCCAAACGAATTGGAAAGCCGCCGGATCGCTTCGGCGGCTCTCTTTCATATCAACCCGATTTTCCGGTTAGGGCAGAATTTGCCCTAATGCGCTTTAATGCCAGGTGGACACCCGTTCGCCATCAGGAAGCCGGTTGAAAGCGAACAGGCTTCAAGCGACGTATCGGATCGTGTCACGAGCGCGCCGCTGGAAACGTGAATTCTGCACCTTGCAATGGGCTATCAGGCCGCCCGACCGGCTCAGGCGTTGCCGGCCGGCCCCTGCGGCTTCGAGCCACTGCCTGGCGAGGGCGCCGGCGCCGGTTTCGGGGCCGACTGATGCGGCGCTTGTGAGGCGGGCGCTTGCGCCTGTGCGGTATTGCCGGCCGCTGGCCTCGGACCGGCATCCTGGAGCGGGTCCGTGGCATGCTTGACCTGGCCTTCGAAAACGGCATTGGCCTGAATCGAAAGCGAGGTGTGGATGATGTCGCCCTCGACCTTGGCACCGGTTTCGAGTTCGACCTTGCGCCCCCGGATCGACCCTTTGATCGTTCCCTTGACGGTGACGACTTCCGCAATGACTTCGCCGGTGATGACCCCCGATGCGCCGATCACGATATCCTGGGCGGCGACATCGCCCTCGACCGTGCCGTCGATCTGGAGCGTTCCGTCGGAATTCACCGAGCCGATGATCTTCATGTCCGAGCAGATGATCGACGCGGCCGCCCGTGCGGCCGGCTTGCTCGAGGCCGACCGAATTGCTTCCTGGGTCGGGCTGGCTGGCGTGCCGGTATCCTGGCTTTGAGGTGTGTCGCCACCCTTAGTCTTGGTGAACATGTCTTCCCGCTTTCAGAAAATCGATGGGATCATAAGGTTTGTCGTGGAACCAGACCTCGTAATGAAGGTGGGGCCCGGTGCTGCGACCGCTGGAACCCATCAGTCCGACCGTATCGCCAATGGCGACCTTATCACCCTTCTTCACCGAGATCGACTTGAGATGCGCATAGCGCGACTTGAATCCATGCCCGTGATCGATCTCGACGAGGCGGCCATAGCCCGACCGTAGGCCGGCATAGGTCACGGTTCCCGGCCCCGCTGCGGCGATCGGGGCCTTGTAATAGGCAGCCATGTCGATGCCATTGTGCCAGGCCGGGCGTTTCGAGAACGGGTCCACCCGCAGCCCGTAATTCGAGGTCAGCCTGGCAGGCACGCCAACCGGCTCAGCCAGTGGCAGATTGTCGATGATCGACTCATAATAGCGCGCCTCTTCGAGCCGGGCGGCCACATGGGCCACACGCTGTGCGAAGGCGGCCTCTTCGGGCGTGTCGAATTCGTCCGGAGACAGGGCTGTCATGGCCACGACCGGGCCGCCCATTTCCCGCTGTGCCTCGATTCGGCCCGTACCCACGGCTGTCAGCTTAAGGATGCCGCGCGCGCGCTCGGCCCGCTGAACGGCCAGATCCTCGGCATCATCAAGGAATTCCTTCTGCTCGGCACGCAGCTTGTCGATACGTGCGCGCACGCCCACACGCTCGAGTGAGCCGCTCGGCCGCGCGCGGTTCAGCCCCTGCCGGCGGTCGGCCTCGTCGATCGAGGCTTTCAGGAGGAAATTGGCATCATCGCCGCGCAGTGCCGAGACTTCGAGGTCATCGGAGCCTTCCAGCGCATCGAGCAGGACCTTGAGCGTCTGGTGGCGATCCTCGAATTCGGATGTCGCGCGCTGGAACGCATCGGTGCGCTCTTCCAGCAGCGTGCGCGAGAGCGCATCCTTGGCGCGAAGCTCCTGGACCCAGCGCTTGTAGCGCGCCACGTCCCGCTCCTCGGCAGAGGCGAACGAGCCGTTCCCCGAACCGATCACATAGCTGACGGACGTGAAAACCGTCCATCCGGCCACCGCGGTCACACCGGCGGCAAGCATGGCTTGCTGCCAGGGAGATACGGATATGTAGTGAACGGTCCCGCCGCTGCGGTGATAGATTTGTCGCTCGGGGAAAACCCGATCAAAGACTGCCTGTGCCCTGGTACTCAACTTCCACATATGGTCCGTCCGCCGGTCCGCTGTTCTAACCGATTTCGACCCCTCACCCCGGTGTCGATCTCGTCCCTGACCCCCACAATCTTCTAACCTGAATTCACCGGAAGGTGAAACCCCTGTGCAACACCCTTGAAGAAAGTTTCATCAGATTGAAGTTAACATGTCATTAAGATTCAGTTCATTGTTCGCTTCGACTAGCGTGTTGCAACTGCGTTTCTAAGGGCCTCCAGCACCGCTTGAGCATGTCCTTTCACCCGCACGCGCGGCCAGGCGCGCACCACGGTTCGATCGGGCCCGATGAGGAATGTGGCACGCTGGATTCCCATATATTTACGGCCAAACATGTTCTTCTCGACCCAGACCCCATAAGCCTCGCAGGCCGAACCGTCCTCATCGCTGGCCAGCTGGATGCCGATATCGTGTTTCTCGCGGAACGCCTCGTGTTTGGCCAGCGGATCGCGCGATATGCCGAGAATTTGCGCGCCTTGAGCCGAGAACGCATCGAGATGGGCGGTAAAATCGCGCGCCTCGTTCGTGCAGCCGGGCGTGTCATCCTTGGGGTAGAAATAGATGACGAGATACTGACCTGCATAGTCCTCAAGCGAAACCTCGCCGCCGCCGGTTGCGGGAAGTCGAAACTCCGGGGCCTTCATGCCTTGTTCAATCATTTGTTCGATCTGCTCCCTGTTGTGGCGCCGCCCGGCCCGCCTGACTATGTGAGTTAAGGCGGTCGGGGCACGCCGGGCAAGGTGGAGTGATTTGCGTGGTTCGCCAGACCGCCACGATCGTGTTTTTCGAGATCCTCGGGGGACTCCTGTTCCTCGCTGTCGCCGCCTGCGCATTTCTCGCCTGGAGGCTGGCGCAGGGGCCAGTCGAGCTGACCGCCTTCAAGGACGAGATCGAGCAGGCGCTGAGCCAGGCGCGCGATGGCCGCAAGGTCGAACTTGAGCGCGTGCAGCTTCAATGGTCGCCCGAACGCCGCCGGATCGACATTGCCGCACGCGGACTGGTTTTCCGCGACGCCGCGCAGGTCGCGCGCGCGCGGATCGACCGGGCCGATATCACGCTCAGCGCTTCGTCCCTCCTGCTGGGGGATGTCGAGATCGTCGCGCTCGACATGCATGGCGGAAATATCGAACTGCGCCAGCTGTCGGCGACGGACTGGACGATCGCCGGCGAACCTCTTCCCCCCATACCCGAGGGCCAGCTTCCGCAGACGCCGCGCGAATGGCTCGAACTGACCAATCGCTATCTCCTGGCCCTCATGTCGGGCGCGGGCGAGGTCATATCCGGGATCGAGCTGGAGCGCGTCGCGCTGGAGCGCATCCGCCTTGATGTCACGGACCGCTCCGCAGAGCCGCTGGCGAAACTGGCCGGTGTCTCGGGCCGCCTCGTCGTCGATGACGGGGACCTCTCCCTCTCGGGCGCGGCGCGCGGGCAGGGGGGCGGTATGCCCGCCGGCTTTGCGTTCGATGTCGCCACTTCGGGGCGTGTCAGTTCGGTTGATGTCGAGATCGGTTTCGCGGACGGGTCGATCGCCGGCCTTTCCCGACGGGCGGGCATTTCACCGACGAGACTCAGCGGCTTGCCGGCCGATATTGCGTTTACCGCACGCGCGACCCGTGCACGCGGTCTGGAACGGGTGTCCGTCGTGACCGAGGCCGGCCGCGGGGCCCTGACGCTGGCCGGGCGCAATGTGGCGGTCTCGCGCATTGCCGGACGGATGGATTATCTCAAGGCAGAAGACACATTGATGGTGCGCCTGGCGACACTGGATGCGGGCCCGCTTCGCGGCGAGATCATTGCCCGGGTCGATAATGCGCTCGAAGCCGAGGACCGCCGGACCCTCAACCTGTCCTCATCCGATCTGCGGATCGATGCCACACCCATGTTCGAACGCCCTTGGCGGCTGCGCGACCTGGATGTCGAAGCGCTCATCGATCCTTCTTTCCAGGGGCTCGACATCTCGCGCGCGCGGTTCCGGATCGGTTCGGCGCGGGTGCGTGCCAGCGGGCGGATTGCGCGGGCCAGCGGACCGGGCGCGGGCGAATTGCCGCTCACCGCGGATATTGCGGCCGAACTCGACGGGCCGGCGGGCAAGCGGGACGTTCTCGATTTCTGGCCCGTCGCGCTCGGTGACGGGGCCCGGCGTTTCCTTGTCCAGAAGGTCGAGGCCGGGCGGCTTGTCTCGGCGCGGGCCCGGCTGCGGCTGCGCGAAGACAGCCTGGCCCAGGGTTTCCTGGAGGATGACGCCCTTGATGTCAGCTTTTCGGTGGCGCAAGTGCGGGTGCGCCCGCTGCCCGATATCCCGCCGATCGAGGCGGCCTCCGGGACCGGCTATCTGACCGGCAACAGTTTCAGGATCGATATCGACCGGGCGGAGTATTCCAGCATCTCGATCAATTCCGGCGAGGTGGATTTCCCGAGGCTCAACCCGAAAGGCGAGGATTTCCATGTGACGGCTACGGGCACCGGCGATATCGTTCCCGTGGTCAAGTCGATCTTCAATTCGCGCCTGCAGCTGGAAACGGCAACCGGTTTCGACCCGGACCGACTCAGTGGCCAGGCGCGCGGAACCTTCCGGCTGTCGCGTCCGGCTCTTGAGAAGGTGGCGCCCGGGGCATTGGAGTTTTCCGTGCGCGGAGAGGTGCGCGATGCCGGCCTGACAGATATTGCCGATGGGCTTCACCTGACCGCGGCAACAACGGATATCGACCTTGATGAGACCCGGCTTGCGGTCAGCGGTTTCGGCCAGCTCGGGCCGGCCACGGTGAATTTCGACTGGCGAGACAGTCTCGGCAATGATGGCGAGCCGTCACGGCTTGCGGCGCGCAGTGTCGTCACTCCGGACATTCTCAACCGTTTCGGGCTGCTCGGGCGTCCCTATGTCTCCGGGCAGGTGCCTGTCGAACTCACCGCCCGGCTGGACGGGGAGACGGTCTATTCCGCCACGGCCCGGCTGGATCTGGATGACGCGCGCATTGACCTTGCCGAAATCGGCTGGCTGAAACCCCCGGGAGAGCCTGCCAGCGCCGAGATCGACTATGCCATCCGCCAGGGCGGTCGCCATGCCGCCACGCGGCTCGACAGCGAGAATGCGCGGCTTGTCGGCGATGTCCTTCTCGGCGAGGATGGACGCCTCCTGAAAGCCGATCTCGAACGCGCTTATCTGGAGGGACGCGCGGATGTCAGCGGCGAGCTGGCGCGCGGTGAGGACGGGGCGCTGGCCTTCAGTCTGACGGGGCCGTTTCTGGACGTCTCGAATGCCATGCCGGATTTCGGTGCCATCGGCAATGCAAGCGGTTTCAGCCGGCCGCTGACACTGGATGCCGAAGTCGAACGCCTGGCGCTGGGTGACGGCCTGGAAATGATGGGGGCGCGCCTGGCGGCCATCTCGACCGCGCAGGGGCTGCAATCCTTCGTCGCCAGCGGCACGAGCGGTGATGATGCGCCTATGGAGGCGCGTTATGAACTCCAGCCCGACGGCAGCGCGGATATCGGCATCGAAAGCGGCAATGCGGGATTCCTCTTCCGCGCCATGCTGGGGATCGAGTTCCTCGATGACGGCCGGCTCAGCGTCAGTGGCCGGCTGCGCCCGTCCGCGCCGTCGCAGTTCGACATCACGATTCGGGACGCGCGCCTGCGCGACGCGCCTTTCCTCACCCAGATCCTGTCACTCGGCTCCTTGCGTGGCCTGGCTGACACGCTGGGCGGAGACGGCGTGTTGTTCTCCGAGATTATCCTGCCGCTCAGGGTCGGCTCAGGGCGATGGGTCGTCGATGGCGGACGCGCCTCGGGGCCGGCGCTTGGGCTGACGGCAAATGGCTGGCTCGAGCCGGAGACCGGCGCACTCAATTTCGACGGTGTCCTGGTGCCGAGCTTCGGGGTCAATTCCGCCCTCGGAGACATACCGATCATCGGCGATCTCGTTGTCGGGCGCGAGGGCGAGGGGATCTTCTCGCTGACCTATTCGGTGCGCGGTTCGCTCGACCGTGCTCAGGTCGCGGTCAATCCTCTCTCAGCGGTGACACCCGGCGTCCTGCGACGCATCTTCGAGAACCCGGCCGAGACCGAGCTGCCGCTGCCCGAAGCAGGCGAGGCGGAAAACTGACGGGCCTCAGGCCGGGCGGACAAGCGCGATGCGCTTCTTGCCCACCTGCACCTTGAAGGCCCCGACCTCGGGCAGGGTTTCAGTATGCGCATGCTGGCTGTCCTGGCTGACGACCCGATCATTGACGCGGACCGCACCCTCGCCGATCTTGCGGCGCGCCTCGCCGTTGGAACCGACCAGTTCAGCGGCCCGCAGGAGCGCGACGGTGGAACTCGCCTCTCCCTCGGCGGCGATCTCGTAGGTTGGAAGATTGTCGAGGCTGCCACCGCCGCGGAAGGCGGCGGCGGCGCCTTCCTTCGCTTCGCGTGCGGCCCCGGCGCCGTGCAAGAGGGTCGTTGCCGCATCGGCAAGCGCAATCTTCGCATCATTGATTTCAGAGCCTTCGAGCGCTTCCAGCCGGGCGATCTCGGCCAGCGGCAAGTCGGTGAACAGCCTCAGGAATCGGGCGACATCGTCATCCTCGGTGTTGCGCCAGAACTGCCAGTATTCATAGGCGCTGCACTTGTCGGCATTCAGCCAGACCGCGCCATCCGCCGTCTTGCCCATCTTGCCGCCCGAGGCGGTGGTGATCAGCGGACAGGTCAGACCGAAGGCCTCGCCGCCATCAGCCTTGTGGATCAGATCCGCGCCCGCAACGATATTGCCCCACTGGTCCGACCCGCCCATCTGGAGCGCGCATCCATGGCGGCGGAAAAGCTCCAGGAAGTCATAGGACTGCAGGAGGACATAGTTGAATTCCAGGAAGGTGTAGGGCTGCTCATTGGCCAGCCTGCGGGCCACGGTGTCCTGTTTCACCATCGTGTTTATGGTGAAGTACTTCCCGATATCGCGCAGGAATTCGATATAGCCGAGGTCGTCCAGCCAGTCGGCATTGTTGACCATCAGCGCGTCGGTCGGGCCGGGCCCGAAACTGATGAAGGGTTCGAAGGCCTTGCGGATGCCTTCGATATTCGAGGCGATCTCCGCCTCGGTCAGGATCGGGCGGGATTTCTCCTTGTCAGTCGGATCGCCAACTCGTGTGGTGCCCCCGCCGATGAGGATGATCGGCTTGCCGCCGGCCTGCTGCAGGCGGCGCAACATCATGATCCCCATCAGATGACCGACATGCAGGCTGTCGGCGGTCGCATCGAAGCCGATATAGGCGGCTGGCGCGCGTCCGGCGCAATACCCGTCAAGCGCATCTTCATGCGTGACCTGCCGGATATAACCGCGCGCGTCCAGCGTATGCAGAAACTGCGACTTGTATTTGCTCAACGCGGCCTCCAAACCAGATCCTGCGAGCCGCGTTTCTTAGGAGAGGTGACAGGGTTGGGCAATGCCAGTGAGGAATTCGCGCCGGTCTGGGCGGCCGGTTTCATGTCGGGCACCTCGCTTGATGCTGTCGATGCCGCGCTGATCCGGACCGATGGCGAGCGTGTCCTGGAATTCGGCCCCGTCGCCGAGCGCAGATATACACAAGGCGAGCGCGCCATCCTGCAGGACGCCACGCGGGCCGCGCGCGAGTGGGGCTGGAAGGGCGCGCGCCCGGACCGCGCCTTTGCCGGCGCGCTGGAAGTCATCACGCGCACACATGCCGAGGCGTTCGACCAGCTCATGAAGGACTGGGACGGGCCGGCCCCCGCCCTTGCAGGTGTTCACGGACAGACCGTCCTGCATCGCCGGCCCATGGGGGATGTCCCGGGGGCCACCCTGCAACTGCTCGACGCTCCGACGCTTCAGGAGGCGCTCGGCGTGTCACTGCGCCATGATTTTCGCAGCGATGATGTCGCCGCCGGCGGGCAGGGGGCCCCGCTCGCCCCGGCCTATCACGGCGCGCTGATGGCTGGCCTCGGCAAGGCGCCCATGGCGGTGCTCAATCTTGGCGGCGTGGCCAATATCACCCTGCGGTTTTCCGATGGTGGCCTGCTCGCCTTCGATACCGGCCCGGCCAATGGTCCGATCGATGAATGGGTCGAGGGCCATGACCGCGGAAGGCTCGATGAACATGGCCGGTTTGCGCGCGCCGGCACGGTGCATGAAGGACTGATGGCGCAACTTTTCGAGCATCCCTTCTTTGTCGAGGCGCCCCCCAAATCGCTCGACAGGTTCGATTTCAATGCCAATATGGCGCGCGGCCTGACCTTCGAGGATGGCGCGGCCACGCTGACGGCGTTCTCCGCGCGCGCCGTGGCCTTCGCGATCGAACACCTGCCTGAGAAACCCGCCCGGCTCATTGCCTGTGGCGGCGGGCGGCACAATCCGGCCCTGATGGATGCGCTGCGCGAAGCGGTGCCATGTCCGGTGGCGACAGCCGAGGATGTCGGCTGGCGCGGCGACAGTATCGAGGCGCAGGCCTTTGCCCTGCTGGCGGTCCGTTCGCTGCGAGGATTGGCGATTTCCTGGCCAGGCACGACCGGCGTGCCCCGGCCGCTGACCGGCGGCCGGCCGGCTGAGGACACGGCGCGCGGCCCGAAGACCTGAGGGGCAAGCGAGTTTGACGATGAAAAGGCTCGTGTTAGCAAGCAGCCAGGCGAGCCTGGGGACAACCGCGCCGTTCGCGATGCCCGGCTCTGACCGTGAAATTCATGAGGCGAACATGACGGCATTGCTCAGCGTGTTCCTGGCCGTTTTCCTGGCCGAGCTGGGCGACAAGACCCAGCTTGCAACGGTCCTGTTTGCCTCGGATGGTGAACGCAGCCGCGTGCTCGTATTCGCCGCCGCCAGCCTCGCCCTGATCGCATCGACGTGCCTGGCGATCATTCTTGGGGCGGCAGCGGAAAGACATTTTGGTGGCTTGCCCCTGAAACTGATCGCAGGGGCGGGCTTCCTGGCAATCGGGATCTGGATGATCGGTGATCACTTTCTGTCGTGACTCGATTTCCTCTCATGGCCGGGCGGGCAGGTGCCCGGCACGGGTGCCGCCGGCTCAGTTCCCGTCAGCCAGAGGCTGTCCGGCAAGCTCGCCCAGACGCCGGCGATCCAGCAGCCGGATTCTGCCGCGGGTTGTCGTGACCAGGTTCCGCCTTGCAAATTCCTGAAGCTGGCGGCTGACAACGGCGCGCCCCGATCCGGTTTCCACAGCGAGTGTGTCATGGGTTGCGCTGACGATCTCCCCCGAATCGGCAAGACGCAGCAGGGCCCGCGCGAGTCTCGCCTCGAACCCGGAAAGCGCGACATCCTCGACCAGTTGCTTGAAGTCAGCGAACCGGCGGGCCACGGCATGGAAAATATCGTCCCGGAAGTTCTCGTCCCTCGCGATTCGCGTGCGAAAGGCCGCCGGAGCGACGATTTCCGCGTCCAGCTCGGTTTCGGCAAGGCCTTGGGCGGAGTATCGGCGATTCTCGATGAGACAGGAGAAGGTCTGAAGGCAGACTTCGCCCTCACGCACGCGGTAGAGAACGATCTCGCGCCCGTTGGCCGCGGTCAGCGACACGCGGATCCGTCCTGACCTGACGATGATGAAGCCCCGGCAGGGGTCGGCCGGCCGGAACAGGACCGTTCCGGCCGGACATCTCAATTGTCGTCCCTGTTGAACACTCAAGGGGCCCGCTCCGGCATTCTGGATGCGCCGGGAGTGTCGGCCAGGGCGGGCCCTTTCTCAAGCCCGTGCTTTCATTACTGCCGGTTCGCAGGACAGGTCCGGATTCCCAGCAGGGCATAAGCCGGGCAGAAACCGGCCAGCCCCGTCAGGAGCGGGACAAGACCGAGCCAGGCCCAGGGGGACTGCGGGCCGAAAAAGGCGAGTGACAGGATGGCGAGGCCGAGAATGACGCGCAGAACGCGATCGATTGCCCCTTCATTGATTGGCATGATTGTCTCCTTGGCTTGGAACCGGACATCCGGTTTCGGGAGAGTATCGACCTCCTGCGACCGGCCTGTCGGTGACAAAGTCACATTCCCAGCGCAATTTCAGGACAATTGAATTGAGTATGGCGCATCGGGGCTCAATTCGCCCGCGCTTGCTCGATGACATCCAGGGCCGCTTTTCCGCCCATCAGATGGGCTGTATCGCCGAAATCCGTCTCGATGCGCAGGGCCAGGTCGAGCTGTGACTTGAAATGCGCACGATGGATTTCGACCAGGCCGAACTGTTCGAGATGCGGATTGTGGAACTGCGCGTCGAGCAGGCCATAACCGCGCCGGATGAGCCGGGCGACGAGGTGGACGAGCGCGACCTTGGAAGCGTCCCTGGCGCGCGAGAACATGCTTTCGCCGAAAAAGGCCCCGCCGATCGACACGCCATAGAGGCCGCCCGCCAGCCGCCCGTCCTTCCAGGTTTCTACGGAATGGGCATGGCCCTCACGGTGCAGCCGGCCATACAGGTTGACGATCAGCGGATTGATCCAGGTATTCTCCCGATCCGGCGCCGGGGCGGCGCAGCCCTCCATGACGCGCGAAAAGGACCGGTTCACGGTGACTTCGAACACGTCCTGGCGGACCGTGCGTTTCAGCCGGCGCGGCACATGAAAATCATGCAGGGGGAGGATCCCGCGCATGTCCGGATCGACAAGGAACAGCCGCGGATCATCATGCGCCTCCGCCATCGGAAACACGCCGCGGCGATAACAGCGCAGGAGCGTGGCGGTATCGAGGCGTGTCGTCATTCCATCTCAGTCATCGGCGAGGAACCGCTCCAGCCAGTGGATATCATAATCCCCGTCAATGATGTCTTTCTGTTCCAAGAGGTCGCGGTGCAGGTCGAGCGTGGTCTCGACACCGCCGACCACCATTTCCTGCAGGGCGCGCCGCAGTCGCATGACGCATTCGTTGCGCGTGCGGCCATGCACGATCAGCTTGCCGATCAGGCTATCATAGTGAGGCGGGATCCGGTAGCCGGCATAGGCGGCGCTGTCGAGGCGCACATCCGGCCCGCCGGGGGGGTGGAAGTCGGTGATCATGCCCGGGCTGGGCACGAAACTGCGCGGATTCTCGGCATTGATCCGGCATTCGATGGCATGGCCGACCAGCATCACCTCATCCTGCGAAAAGGACAGTTTCGCGCCGTCGGCGATGCGGATCTGTTCGCGCACGATATCGATCCCGGTGATCATCTCGGTCACGGGGTGTTCCACCTGCAGGCGGGTGTTCATCTCGATGAAATAGAACTGGCCGTCCTCATACAGGAACTCCATCGTTCCCGCACCGAGATAGCCCATCTTTTCGACAGCCCGCGCGACGATCATGCCGATATCGTCACGCTGGGCCTGGTTGAGGGCCGGGGAGGGGGCTTCCTCGAACACTTTCTGGTGACGGCGCTGGATGGAGCAGTCGCGTTCCCACAAATGGCAGACATTGCCATGAGCGTCCGAGATCACCTGGATTTCGATATGGCGCGGGCGCTCCAGATATTTCTCGATATAGACCGCATCGTCGCCGAAAGCGGCCTTGGCCTCCGTCTTGGCGGTGCGCACCGCATTTTCGAGTTCTTTGTCGGTGCGCGCGACCTTCATGCCGCGCCCGCCTCCGCCGGCAGCCGCCTTGATCAGCACCGGATAGCCGATCTTCTTGGCGGCCTTCTTGGCGGCGCTGACTGTTTCGACCCCGCCATCCGAGCCTGGCACGACCGGAACGCCGGCGTCGATCATGGCCTGCTTGGCCGCGATCTTGTCGCCCATGATGCGGATGTGTTCGGGCTTGGGGCCGATGAAGACCAGCCCGTGCGCGCCGACCATCTCGGCAAACTGCGCATTCTCCGACAGGAAGCCGTATCCGGGATGAATGGCGTCGGCCCCGGTGATTTCGGCCGCCGCGATGATCTGCGACTTCTTCAGATAGGACTGGGCCGAGGGCGGCGGGCCGATACAGACACTCTCGTCGGCCAGGCGCACCGCCATCGCATAGCGGTCGGCCTCCGAATGCACGGCGACGGTGGCAATGCCCATTTCCTTGCAGGCGCGGTGGATACGCAGGGCGATCTCGCCCCGGTTGGCGATCAGGACTTTCTCGATCATCGCGCCCTCCCTAGCTGACGATGACGAGCGGTTCGCCGTATTCCACCGGCTGGGCATCGCTGACGAGAATGCGCGTCACGGTGCCGTCGCGCGGGCTCTCGACCGGATTGAAGGTCTTCATCGCCTCGACCAGCATCAGTGTGTCGCCTTTCTTCACCTTGTCACCCTCATGGACGAAGACTTTCGCACCCGGTTCGGGAGACAGATAGACCGTGCCGACCATCGGTGACTGGACGGCATTCGTCTCGTCGGGCGCGGGGGTTTCGCCCGTGCGGTTTTCATCCGGCGAGACGGCAGCGGCCGGCGGCGGGGCGGCATTTTGCGCGGGCGCGGGCATGGCGGCGACGGACGGGACAGCAGGCGCGGCCGGCTTGCTCACGCGCACGCGAAGGCCCTCATGTTCGACCTCGAGTTCACCCAGATTGGCATCGCTGAGGATTTCGGCGAGTTCACGGACAAGCTCCGTGTCGAGTTTGTTCTTGGAGGTGCTCATGGTTCGGGTTGGCCTTTCTCGGAAACGAGGTATCGGGCAGCGTCGAGTGCCAGCTGGTAACCAAAGGCGCCCAGCCCGGCAATCGTTGCATTGGCAACGGGGGCGACATGATTGACCTGGCGAAAGCCTTCGCGCGCCGCAGGGTTGGACAGGTGCACTTCAACAACCGGCACCGTGCAGGCGGACAGCGCGTCGCGTATGGCGACAGAAGTGTGGGTGTAGCCGGCCGCGTTCAGGATGAGCGCCGCACCGTCCCGGCTGGCTTCCTGGATCCAGTCGACAAGCTGGCCTTCATCATTGGTCTGGCGGAAAACGAGGCTGCCGGGTCCGGCCTGCCCGGCCAGGCGCGCTTCAATATCGGCCAGCGTCTCCCGGCCATAGATTTCCGGCTCGCGCGTGCCCAGGAGGTTGAGATTGGGGCCGCCAAGGACAAATATCGGCTTGGTCATGTCTTTGCGTCTTGCGCCGTAACGCGCGCCAAGGCAAGTCCGGTGACCACAGGTGAGGCGATGAAAATACTGCTCAATGGCGAAACGCGCAATGTGCCCGAAGGCATGAACCTGGCGCAGCTCGTCGCCGAGATCTCCGACGACCCCCGCGGCATCGCGATCGAGCGCAATCTCGAGATCGTGCCGAAATCAGAACACGCCGAAACGGTGCTGCAGGAGGGGGACCGGCTGGAAATCGTGCAGTTCGTCGGCGGCGGCTAGGGCGGCGTCTGCCTTGGGCGGGTCAGCTCACGCCGGGAACGCGTGCGCAGCGGCCACGATCGATCGAGAAGTTCATGAGCTGGCGGGGCGGCCGGCCTCCATTGCGCGTCTGGCGATACTGCGCCGTCAGGCGCACATTCTGCGCGGCCAGCGGCGAGTCGGTATAATCCTTGCAAGCCGCCGCGAGCCTGGCCGTGTCCGGTGACCGCATCGACAGGCGTTTTCCGGGCACCGGATTGACATGGATGATGAGACGGATCTCGCGCCGGGCCGTGTCGGTTTCGACATCGGTCAGTTTTATGAACACGCTGTTCCGGCCCTGCGGAAGCGCCCAGCGGGCCGAACGCTTCATGGTTCGCGCCTGCCTGTCCAGCCAGGCCTGTCGTTCCTCGAGGGATGCGGCCGCGTAGTCGAAATCGGCGGCCGGCTCGATGCTGCACGCGCCCAGAAGGAACAGCGCAATCGGGACTACGATCTGAATTTTCAAGCGTTTGCCCTCCAGCCGTGATACGAACCTGACGAAAAAGACTGAAGAACAGCTTTATTTGACCGCGTGGTTTTCCGCTTTTCGGCACTGTTCAGAAAGTCCTTGTGATGGCAGCTCCAAGCTTGAGGCCTGAGAGCCCTGCCAACAGTCCTTGATCCGACCCTGCTCTGCAGGCCGACTTGCGATTGACCTGCCGTGCCCACCCCGCCAAATAGCGGCCATGACAGATGATACGCTCACCCTTGCCGGACGGGAATTTTCCTCGCGCCTGATCATCGGCACCGGCAAATATGCCTCTTATGAACAGAACGCCCGCGCGGCCGAGGCCGCCGGCGCCGAGATTGTCACGGTGGCGCTGCGGCGGGTGAACCTGTCCGATCCCGGCCAGCCGCGCCTGACCGATCATGTCAGCCCGCGGACATACACTTTCCTGCCCAACACCGCCGGCTGTTTTACCGCCGAGGATGCGGTGCGTACCCTGCGCCTGGCCCGTGAGGCGGGCGGCTGGGACCTGGTGAAGCTGGAAGTCCTGGCCGACCAGAGGACGCTTTACCCGGACATGGAAGAGACCTTGCGCGCGGCGAAGGAACTGATCGCCGACGGGTTCGAGGTCATGGTCTATTGCTCCGACGATCCGGTCTATGCGCGCAAGCTGGAGGAAGCGGGCTGCTGCGCGATCATGCCGCTCGGCTCGCTGATCGGTTCGGGCCTTGGCATCCAGAACCCGGTGAATATCCGCCTGATCGTCGAGCAGGCGCGCGTCCCGGTGATCGTCGATGCCGGCGTGGGCACGGCTTCGGATGCCGCCGTCGCCATGGAGCTGGGCTGCGACGGTGTTCTGATGAACACCGCGATTGCCGAAGCACGCGATCCGGTGCTCATGGCGCGCGCCATGAAACATGCTGTCATTGCGGGCCGCCAGGCCTACCTGGCCGGGCGGATGGGCAAGAAGCGCTATGCCGATCCGAGCTCCCCGCTGGCCGGGCTGATCTAGGCGAGCGTGTCGCTCGCCGGGCAGATTGCAGCGAGCCTCGACGCCGCCGTGCGCTGGCCGGTCCCTGATGGCGGGGAGATATGCCTGATCGACATGGGCGGCATTCGCGCGCCCGCCGCGGCGCTTGTGTCAGGTCTGGGGCCCTCGGAGCAATCGCGGGCCCGGCGGCTGGTTTCAGATAGGCGCCGGCGGGAATTTGCCGCCTCCCGCCATCTCGTGCGCGCGCTGCGCGGGGAGATGGCGAGCGGCCGGGTGTGCAGCTGGTCACGCAGCCGGGGCTGGCTGGCCTTCGCCTCGGCAGATGTCCCGGCCCTCGGCGTCGATCTTGAAATCATGCGTCCGCTCGATTTCGCGGCCATGCTGCCCGTGATCTGCGAGGCGTTCGAGCGCGAGACGCTGAGCCGGGCAGCCCGCCTCGAGTCACCCGAGGCCTTTTTTCGCATCTGGACGGCCAAGGAAGCGGTGATGAAGGCGATGGGCGAGGGCTTCCGCGCCGGGGTCAGGACGGTTCGGCTGCCGGGCGATGTGATGCACCTGTCGGAGCGCGACAGCGCTTGTCTGGGTGTGGCCGGGCACGAATACCGCCTGCTGACGCGCGCGCATGGGCCGGCGCGCATCAGCCTGGCTATGGCGGCATGATCAGGCCAAGCGCACCGAAAGCCCGCTGGCGCCATAGATTTTCAGACCGTCGCACCACAGACTGCCATCGCCCGTGACCAGAAGGCCATCATCATCCGCGTCGATACGCGTGATCTCGACCAGCGTCGTCACCTGCCGGTTTCGCGGCGAGACCTGTCCGCGATAGGTCCAGGCAATCGGTTCGCCCGGTGCCAGGGAGCGAAACCGGGCCCCGACCGGCCTGTCGCCCCCGCCCTTGAGGAGGGCGGCGCGCTTGAGGAGCTGGATCAGCGCGTCGAGCCCGAGCGAGCCGGGCTGGACCGGGTCGCTGAAGAAGTGCGCCCTGAAATACCAGGCATAGGGGTCGATGGCCTGGCGCGCGCGGATGAGGCCGAGACCGGCCGCCCCGCCGGACGGATCGAAATGATCGACCGCGTCGAGCATCTGCATGTCACCGCGCGGCAGCCGGGCCTCAGGGTCGGCGACCGGCACGCGGCTGGCGGGCCGGGCCATCCATTCGCTCTCGTCACGGCCGGGTTTCAGCCCCACCTGGCGGGCCAGCGAGGCGCTGTCGAAAAAGCCGAAACTCGTGGTCAGGTCCATGACCGGGCTGCCATCGTCCAGCACGCCGGAAACATCGAAGAAGACGAGGCTTGTTGGCCCCGCCCTTGAAAACCGCGTCATGGTCGTTGTGACGCGGAGCGTCCCGGCGCCCGGAGCGATTTCACGATGCACCGTGCCCTCGCCATCGAGATTGCGGAAGGATTTGCCGCCCTCCAGCGCAAAACCGCCATGGCTGGCAAGCCAGCCACAGGGCTGCAGCATGGCCTCGAGCAGGACCGAGAAAGGCATCGCCCCGTTGGCGTAGTCCTCGAAATAGAAGGCCTGCGTCGGCACATCGAACTCGGCCACGGCGACGGCGCCTTCCTCCGGCGCATTGGGCCGTGTGGAGACCGACAGGACCCGCGACACCATGTGGAATGGCGCGCGCGGCAGGCGCGGAATGGTGCTGCGGTCGTCGAAAGCCTTGTAGAGCTGTCCGAACGCGTCCGAGGGACGCCCGTCGGCGCAGGCCTGGAGGGCGTATTCATCGCCGCGGGATTCCTTCTGCGGTCCGATCCAGACCGGCGCGGCCCCGGCGGCTGGCCTCGGCCATTTGCGCACCAGCCGGACGCCGAATCTCGGACAGAAGAAGACCTTGCGGCCATCCGACGTGGCCAGCAGCGCGGCATGGATCTCAGGGCTGTCGCCATCGACCACCTCGTCGATGAAGACCTCATAGGTCACGTCATGGGGCGTGTCCGGGACGACCTGTCCGCGGCAGACGAATTTCGACATCTGGCCGGCGACAGGTTCGAAGACGAACCCGTCACGATACACCGTGAGCCCGAGCGCGGCGGCATGGAATTCCAGGGCCTGCACGGCCGCTTCCGCCATCAGCGTGCCGGGCATGCACGGGTCATTGTGGAAGTGGCCGTCATAGAACCAGGCATCGACGGGCACATGCGCGCGCGCCCTGAGATAACCCCGCCCCCAGGGACCGCCGGCCGGTTCAAACTCTGGCACATCATCGAAAAGCGCGAGTTTGCCGCTGGCCAGGCGCGGCGGGCGTGAATGGGCAGCCGCCGGCTCGAACCCCTCTCCGAAACAGGCATAGGCATCTCCGCGGCGCATCGCCTCGACATCCTCGCGCGTGAAGGCGCGCTTCTTCGAGACATGCGAGATGTCGAAGGGGGCGGGCGCGGCGCTCGGCGGGCCCTCACCCGCCGCGTCCCATTGCAGCCCTTTTCCGGCGGCCAGTTCCTCCTCGGTAAAGAAGCCGGCCTGCCCGTTGCGCACCGAGAAAAGCGCGCGATGGCCGGCAAAACAGTCATACTGGAAGAAGAACATGCGCACCCCGGAAAGGCTGGCATGCCCGGTGATCTCGATCTGGTAGCGCAGCGTCTCTCCGGCTTCGGGCAGCCCGCCGCCATGGAAGCTGATCTCACAACCCAGAAGCCGATAGACGCGCTCGTCGGCATTGCGCAGGTCCGCGCCCATCCAGGAGATGAGGGAAAGATCGGCCTGTCCCGCCTCGATCAGCGGGCCCGGACGCATCCGGCCGTCCTGGAGGGGCCATGAGCCTTCGCGAAGATCGGTTTGTGTCCAGATGACACCCTTGCCTTCAACGCCCGGCTCGGCATCGATCCCGGTGATCCGGTCGACAAGGAGCAGGGGCGGCGTCGGCAGGCGCACCTGACGGACATAGCCATCCTGCTCGGCCAGGAACGGTCCGAACAGTTCGGAGATCTTTCCCTCGCTCGCGCGTTCGAGCTGGGCGCGGGTGAAGCGCGGCCCCCTCGGCGCCCGAACGGGCAGCAAGCTGTTGCCATCGGTTGACGTGGCCAGATCGGGCGGCCCGGCACGGGCCTTCAATCCGGCAGGCAGTTTCGGCGGCGCACGGTTGAGCGGAATGTCCAGGCCATTATCGGCGCGCAGGACCCAGGCATGAGCGCGCGCGCCGGCAAGCGCGGCGGCCACCGGCGTCATGCTGACCTTGCGCCCGTCCGCATAGAGGGCAGCGGCCAGTTCAGCGATCTGGGCAAGGTCGGATGTTTCCACGCGGTCGCTCGCCACGGCGAGATGCGGACGCTCCCCGAGCAGCCGTGAGATCGACCGCGTGAGCGTATCGCGCGGCCCGATCTCGACAAAGGTGCGCACGCCATCGTCATAAGCCTGTTCAATTGTCGGTGGGAAATCGATCGCGCTTACGGCTTGCTGAGTGAGCATGTCGGCGACCGTCTCGCGCGTCGGCTCATAGGCGGCATGGACCGCGTTGGCGTAGAGCCGGACGGGATGGGTCCGCTTGGTCGGCCGCGTATGCAGGCGCCGCCAGGTGTCACGATAGGGGATCATCGCCTCGGCATGGACGACCAGGTGCTGTTGCATGGCAAGGCCCGCGCCCTCGCCGAGCGCCCGGGCCACCGCCCGGCACTCTTCGGGCGGGCCGCCGATCACGCAGTCTTCCGGAGTATAGATGATCGTGATCTCGACACGCGGATGTTCGGCTATGGCCGCACGCACCTTGTCCAGCGGCGCATAGATCCGCCAGTTCGCCCAGTCGACCGGGGCGGTTTCGCCCCAGGCGGTGGCGGCCGACTCGAAGGCGCCGCCAATATGGCGCTCATAAGTCTGCGCGGCGGCGAATTCGCCGATCATCTCGCCCGGATTGTCCCAGAAGCCGAAAGCGATGAGCGCATTGGTCTCGCCAAGCGACAGGCCGAGTGCCGCTTCGGGTTCGAGACCGAGCCCTTCGCGCAGGAGCAGGGTCTGGGCCTGGCTGACCAGCGTGACGGCGCACAGCTGTTCGTATTCTCCAAGCGTCTGGCTGGCGAGCAGGGGCGCCAGCCGCAGCGCATCGGGAAACCGTTCGCCCAGTCGGCGGGCGAGGCCGGGAAACCCGGTCAGCAGGCCGCGCCCCATGCGCGGATAAGCGGCTGCCGAGCCTGTAAAGACAAAGGCGACCTGGCCCTCTTCGGGGCCCTCGCCGAAATGGATGCCCTCGCCGGCAGGCGCCTGATGGGCCGCAAGCGCGGCGCCCGCAGAGGCCAGCTTCCCGTCAAGCCCGGCCCGGTCGGGCGCCGTGAGCGCGATACGCGTCTGCCCGTCCCCGCCGGTCTGGCGCGCCGCCAGCTTGCGGGCAAGCGCCTGGCGGTTCTCCGCGGCGGCCCAGAACAGAACGGGGGGCGCGCGCAGCGGGTCCGGGCTGGGACGGGCCGCCGCCCGGTCTGGGAATGTCAGCGCGCCGGCAGGTTCGCCCGGACCCAGTCGCGGGAAAACGCTTTCGCCATCACTTGTCAGGCCGCGCGCATGGAGCTGTGCGGCGAGGGCGAGCTGTGCAAGCCCTTCAGAGATGGGCGCGTGTCCGTAGACGCGTGCGAGCAGCGCCCCCGCCGCCCCGGCCTTGCCGGTAAGTTCGCCGATCTCGCCAAGTATGGGGTCGCCGGCCGCTTCGGCATCGCGGCGCCTTTTCAGGACGAGAACGGCGCTGATATCGGCGGGAGTGTCGGTGATTTCGAGTCCGGCCAGCGCGCGGGCGCGCACGGTTTCGCTGGCAAAATCCGAAGCCCCGACCAGCATCAGATCGGCTTCACCCTGCTCGAGGGCCTCGGCGGCGAGTTCCAGAACGGTCGAAGACGAATCGCCTTCTGCCGAGACCGTGTGGCCGCAGCCGCGAAAGTCGAGCGCGGAATTCAGCCGGTTGGCGGGAATATTGGGCATCGCGCCGAGAACATGGGCCGGTGAGATGGGGGATGATATATCGGCGCGCGCGGCTTCGACCGCTTCATCCTCCGGCGCAAGGCCGAGCCGGGCGGCGAGGCGTTCGCGAAGCGACAGACGGGTGGAATCGGCCGCGCAGCCCATCGCCACCAGGACACCGGCACGTTCCGGCGCGACCTCGCCGACCTCGTGCATCGCGGCTTCGCCGAGGCTGAGCATGGCCAGCTGCGCCGGTTCGGTGCGCTCGAGATCGGCAGGCGGCGTGCGCGCAAATCGCGGATCCACATTCACGCGGGTGCAGGCGCCCATGCGCGTGGCTGGCGGATTCATCAGGCGGCGCACAACCCGGTCGGCTGTGGCGTCATTTCCGGCCATGAGCGCCAGGCCACAGATAACGACGGGGTCCGCGGGCGTGACCGGGCGCGCCGGAGCAGGCGTGACAGGCTGGCGTTCGGGCGCCGGCGCTTCGAGCACCATGTGCGCATTGTTTCCGCCAAAGCCGAAATTGCTGATCGCGGCGCGCCGGGGCACACCGCCCGGCCAGGGCTCCGCCCGGTCCTGCAGGTGGAGCGGCGTGCCGGCCAGCGCGGGATGCTCCTCGCCATCGATGCGCGTGGGCGCAATCTGCCCATGCTCGAACCCGCCGATCATCTTCAGGAGGCTGGCCAGCCCGGCTACCGTGATCAGGTGCCCGGTATTGGATTTCAGGGAACCGACCGCCAGCCCGCGATGGCCCGCAAAGGCGCGCGCCGAGGAGGCAATCTCCACGCCGTCACCGACAGCCGTGCCGGTTGCGTGACATTCCAGCGCCGCAACCTCATCCGGCGAGATGCCGGAGCCGGCATAGGCCCGTGACATGGCTTCGAACTGGCCGTCTTCGTCAGGCGCAACGAAGCCGCGGCGCTGGCCGTCATTCGACAGGCCGATGCCGCGAATGATGGCAAACACCGTCTCGCCGGGCTCGATATCTGACGCGCGCTTGAGCATGACGGCCGCTGCGCCTTCCGCCGGGACCAGCCCGTCGGCGCCGTCCATGAAGGGGCGCGAGCGGCCGGTCGGGCTGAGCGCCTGCAGCGCGGCAAAACCGCGATGGAGATTGAGATTGTCAGCGGCGTTGACCGCGCCGACCAGGGCGAGATCGAGCTTGCGCGACTGGAGCTTGCGGCAGGCAATGGCAAGCGCGTAGAGCGAGGATGCGCAGGCCGCATCAAGCGCAAACGCCCCTCCGGCCGCGCCGAGATCGCGGGCGACCAGTTTCGCCGGAAGGCCCGAATTGAATGCATTGCGCGGATCGACTGCGCTTTCGCCGTCCAGCCAGATATCGCCGGCATAATCGGACTTTGCACGGCTCGGATAGGAAAGGTTGGCAAGGACCACGCCGAACCGGTCGGCCGCGGGTTCGGGGCGGCCGGCTTCGTCCATGGCCGCGCGCGCAACATGAAGCGGCCAGCGAAAAACAGGGTCGAGACGCATCGGATCAAGCGCGCCGAGATCGTGGCGGGCCGGATCGAAAACCGAATCGAAGCCGGTGACATAGCCGCCCATCCGCTGTCCGAGATACTCCTCTGTGGCGGTAAGGCCCCAGTGGCCCGCCGGCGTCGGGGTCAGCAGGCTGCGGCGGTCGGCCACCGCCTCCCACAGGGCGGCGGGGGTGAGGCAACCCGGCAGCACGCAGCCGCGCCCGACAATGGCGATCGGTTCGAAAGCCATACTCATGCCGGCCAGGGCTCGCCGACCAGGAGTTCGACCTCGTCCGGATCGCCGAAAAGCAGGTGCCCGGCAAACAGGTCGGCCCCGGCTGGGCGCGGGATCAGCGCCACGCCGAGCGCCTCGAAATGCCGGGCATGGGCCTCGCTCACCATGCCGCCATCCCAGGGCCCCCAGTTGAAACTCTTCACCCGGGCCCCTGGCAGATCGGCCCTGAGCTTGTGCGCCACGCGGTTGAGCGCCTCATTGGCCAGCGCATAGTCGCCCTGGCCGGGATTGCCGAACGCCGCGGCGGCCGAGGAGAACAGGGCGATATGCGTGAGCTTGGAGGTATCGACGGCGCTGAGCAGGGCGCGTAGCCCGTCTATCTTGGTGCGATAGACCTTTGCGAAATCCCCGAATGTCTTGTCGCTCATTCGGCGGTCGGCGATCACGCCGGCGCCGTGAATAAGGCCGGTGACGGAGCCGAAACGCGCCTCGGCTTCCCGGACGGCACGCGCCACGGCTTCGGGGTCGGCGATGTCACAGGGCAGATAGGCCGCCTCGCCGCCGGCCGCCTCGATCGCGCTCAGCGTGTCGCGGATCTCGCGTCCGGCCAGCGCATGACGGGCGGCCGCGTCAATCTCGGCGGGCCTGGGTTTTTCCCCGTGCGCCAGGGCCGCCTGTGCCAGCTTCTTTCGCAGTTCGCCAAGATCATCGGTTTGCGGCAGGCCTTCGGGCCAGGGCGCCAGCCCGGAGCGACCGAGCAGGGCGAACCTTCCGCCCGTGCGCCGCGCCAGTGCCATCACGCAGTCCGATGTCACACCGCGCGCCCCGCCCGACACGATCCAGGTGCCCGGCTCCTGCGCGAGACGGGCCTTGCCAGGCATCGAAGCGCGGACATGACCGGGAATCAGCGGGTCGCTCTCGCCGCAGATGCCGACCTCCTCGACGCCGCAGGCCAGGCCGGCGAGAACCGCTTTCCCGATCTCATCGGGCGTCATCGCATGGGCGGGAATGTCGATCAGGCGGATCACCATGTCGGGCCATTCGCGCCGCGCCGTGCGGGCCAGGCCGGCCACGCCGCCGCACCAGCCGCCATCCCCTCCGAAGCGGAAACACCCGCCGGTATCCTGCAGGAAGACCAGTTCGCGAGTGCCGCCCGCGCGCAGGTTGCGGGCGGTTTCAAGCAGGTCCCAAGAGGTGGCAAGCGGGTCGGTCTCGAAAAGGGCACCGGCAAGGATGGCACTTGCGCAACCCTCGATCGCGGCAGGCCCCTGCGTGTCGCACCCGGCGCGCTCCAGCCGGGCGGACAGTGTCTCGCTGAAAATGTCGTCCGGCGAGATGACGGCCACCGGCGGAGCCGGCAATTCCGCCAGGCCCCCTTTCGTCGACAGGCGGACGGGCCGCGCCTGGTAGACCGCGGGCGCGTCGGCGATATCGGCCGGCTGTTCGGGGCGAGGCGCAACGGCCCTGTCAGCATCGCCCCCTAGTGAAAAAAACCGGCGATCTGCCCGATCGTGCGCAGTTCCGCCAGCCGCTCCGGTTCGATCTCGGGCAGGTCCGGATAGGATTCGCGCAGCGCCGACAGGATCTCGACTTGCTTGATGGAATCGATCCCGAGCTCGCCCTCGAGGTCCATGTCCTCTTCCAGCATTTCGGGTGGGTAACCTGTCTTCTCGGCGATGAGCGCGCGCACCGTATCGGTGGTGATTGCCCCGCCATCGGCTTCGGCAAGGGCCGGCTGAGCCGGGGGCGGCGCGGGCGCGGCCGGTTGGGCGGCGGGCGCCATTTGTGCCGGGTCCGGCGCGTCATGGGGGGCTGGCGGGGCGCCTGCGATGAAATCTGCCACGAGACGGATCGTGCGCAGCTCGGCGAGACGTTCGGGGGCGACCTCGGGCAGATCCGGACGCGCCTCGCGCAGCGCCGACAGGATTTCGACCTGCTTGATCGAGTCGATGCCGAGCTCGCCTTCCAGGTCCATGTCCGCATCCAGCATTTCGTCGGGGTATCCGGTCTTCTCGGCGACAAGCTTCGTGACAAGCGCGACCGGGTCGGAGGCCGACGGGGATGGCATCGACGCCGTCGACGCGGCCGGGGGCGCCGCTGGCGGCGAGGGGATGGCATGGCCCGCGGCGCCATTGGTTGCGGGCCCGTTGGATGGTGTTTCCGAGGCCATCGGTGCCGGCATAGGCGCAGGGCTTGCCGGGACCGGGCCGGGCGCCGGGGCCGGGGTCGGGGCCGGGGTCGGGGCCGGGGCGGCCTGCGGCTGCAGCCTCGGGTGAGCCGCGGGCGCGCTCGTCGGGGCGGCGCCGAGCAGCCCTGATGCGGCGTTCATGAAAGCGGTATGCGCAGATGTCATGGCCTGCAGGAAATCGGCATGGCGCGCCGCCAGGTCGTGATAAACGCGTTCGGCCTCGCTCGCCGGCGCCGGGGCCGGTGTCGCCGCGACAGGGGAGGGGGCGGCATGGCCATGGGTCGTTTTGGCTTCGGTCATCTCTGGCGTCCTTGCAGCTGTCGTATTCGGCGGCGGAAGGGCCGCGCTCCCGCCCTCGGGCGGGTAGGGCTTGTTGTAATTGGCACCGCTCAGCATCACGGTGAACTTGCCGGGCGGCTCGGGCTCGGGCGGAGGCGGCAGGTCATCGAACAGCGCCGCAAAATCGAGCGCGCGACCCAGCGAAAAGAGCTGGCCCAGCCCGGAAAGGAAGTCGGCAATCCCATCGCCGCGTTTCGTATCAAGCGCAACGATCTGCACGTCGCGATCCGCCAGCGTGTTGCGCGCCAGTCCCGAAATGACATTCCCGGGCCCGACTTCCACGAAAATCCGGGCGCCGCGGTCATAGAGAGCCTCGACGCATTCGCGGAAACGGACGGGTTTGGCGATCTGTCGGGCGAGCCGGTCACGGATCTGCCCGGGATCATCGCCATAGGCGCTTGCCGTCCCGTTCGCGATGACAGGCCGGCGCGGCGCCGATATCTCGTATTCGGCAAGCGCGTCGGCAAAGGGCGCGCAGGCGTCGGCGACAAGCTCGGAGTGAAAGCCGGTGCCCACGTCCAGCTTGCGGGCCTTGACGTCCTTGGCTTCGAACAGCGGGCCCACCGCGTCAATTGCCTCGCACGGGCCTGAAAGCACGCTCTGGCCCGGCGCATTGTCATTGGCGACGACGACGCCACAATCCTCCGGCAGAAGGCTCCGGGCGTGTTCGGCGCCTGTCTGGACCGCCATCATGGCGCCCTGTGTGCCCTCGGCAGCGTCGGCCATGACTCGGGCCCGGACGGCTGCCATCGACAATGCGCTTGACGCATCGAAGGCGCCGGCATGGTGCAGCGCCATGATCTCGCCGAAGCTGTGGCCCGCGCACATATCCGCCTGCAGGCCAAGACGCTCGAGCACCGCCAGCTGCGCCAGGGTTACGGCTGCGATGGCCGGCTGGGCGTGGCGCACCTGGGAAAGGCGATGCGCCTGGGCAAGGGCCTCCTCCTCGCTGAAGGGCGTTGGCGGAAAGGCGAGATTGTGAAGATCGAGACCGTCGAGACCGGGATTCAACAAGGCCTCGTCCCAGACCCTGAGCGCGTCCGGGAAGGCCATGGCCAACCCGGCGCCCATGCCCACATACTGGCTCGCCTGCCCGGAAAAAAGAAAAGCAAGCTTACCGGCCGCCGGCGGTGCGCTCGACCAGGCAATGCCCGCGCCGAGCGGGCCGCGTCGGTCTGACGAAGCCTGTAAATGGGCCGCGAGCTTTTCCGCGCGGGTCTGAAACTCCTGCGGATTGGCCGCGGTGATCGCCGCGCGGGCGGGCGCCTTCGGATCGGCGCGTTCATGGCTCGCACTGGCGAGGCGGACGAGATCATCCTCACTGGTCGCCTGTCGCATGGCGTCACGCAGTTGTTCGGCGAGGCCAGCCTCGCTTTCGGCACTGAAAATGACGAGTTCATGGCTCGCAACCCGGCTCGGGCGCGCCGCGTTCGGTCCGCGATATTCCTCCAGCGTAACGTGGAAATTGCTGCCGCCGAAGCCGAAGGAGCTGACGGATGCGCGCCTCGGCGCATCCGGGCGGTGGACCCAGGGGCGGGCCGATGTGTTGATGTAAAACGGGCTGCCGTCGCACAGGACGTCATTGGGACGGTCTACCTTGATGCTCGCAGGCAGTGTCCGGCGAGACAAGGCGCCGGCGACCTTGAGAAGGCTGGCCGACCCGGCCGCGGCCTTGGTATGGCCGATCTGGGACTTGACCGATCCGATGGCGCACCAGGGCTGCGAGACAGCTCCCTGCGGCGCGAACACGTCATGCAAGCCGCGAAGTTCGGTCCTGTCACCGGCCAGCGTCCCGGTGCCATGGCCCTCGACGAGGGTCACCGTGTCGGGACCGTAACCGGCCTGTTCATAGGCCCGGCGCAGCGCTTTCGCCTGCCCTCCGGCCAGCGGAGCATAAATCGCGGTGCCCTTGCCGTCGGACGCGCCGCCCAGTCCGCGAATGAGCGCATGAATGCGGTTGCCGTCACGTTCGGCATCCGACAGACGCCGTAGCGCCAGCAGGCCGATCCCCTCGCCGATCAGGGTACCGTCGGCCTGCGCCGAATAGGGCCGCACATCTCCGCTCGGCGAGAAGGCCGGCGTTTTCGAGAAACACATGAACATGAGTATGTCGTTCAGCGTATCGACACCGCCGGTGATCACCGTATCGGAATCTCCGGCCCGCAATTCGTGCAGGGCCAGCTGGAGGGCGGAAAGGCTCGAGGCGCAGGCCGCGTCCGTCACATAATTGCTGCCGCCCAGGTCGAGGCGGTTGGCGATACGCCCGGCGACGACATTGCCGAGCAGGCCCGGGAAGGTGCTTTCCTGCCATTCGGGGAAATTGGCCTCGATCTTCGAGGCTATGTCCTGCACTTCGTCTTCGGCCAGCCCGGCCTCTCTCAGCCCCCGGATCCAGGCCGGCCGGGACAGGCGCCCCGACATCTGGCCGATCAGTTCCGTGGCCGAGGCTACGCCGAGCACGACGCTCGTGCGCGCCTTGTCGAGCCGGCCGCCGCTCTCGCGCTCCGCGGTGGCCAGTAGCCGTTTCGCCGCAAGCAGGGCGAGCAGCTGGCTGGTATCGGTGGTTTCCAGTGCTTGCGGCGGAATACCGAATGCGACCGGATCGAAGGCCTGCGGCGACAGGAAGCCGCCCCGGCGACTATAGGTCTTGTCGGGCGAGGCCGGGTCCGGATCGTAGAAATCCTCGCTCAGCCAATGGGTTTCGGGAACCTGCGACAGCGTATCGACACCTTCGAAGATGTCGCGCCAGAAACCATCCGTGGTCCCGCGCCCCGGGAAGATGGCGCCCGTCGCAACGATGGCGACGGGTTCGCGCCCACCAGTGCGAATATCTGCTGTCACCCCCGACAACCCTCTCTATGAATATTCTATCGGCTTTACGTTAAACAACCCGGCCGGAACGACAAGTCCCATCGAACGCATTTGGCTGGCGCGCGTCAGAACTGCAGAACTCTCCATGAGGTTGAGTGTGACCTGGCGAATTGTCCTGTTTTCAACCGGCTCGAGCGGGCTGTCTTTCACCCATGAGTTGAACGCCCCCATTGCCGGACCGCACCAGATCTGGAAATCGGACTTTCGTCGAATGTCGCCGTCTCGCGCCCATTGCGCGCCCTGGAACAGATAGCGCCGACAAATCAGGGCGAACTGTCGGGCCGGATCGGATTCGGCTTGCGCGAGTGTGGCCGGAGCGCGCGACGCAAGGAATTCACGGGTGGCCTGCCAGGCCTGGGGCAGGGTTTCGCCGAGGACCCCCTCAAGCCATTCGGCATCTTTTGGCGAGAGCGTATCGAGGCGCGCGCCGCCGCGATACATTGCATAGAGTTTCTCCCCGCGCGGAGCGAACAGTGTCCCGCGCTTGAGCACCTGCACGCGTATGCCCTGTTCGAACATGTCGGCCGCCGGCGCCATCATCACGTCGGCCGGGCCGGCCGTCGCAAGCATTTCGCGGCCGGCTCCGGACAGTCCGGATTCGGCACAGGCCTGGTTGACCGAGCCGGTCAGAACATAGGCTGCGCCCATCTGGAAAGCGGCGACGACCGCTTGCGGCGTGGCGATCCCGCCGGCCAGGCCAATCCGGATGAGGTCCTCCGGCCAGCCATGCCGCGCGCAGACCTCGCGGCGTGTTTCGGCCAGCGAGCTGAAAAGCGGAGCGGCCGGGCGATTGTCGGTATGCCCGCCGGAGTCGGACTCCGCGGTGATCTCGGCGGCCACGGGAACCCGAGCGGCGAGTTCGGCCTGTGCGGCGTCCAGGCGGCCGCCAGCGACGAGTTCGCGCAGCATCCTATCCGGCGCCGGCGACATGAACTGGGCGGCCACCTCGGCCCGTGAGACCTTGGCGAACACATGGTTCGCACGATGGATCGCACCGTCCTGGCCGCGGCTCAGACCGGCGGCGGTGTAGCGCACGATCTCCGGCGACAGGCGCAGATAGGCCGAGGCCGAAGCCCGCCGCACGCCGCGCTGGATAAACAGGTCTACGACCCCGGCCTCGTGGCCGGGCTCCTGTGGGGTGTGGATGATGTTGGCCCCCCAGGCCAGCCCCTGCGGCTCAAGCCGGGCCGCGATAGTGCCTATGGCGGCATCAATCTCTTCGATCGTCAGGCCGGCGCTGCCGAAAAAGCCGATGCCGCCTGCCTGCGCGGCCTCGATCACCATTTGCGCCGTGGCGATCCCGCGCGCCATGGCGCCGACGACATAGGCAAATCTCAACCCGTGGGCTGCGCGAAAACCGGCGTCGCCGAGCCACTCGGGAAACACGGGCGGCACGGAATAGGCGGGCGTTCCGGCGGGTATCTCGTCCAGCCGGTCGACGGGCCAGGCATGCATCGCCTCGCGGCTCCAGACCAGTATGGCCGGCTCACGCGGGTTGCGGGCCGCCCTCGCAATCGGATCGGTATCTGCAGACATTTTCAGCCCCGGTGTTCATGTCATGTTCTGGAACGCGCCGTCGCATAGGGTCCTATCAGACGATGGCCGGGCGGCAACGGCTCCTGACAGTCGATCAACAGACGCGGTTTCAGGCCTGAGCGTATATTCTGGCGGTTTCGCGGGCGATGATGATTTCCTCGTCGGCGGGCACGACGGCCACGGCAATCCGGCTGCAGGGCGAGGAAATCAGGGGGGCATTCTCGCGATTGGCGGCCTCATCCAGATGCGCACCCAGCCAGCGCAGACGCGAACAGACGCCAGACCTGATTTCGGGCGCGTTTTCCCCGACGCCGGCGGTGAAGATCAGGGCATCCACGCCTTCCAGAGCGGCGGCCAGGGAGCCGATTTCCCGCGCGATCCGATAGGCGTAAAGCGCAAGGGCCTCAGCGGCTTCGGGGGCTTCGCTTTGGAGCAGCTCGCGCACATCGCCGCTGATCCCGGAGACGCCCTTCAGGCCCGACTGGCTGTAGAGCAGGTCGCTGACCCCGGCCGGCGACATTCCACGACCCTGGATCAGGTGGAGCACCACGCCGGGATCGAGATCGCCGCACCGCGTCGACATGGGCAGGCCGTCAAGCGCGGTCAGGCCCATACTGGTCGCGATGGAGCGCCCGCCCTTCAGCGCCGCGAGGCTGGCGCCGGAGCCCAGATGCGCGGCGATGACCTTGTCATGCGCGCGCCCGTCAAACACCTCGCCAAGACGGTCCGAAAGATGCTGATAGGACAGGCCGTGAAAGCCGTAGCGCACGATTCCCTCGGCCGTCAGGGCGCGGGGCAGGGCATATTCCTCGGCAATGGCCGGCTGGGTGCGGTGGAACGCGGTGTCGAAGGAGAGCGACTGGAGCGTGTCCGGCCAGAGTGCGGCGATCGCCTCGACCCCGGCGAGATTGTGCGGCTGGTGGGCCGGCGCGAGCGGGGCAAGCTTCTCGAGCGCCCTGAGCGTGTCGGCGCGGGCGCGGCACGGGCCGTCATGCATTCGCCCGCCATGAACCACGCGGTGGCCGACGGCGACGATTTCATGAGGTTCCAGTTCGCCTGCCAGCCATTTCGCCAGAGCCGCGACCATCTGTGGCGGGCTCTTGCCATCCGTCGCTATGGCCGCGGCGGCCTCGCGCGACCGGTCCTTTCCGGTGATGAGCATATCAGGCTTTGCCGCTGCGGGAAGGCCGGTGATGGCCCCTTCGGCAATACGCTCTGCGGCATCGCCATTCTCGAGGGAATGGACCGAGACCTTGACGCTGGACGAGCCGGTATTGATGGTCAGGATGGCCGGCACGCTCATGCCTCGCGCTCCTGCCAGGTGACCAGGTGCCGGGCCAGCGCGCAGGAGGCGAGGCGTTCGACCACGCTGTCGGCGCGGCTGGTCAGGATGATCGGAGCCCGGGCGCCGAGCACGATCCCGGCCGCGCTGGCGCCGGCGAGATAATCGAGCTGTTTGGCGACCATGTTGCCCGCTTCCAGATTGGGCACGATGAGCACGTCGGCATGGCCGGCCACATCCGATTTCAGCCCCTTGACGCGCACCGAGTCGGCGCTCACGGCCAGGTCGAATGCCAGCGGACCATCCACCCGGCCGCCGGTGATCTGTTCACGGTCGGCCATCTTGCACAGCGCGGCGGCGTCTATGGTGGACGCGATATTCGGATCGACTTCCTCGGTCGCCGACAGGATGGCCACGGCCGGCGCGTCGGTGCCGATGGCGCGGGCGAGGTCGATGGCATTCTGGACGATGGATTTCTTGCAGGTGAGGTCGGGCTGGATATTGATCGCGCCGTCGCTGACCAGCAGCCATTTGGGATAGGCCGGCGTTTCCAGCACGAAGACATGGCTCATGCGCCGCTCGGTGCGCAGGCCCTTCCGGCGGTCGACGGCGGCGGCCATGACCTCATTGGTGTGCAGCTTGCCCTTCATCAGCGCTCGGGCGGCGCCCTTGCGGACGAGTTCCACTCCCAGCTCTGCGGCGGCGTGGCTGTGCGGGGCCGGGGAAATGTCGAAGCCGTCAAGGCTTGCGCCAAGTTCCTCGCCTGTTCTGCGGATCTTCTCCTCGGGGCCGACAAGGACCGGGTCGAGCAGGCCGCGTTCCCGCGCCTCGATGGCCGCGCCGAGGGAGAGCGGGTCGCACGGATGGATCACGGCGGTGCGAAGCGGCGGGCCGCTGACCCTGTCCATCAGCTGCGCGAAGGCGCTCTCATCGTCTGCCCCGCCTGGTGTATTCGACATGCCGCGTGTCTCCGCATCCTGAACTCCCGGCCAGTCTGGCCGAGGGAGGGTTGCGGTGTATTGATCCATGGCAAAATCCGCGGCTTGGCGACGGGGTGCATCCTTGGCGGCTTCATGCTAACGCTTACGTAAACGTATGAGCACGCTAAGGGAGGATAAGCGCATGAGCCATACCGATGTGGATGTCCTGATCATCGGGGCCGGCCTGTCCGGGATCGGCGCAGCCTGGCACCTGCAGGACAAATGCCCCGGCAAGACCTATGCGATCCTCGAACGGCGCGAGGCGATCGGCGGGACATGGGATCTGTTCCGCTATCCCGGTATCCGCTCCGACAGCGACATGCACACGCTGGGATACAGTTTCAAACCCTGGACCGACGCCAAGGCCATCGCGGACGGTCCCTCGATCCGCGAATATGTGCGTGAGACCGCCGAAGAGGCCGGGATCGACCGGCATATCCGCTTTTCCCACACCATGACCCGGGCCGAATGGAAGAGCGACGATGCGGCCTGGCATGTCACCGCGACCCGCTCCGACACAGGCGAAGAGGTCACCGTGACCTGCAACATGCTGCTCATGTGTGCGGGCTATTACAGCTATCGCGAAGGCCACAAGCCGGAGTTTCCCGGCGAAGCGGATTTCAGGGGCCGGATCGTGCATCCGCAATTATGGCCCGAGGATCTCGACTACAAGGACCAGAAGGTGGTCGTGATCGGATCCGGCGCGACAGCGATGACACTGGTGCCCGCCATGGCCGATGAGGCGGGCCATGTCACCATGCTGCAGCGCACGCCGACCTATGTTGTCGCGCGCCCCGACCAGGATGTGATTGCCAATAATCTGCGCCGGGTCCTGCCCGACAGCTGGGCCTATGACATTACCCGCGCGAAGAATGTCGGCTTTCAGTCCTTTTTCTACAAGCAGACCCGGAAGAAGCCGGAAAAGGCGAAGGAACGCCTGCTTGGCATGGCGAAAGAGGCGCTAGGCGAGGACATGGTCGAGACGCATTTCACCCCGCCCTACAATCCCTGGGACCAGCGCCTTTGTCTCATCCCGAACGGCGATCTATATGAAGCCATCAATAATGGCTCGGCCTCCGTGGTCACAGACCATATCGCGCGTTTCACAGAGACCGGGATTAAGCTGGAATCCGGAGAGCATCTCGAGGCCGATGTCATCATCACGGCAACCGGCCTGAAACTCGTCGTGCTCGGTGAGGCCGATTTCGTGGTCGATGGCGAAGCGGTCGATTTCTCGCAGACTTTCACCTATCTCGGAATGGGATATTCCGGCGTGCCCAACCTCATCTCGACATTCGGCTATATCAATGCCTCGTGGACGCTGCGCGCCGACCTCGTGGCCGAATATGCCTGCCGGATGATCAATCACATGGATGAAACCGGGATGCGCCAGGCCACGCCCAAGCTTCGCGAGGAAGACCGCGACATGCCCGCCCGCGACTGTATCGAGGGCTTTCCGGCCGGATACATGCAGCGCGCCATGCCCCTGATGCCGAGACAGGGCGACCGGGTGCCGTGGATCAATCCGCAGGACTACAAGCGCGAAAAGAAGCTCTTCCGTTCGCGCGATCTCGATGACGGTGTGATGGTGTTCTCGAATCCGGGCGCGGGCGCATCCGGCCAGGATGAGGAGCGGGCAGCGCCCGACGCCGTCGCGGCCGAGTAGCGGCCCGCTGTCCGGCGCGAGACGCCCCTCAGCTTGCCGCGCCGGGCAGCTGCTTGGCCAGTCGCCGGGAAAAACGGTCCGAGGCGCGCCCGGCATCCCACCAGGTGCTGGCGCCGATCACGTCGCGGATATTGTTCTCATACCAGTCATACTGGACTTCGGCGACGAGATTTCCCTCACCATCATAGGCCATGGCCGTCAGGTCCATGCCGCCGATCGAGATTGAGCGGAACATGTCGAGGCCCGGCTGGTCGCTGACCTGCTGCAGGGTCGGCCGGTTCGGTTTGGCGTCATTGATAGTCACATCGATCTGCGCGACATCCACGCCCTGGCGCTCGAGGGCCTGTTCAAGATCCTTGCGCACGGTTTCCATGAGCCGTTCGCCCTCGCGCATGCCGTAATCCTCTTCGAGCGTTTCGGCGAACTCATCGGAATAGCTGATATTGATTTCGGCGGCGACGGCCATGGGCGCCGCCACGAGCGCCGTGCCGAACAGGAGTGCATAAAGCCGGGTCATGATCTCAACCTTCGTTGCGGGTTGAGTTAACAATACGCCGGACGAGGGGTGTGTTCCAGAGCCCGCCCTCACGATCATGCAGATGTGATCGCGCCTTGTGTCACTCTTCTTCCCGGTCCTTGTCGGCGTCCTCGACATCCGGCTCGCTCCCGCCGGGGGTGACAGCGCCGGCCACGGCGCCCGTCGTCTTGACCGCGCCCTCCGCAACGTCGCCGGTGATGTTGACCGCGCCCTCGGCGGCCTCGCCGGCCACGCCGACCGCCGTGCCGACTACGCAGCCGCCGAGCCCGACCGGCAGGGCCAGGATGGACATGGCGACGCGCAAACGGGTTGAAAGGCGCATGGGATATTCTCCCTCAGGATCCGTCGAGTTCCAGCGTGCAGCGTTCCGACAGGCTCGGGCGCTCCAGCGTGACAGCGCTGAGGCCGGGAAGATCCGCCTTCAGCCGGCCCGCAGCCCAGAAGGCGAGCCGTTCCAGGGTCGGCACCTCCAGCCCTTCGATCTCGTTGAGCAGGCGATGGTCGAGCTCGCCGGCGAGCGCTTCCAGGGCCGATGTCAGCGCGGAATAATCCTCCACCCATTCCTCGCCGGCGCGCACGTGGCCAGCCACGCTCGCTTCCAGCCGGAAGGAATGACCATGCAGGTTGCGATAGGGATGGCCCTCGGGCTTGGCGCCCATGAAATGCGCGGCCTCGAAGGTGACCGCCTTGGATATGCGGAACCGCGCGCCGTCCAGGCTCATGGAAGGCCGATCAGTTTGTGGGTCTGCAAGCTCAGTCGCCATTGAGGATACTTCTGGCAATACGCCGCCGCGGCGGCGGTGTTTCGTTCAATATCGGGACCGTCCATCGGTTGCAGGAAAAAGTGGCGAAAGTCCAGCGCCGCGAAACATTCCGGCTGTGCCTCGGCCTCGGCCTGCGGATAGACAAGCTTGAGCTCATGCCCCTCTCGCTGGATGAGCGGCGCATTGGCCTTCGGGCTCACGCAGATCCAGTCGAGCCCGTCGGGCGCGGCGATCGTGCCATTGGTTTCGACGCCCACTTCGAAACCGGCGGTCTTCAAAGCGGCAATCAGGGGCGCGTCGAGCTGGAGCAGGGGTTCCCCGCCCGTGCAGATGACATATGGCTGTCCGCTCGCGCCCTTCCAGAGCCCTTCCAAATGTGCGGCGAGGCGGTCGGGGCTGTCGAACCGGCCGCCATTCTCGCCATCAACGCCGACGAAATCCGTGTCGCAGAACTGGCAGACGGCGCGGGCGCGGTCCTGTTCGCGCCCCGACCAGAGATTGCAGCCGGCAAAGCGCAGGAAAACGGCCGCGCGCCCTGTCTGCGCCCCCTCGCCCTGAAGCGTCGGATAGGCTTCCTTGACCGAATAGATGCGGCTCATGCGAGCCCTTTCTTCCAGCGCTGCCAGCCGCGCGCGCGCAGCTCGCAGGCCGGGCAGGCCGCGCAGCCATAGCCCCAATCATGGCGCGTGTCATGGTCGCCGCGATAACAGGTATGTGTGTCCTCGATGACAAGCTGGGTGAGGGCCTCGCCGCCCAGCTTCTCGCCCAGCGCCCAGGTCGCCGCCTTGTCGAGTTCCATGAGCGGCGTGTGCAGGCGCAGCGGATATTCCATGCCGAGAAAAAGCGCCCGCATCTGTGCGTCCAGCGTCTCGCGCCGGCAGTCGGGATAGCCGGAATAATCGGTCTCGCACATCCCGCCGACCAGGTTCGGGACCGCGCGGCGATAGGCCAACGCGCCGGCGAGAACGATGAATATAAGGTTGCGACCCGGCACGAAGGTCGAGGGCAGGCCGGCCGCCGTCATCTCGATCTCGGTCTCATGGGTCATCGCGGTCTCGCCGACCTCGCGCAGCCCGCCGGCGTCGAGCAGGTGATCCGGGCCGAGCCGCCCGGCCCAGTTGGCAAATCCGCCCGCGATATGGGCGCGGATCTTCTCGCGGCAGTCAAGCTCGATCCGGTGGCGCTGGCCATAGTCGAAGCCGACCGTCTCGACATGATCGAATCGCGACAAGGCCCAGGCGAGGCATACGGTCGAATCCTGCCCGCCGGAAAACAGGACGAGCGCTTTGCTGGCCTGGTCAGTCATGCGGGCTGTCTAGCAGGCCCGCCGGCCGGCCGGAAGCGCAAACCCCTTCCTGACGGCGCAAATCGGCGCCGCGCCGAACCGGAAAGCGTCACATTTATGACACGCCTGTCATGCGAGCCGACTATAATGAGAGAAGCCGCTTGACAAAATGTCGCCCCCGAAGCTGTCATGGATACGAGGCACTTCCCGTCCGGAAAACAGGGAAGGCCCGGTTGAGGAAACGCAAAAATCCGCAAGCGAACCGAAGTCTGTTCAGCGCGCGGAACGGGAGGAGTAAGCCCCATGAAATTGACCCTGGACTCGAAATCCGTCCTTCTGGCCGGCGCCTCGGCCCTTGCCATTTCCGGCATTGGCCAGGCCGCACAGGCGCAGGAAGACAGGAAAACGCTGGGCACGGTGCTGGTTACGACCCAGAAACAGGAAGAAAGTATCCAGGACGTGCCGATTGCGGTGTCGGCCTTTGACCAGGACTCCCTGGACGACCAGCAGCTTGTCGGCGGGCCGGACCTGGTCAAGTCAATTCCCAATGTGAATTTCACCAAGGGGAATTTCAGTGGCTTCAATTTCCGCATTCGGGGTATTGGCAATGATGCTGTCTCCACCGCGGCGGACGCCGGCGTCGGTGTGCATCTCAATGATGTGCCGCTGACATCGAACTCGCTCTTTGAAGCCGAGTTCTTCGATGTCGAGCGGGTCGAGACACTGCGCGGACCTCAGGGCACACTTTACGGGCGCAATGCGACGGGCGGTGTCGTCAATGTCATCACGGCCAAGCCGGTGCTGGAGGAATTCCAGGCCGATGCGAGCGTGACCTACGGCAATTACAATACGATCAAGACCCGCGGCATGGTGAACCTGCCGGTCGGAGAGACCGCCGCGCTGCGACTGGCCGGCTCCTATCTCTCGCGTGATGGTTTCGTGGACAATATCACGACCGGGAATGATGTTGATGACCGGGAGCTGTACGGGCTTCGCGGGTCATTCGCCTGGGAGCCGACGAACAGGCTGCGCGGGCTGCTCATGTTCGAGCATTTCAATGAGGATGATTCGCGCCTGCGTTCGGGCAAGCAATTCTGCGCGACCGACCCCACAGACACATCCTTTCAGGGCATTCCGATCTCGGCCTTCGACCAGATCATCACGTCCCAGGGCTGTGTCGATGCGCCCGTGAATGATCCCGCCTCGCTGGAGGGCATCAACAGCACATCGACGCTCGGCGCGGGTGTCTTCGGCCTGCTTTCCGGCCTGACGGGTAACATCGACGAGAATGGGAACCTGTTCAACGTCAATGAGCCGGCCGCCTACAATCCCGACCTGCGCAAGATCGAAAGCGTGATCGACCCGACCTTCGAGACCGAACAGAATTTCCTGATGTGGCGGGGAGAGTATGATGTCACCGATGCGCTGACGGTGACTTATCTGGGCAGCTACAACGAGCGCGAGAACACCTCCCAGGAAGACTATAACGAAGTCGCGCCCGTATTCGAGTTCAACGAAACGCCCGGCCCGTTCATCGCACTCAATGGCCCAACCGCGCCCCTCATCGCGGCTGCCTATCCGACGCTGTTCCCGGGCGGCGTGGTCAGCGACCCGCAACTTGGCCAGGCGAGCACCCTGGTGCAAACCGATATTTCCGGCGTGGTGACCGAATCAACGACCCATGAGCTTCGCCTGCAGTCGGATTTCGCCGGCCCGTTCAATTTCAATGTCGGTGCCATCAAGATCGACTATGAAATCGACCAGAATCCGGCCAACCAAATCAACAATTATTATGTGTTGTTCAATACTGGCTCCGCCTTCATCCAGGCGAACAATGCGGCGGCTGTCGCGGCGGGTGGAACTGCGCCTTTCTCGATTGCCGATCCGGCCAATGCGGGTGACACGCCGCTCGATAATCTGGAAGGCACGGGACGGAACTATTTCCGCACTCTCACGCCCTACACGCTCGACAGTTTCGCGGTCTTCGGCGAAGGCTATTTCGATGTGACCGACACGCTGCAGTTCACGCTCGGCCTTCGCTACACCGACGACCAGAAAGAAGTGGGTAATCTGCCGACCTTCCTGGCGGTGCCCGATGCGGCCCGGCCCAATCCGCTGGAATTCGCGCCGGTCCTCGATGCCGATGGCAATCCGGTCGCCGATGACCTCGGCGGAGACGGCACCTTTAACGCGCAGTTCGAGGAAGTCACCGGCCGGGCCGGCTTCGACTGGACCCCGGATTTCGGCTTTACCGATGATACGCTGATCTATGCCTTCTATTCACGCGGCTACAAGGGCGGCGGCATCAACCCGCCACAGCCGGCGGACAATCCGGGCGCCTTCCCGCAATTCTTCGAGCCGGAATTCATCGATGCGTATGAACTCGGCACCAAGAACACCGTGGCGAATGGAGCGCTTCAGCTCAATGCGACCGGCTTCCTGTATGAGTATGACGGTTACCAGATCAGCCAGATCGTCAACCGGTCATCGGCCAACTTCAATGTCGATGCCGAGATCCAGGGCCTCGAATTCGAGACGGTCTGGAACCCGACCTCGACGCTGGTGATCAATGCCAATCTCGGCCTGCTTGAAGCCGAAGTGGTCGATACATTCGGTGTCGATGTGCTCGACCGGACCAATGGACGCGATGATCTCGTCGTTCTCAAGAACTTCGAAAATGCCACCAATTGCGTCGTCTCGGCGCAAGGCTATGCGACGGTCCTTGGTGCGATTCAGGCCGGAGCTGCCAATCCGGGCGATACGCTGGGCCTGTGCTCGGGCGCATTCCAGGGGCTGGAAGGCGCATTTAATCTTGACGGCGTGACGGTCAGCTACACCGATATCAATGGTGACACACAGACGGCGACGGCGCTGGAGCCCTTCGACGGCGATGCGGTCGATCTCGATGGTAACGCGTTGCCCGGAACTCCGGACACGACCTTCAGCTTTGGCGCCGAATATACCTGGGAAGGCTTGCTGGCCGGTGAATGGGACCTGCGCGTGCGCGGGGACTATTACTACCAGGCCGATGCCTTCTCCCGGATCTGGAACACGCCGCGCGATCAGCTTGAAAGCTGGGACAATGTCAATCTGATGGTTGAACTCGCCAATCCGGGTAATGGATGGTCGGTCAGGGCCTTCGGCAAGAACGTGACCGATGAGGAAGTCATCACCGGGGCCTATCTGACCGATGACAGTTCCGGCCTTTTCACCAATGTCTTTCTGAACGAGCCAGCGACCTACGGCGTCACCGTGTCCAAGTCCTGGTAATCCCGGGACCAACCCCGGCTGTCGGGGGGAGGGTATAGAGGGCGGCCCTGAATGGGGCCGCCCTTGCTTTTCCGGCGCCGGCGTCTTGTTTTTTGCGCGTTTTCGGCCAACCTCGTCATAAACTTCCGCGACGCGCCAGTTCAGGAGACCTATCCATGCGCCTGACCCTCACGAGCCTGCTCACCGCGACCGCTCTTGTCGCCTGTTCCAGCCAGGCCGACAGCGCCCCTGCAGCTGACGCAACGCCCTTCAGTCTCGAACTGGTCGAAATCGCCGAAGGCCTGGAGTTTCCCTGGGGCATGGCCTTTCTGCCGTCCGGTGACATGCTGGTGACGGAGCGCGACGGCCGGCTTCGGATCATCCGGGACGGCACTCTCGATCCCGAGCCGGTCGCCGGGGCGCCGCAGGACGCTTATGTGTCGAACCAGGGCGGGTATCTCGACGTGATCCTGCATCCGGACTTCGCCGACAACCGCCTCATCTACATGTCCTATGCCCAGGGCACGCAGGAGGACAATCGCACCGCGGTCATCCGCGCGCGCCTCAGTGAGGACGCGGGCGCATTGGAGAATGTCGAGGAGATATTCGCCTCGGATGTGCCCGGCAAGCGCGGCGGAGCCCATTTCGGGGCGCGCCTGCAATTCCTCAATGACGGCACGCTTCTGGTCACGCTGGGCGATGGGTTCCGCTGGATGGACGAGGCGCAGGATCCGGCCAATCATTTCGGCAAGATCGTCCGGCTGACCGAAGACGGCGCGCCGGCGCCCGGCAATCCCGACCTTGGCGAGGGCGCCGACCCGGCCGTCTATACCTATGGTCACCGCAATGTGCAGGGCATCGCCTATGATGGCGCACGCGGGATCATCTACGCCCACGAGCATGGGCCGAAGGGCGGCGACGAGCTCAACATCATCCGGCCGGGCACCAATTATGGCTGGCCGGAGATCACCTATGGCGTCAATTATGACGGCACCATCATCACCCCGCAGACCGAGGCTGAGGGCATGGCCCAGCCGGAGATGAAATGGGTGCCCTCCATCGCGCCATCGGGCATGGAGCTCTATTCCGGCGATGTCTATCCCGGCTGGCAGGGTGATCTTTTCATCGGCGCCATGAACGGGCCGGCAGGCCAGAAACTGGTGCGTGTTGATCTCGATGAGGCCGGCCAGGTCACGGGGCGAGAGGATCTGCTGGCCGACGAGGCCATACCGTTCCGCGATGTGGTCCAGGGCCCCGATGGCAAGTTGTATCTGGCCACGGCCGAGCTCGACGGGCGCATCTTCCGGCTGGATATCGCGCAATAGGCCCGCGCGCCCGGGACCCCGGCGGGCGGGCGCGTCAGTCGGTCGGCAATTGCGTCAGTGACAGCGTGTTCCCGTCCGGGTCCCGGAACCAGGCAATCCGCACGCCCGGCGCCGGCGACCAGACCCCGGCTTCATCCTGTTCCAGACCATCATAATCGATGGCTTCAACCCCGCTTGCGGCCAGATCGGCCAGGCATTGCGCAATATCGGGAACCGCCCAGCCGGCCGCGGTGAAACTGTGCGGCTTGAACGAGCCGACTTTCTGAACGCGCAGCATCTGCCCGCCCGACATGAAGGCCATGCCGTGTTCGGATTCCTCCAGCAGCCGGAGCCCCAGAATGTCGCGATAGAAGACGCGGGACTCCCCCGGCTTCGAGGTGGCGATGAAGCCGATCAGTCTGGCGTCTTCGAGCATGGTCTGGGCTCCCTTGCCGGCCGGTTTACCATGCCGCGCTATCCCATGCATCTGCGATCCGTCGCAGAGAGTCGATGCGGGTCTCGACCGATGGTGCGATGGTCAGAAGGAAGAACTCGTCGGCGCCGGCACTCCGGGCGATTTCTCCAAGCCCGGCGGCCACATCCGCCCCGGTTCCGGAAAGGCTGCGCGCACGGGCATAGTCGACGGCGGCCGGGCCGGCTTCGTCCAGAATGGCGGCGGTTTCCGTCTCACCGGGGAAGGGGGCGAAGCGGCCCTGCGCTCTCTTGATGTTCCAGGCGGCGGCGGGCGCGCCGAGCCGGCGGGCCTCCTCTCGGGTCGGGGCGGCCAGGGTGACAAGGGCCACGCCGGCATGGGGCTCGGGCGCGATCAGGGACGGCTCGAAAGCCTCGCGATAGGCCTTGAGGGCATCGGTGCTGCCCCCGGGATTGAGAAACTCCGCGAAGGCCAGCTTGAGGCCCATCGCGCCGGCAAAGGCGGCCGATTCCGGTGACGAGGCCAGCAGCCAGACATCCGGGCGCGCCCCGGCGGGCCGGGCATGGATGCCGCGGGCGCGGTGATTGTCGGGCAGGGGGACTTCACCACTGGCATCCTGCAGCCAGTCGATCAGCATGCGCAGCATTTGCGGGAAGGCCTCGCTGCCGGGGCCGAGCAGGGCGGCCGAGGTGCGCGGATCGGCGCCCGTGGCGCGCCCGAGACCCAGCTCGATCCGGCCCGGATAAAGCGCGCTGAGCGTGGTGAACTGTTCGGCGACTTTCAGCGGCGAATAATTCGCCAGCATCACCCCGCCCGAGCCGATCATCAGGCGCGATGTGCGCGCCGCGAGATCGGCGATGAGGATTTCCGGCGCCGTGCCGGCAAAACTCGGCGCGTTGTGATGCTCCTGCACCCAGAAGGCACGATAGCCAAGGGAATCGGCGGCCTCGGCCAGGGCGCGGGTCTCGCCGAGCGCTTCCTGCGCGGTGCGCCCCGCGAAGACCGGGGAAGGATCGAGGACCGACAGGCGGGCGCGCGCGGTCATCTGGGCCTACTGCGCCGCCATCGGCAGTGGCATGGCCTCCGACCAGTCGGTGAAATCCGCCAGCGCCCGCCTCGCCATGGCCTGTTTGCGTGCCCGCCCGCGCTCCTTTCCCTTCAGCCGCCGGCCCGTCTCGGGATCCTGTCGCGGGGCCTCATCGAGTTCCGGGAACAGACCGAAATTCACGTTCATGGGCTGGAAGCTCGCGCCCTCGGCCAGATGTCCGCCGGTGATGTGGTTGATGAGCGCCCCGTGCGCCGTGGTCGGGGGCGGCACGGCCAGGTCGAGGCCCAGTTTCTCGGCCGCCGCCAGCCGCCCGGCGACAAGACCGGTGGCGGCGCTCTCGACATAGCCTTCAACGCCCGTGATCTGCCCGGCAAAGCGCAGGCGCGGCATGGATTTCAGGCGCAGCCGGGCATCGACAAGGCGCGGGCTGTTGATGAAGGTGTTGCGATGAATGCCGCCCAGGCGCGCGAAGCGGGCGTTCTCAAGCCCCGGGATCATCCGGAAGATCTCCGCCTGGACGCCGTATTTCAGCTTGGTCTGGAAGCCGACCATGTTCCACAGCGTGCCGAGGGCATTGTCTTGGCGCAGCTGGACGATGGCGTGGGGCTTGGTGTCGGGCGCGTGCGGATTGGTCAGCCCGACCGGTTTGAGCGGTCCGTAGCGCAGCGTCTCGCGCCCGCGCTCGGCCATCACCTCGATCGGAAGGCAGCCCTCGAAATAGGGCGTGTCCTTTTCCCAGTCGTGAAACGCGGTCTTCTCCCCCTCGATCAGCGCATCGATAAAGGCGTTATAACGGGCCGCGTCGAGCGGGCAGTTGATATAGGCGGCCGTCTCACCGCCCGGTCCCGGCTTGTCATAGCGCGACTGGCGCCAGGCAATGTCCATGTCGATGGAGTCGAGATAGATGATCGGCGCGATCGCGTCGAAAAAGGCGAGATCGTCTTCACCGGTCTCGGTGCGCACGGCCGCAGCAAGGGCCGGCGAGGTCAGGGGGCCGGTGGCGATTATGACGCTCTGCCAGTCAGCCGGGGGAAGGCCCGTGATTTCCTCGCGCCGGATCGTGATATTCGGGTGGGCTTCCAGCGCCGCGGTGACAGCGGCGGAAAATCCGTCCCGGTCGACGGCCAGAGCGCTGCCCGCCGGCACCTGGTGGTGATCTGCCGTTGGAATGATCAGCCCGCCGGCCCGGCGCATCTCCTCATGGATGACGCCGACGGCATTGGTCTCGTGATCATCGGACCGGAAGGAATTGGAGCAGACGAGCTCGGCGAGCTGGTCGGTCTTGTGCACCTGCGTGGCTCGCACGCCGCGCATCTCGTGGATGACGACGGGCACGCCCATCTGCGCGGCCTGCCAGGCAGCTTCCGAGCCGGCCATGCCGCCGCCGATGATGTGAACGGGAGAAATTGTCATGACCCGCGAAATGCGGCGCCGGCGCGAGCCGGTCAAGACCGGGATTGCCGCCCTGCCGACCGGGCGCTAGTTGCCGGCCCATGACAGGGGCTGTTTCACCCGGCATCACCGCGCTTTGCGCCGACACCTTGGCGCGCATGCGACAGCATGCGACCGGCCTGGCTGGCTTCGGCGCGCTTGCCGCAGGGCTTGTCGCCCTGTCGCTTCACGTCCCGGTCTGGGCGGGGGCTCTCATGCTGCTTGCGGCGCTCTGGGCCGTCCAGGCGATGGTCGCGGTGCAGATGCCGGCACGCGCCGCGCCCGCCGCAACGCCGCAGGGGATGGCGACATTCGCGAAGGTTCTGAGTGCGTGCGCACTGCTTTGCTTCGTTCTCGGTTTTCTCCTGCTTTTGACATTGCTGACCACGACACTGGTCGTGATCGGCGTGATGGCCGGCTCGGGGTTCGATTTCGACCTGGCCGGGTCACCCGGGGCAGGGTTCGACCAGGCCATGGCCGCCTATCGCGACACGCCGGGCTGGCTGATCTGCCAGGGCGTGTTTCTGTTCGGGCTTGCCGTCTGGGTCTATGGCGTTGCACGCAGCCTGCCATTCCTTCCAGGCGTTATCGCGAAACGCCGCGTCATCGTGCTGGAAGCCCAGAAGTGGTCGCGCGGATATGGGCTGAAGATCCTCGCAGCACTCATATTGGTAATGACACTGCCGGTGTTGCTGGCGGCCTCTGGCTTTCGCATCGCGCCAGCGATCGTGTGGATGCGGGCGCCCATGGAGGCCATCGCCCTGCTGCCGGCCTTTTATGTCGCGGGCGCATTTCTCGGCGCGCTGGATATATTCATTCCCGGGCCCGAGACCGATCCAGTCGTCGCCTGACACGAAAATTCGCGGCGATCCGTTCAGTTTTTCCTTACGCTTGTCGTGTCACGTTCGTGTCGTCCGCAAGGCAGGGAGGCGAATGTGGCCGCACAGCGCAAGCAGGATGAGTTCGAAGACGGCTTCGCACCGGCGCCGGCGCCGCGCGACAAGACCGCCAGCGTCGAGACGGCGAGCGAGGCGGGCGTGCCCGTCCTGCATGATGTCGAACCGGCCCCGTCTCCGGCCCGCGCGCTCCAGGACGAACTGGAAGCCCGCGTCATGCGCGACGGCATGATCAATGTCTCTCCGCGCCAGGTCCTGGCCACGATCATCGTGATCTGCCTGGCCTTCTGGGTGGCCATTTATCAACTCGCCATGGCAATTTTCTAAGCATTCGGTCAGGCTGGCCGATCGGGCTTGGCCGTGGCCGGTTTTTTGCGCTAGTGGCGTTCCTGTTCGCAGACGGAGCGTGAGCGCGCCATGGCCTATGAAAACCTACGCGTCCAGGCCCATAAGGGGGCGCTTTTCGAAACGCCCGTGGTGACGGCAAAGCTGACGGGTGGCGAGGCGCTCCTGCGCGACCTGGAAGAGGTCTCGCGCCGCCGCATGGCGCAGGATCCGGAAGGCATGAAACGCTCCAATGTCGGCGGCTGGCATTCCGACACGCAAATGATCGACTGGGGCGGGGCGCCGGCGCGCGCATTGGCCGAAAAGGCGATCGCCATGGCCAAACGCCTTTCGGCCTTCTCGAATGCCACACATGACGATTTCGACTGGTGGGCGCAGATGTGGGTCAATATTTCCGGCCCCGGCGCCTCGAATCACATGCATGTCCACCCGGGCAATCTCTGGTCGGCCGTCCTTTATCTCGACATGGGCGGGACGGGCGATGACGGCGATGATATCAGCGAATGCGGCGGGCATTTCTATTTCGAGGACCCGCGCTTTCCGATTGCAATGATGCACAATACGCGGTTCCGCTTTGTCGGCGAGGATGGCCAGCCACAGCCCGTGCAGCCGGAAATCCGCCCCCGGCGCGGCGATCTGATCATGTTTCCGGCCTGGCTGCGCCATGGTGTGCGCCCTTATGAGGGCCAGCGCGAGCGGATATCCATCGCCATGAATGTCGATGCGATTCCCAGATAGGTTTACCGCATATGGGCGACCCGGACAGATCGCGCGCAAGCTTTCCCTGTCCCGGCGCGCCAGCTTGCTTGTCTTGCCCGCGCTGGTCGCTCTCGCAATGGTCGTGCAATGGAGTTTCGGTTCGACCGGGCGCGATCTCGTCGCGATCCCGCTGGCGATTCTCCTGGTCTGGAGCGCGCTGATCGACCATGAACGCCTCCTCCTGCCCGATGCGCTGACCTATCCCATGATCGCGGGCGGGATTGCCTGGGCGTTTCAGTCAAACGCCCCCGCGCCGGTTGATTCGCTGATCGGGGCGATGGCCGGCTACGGGGTTTTCGCCCTGCTCGCCCGGGGGTTCGAAAAGCTGCGCGGGCGCGCCGGGCTCGGGCTCGGCGATGCCAAGCTGGTCGCTGCGGCCGGCGCCTGGATGGGATGGACGGCGCTGCCGCTCGTCGCCCTGGCGGCTTCGGGGGCAGGGCTGGCCGTGACACTGCTGACGCGCCTGGCAGACAGCTCAGGCCGGCGCGAAAAAGTGATCGCTTTCGGCCCTTACCTGTCTGCCGGATTCTGGCTGGTGTGGGTCATGGCACACTGATGCATATTTCCGGTTTCAGATCAGGTTCCTGCGCTAATGCTATGTCCTTCAAGGGCTTTGAGGGTGAACGGATTTGCGCGCAAAACGGCGCCCGCGCCACGCGGAAGCCTACAGTCATGTAATACTCCCGTCATATGCGTGTGCCATAGGCTCGCCGTGCTGTGAGCGATCCCGGTCACAGACGAGAGTTTCAATGGTCAAACGAGGGGGCCAATTCTCATGAAATCGGCTACGAACTTCCGCCGCGTGCTTCTGCTCGGCGCTGCCAGCATTGCGCTTGTCGCATGCTCCGACACCGACATCTCTTCGCCGGGCGCGACGACCCCGCCGCCTTCTCCCCCGCCCCCGCCGCCGCCGCCGCAGGGCGCGGATGTGGACCTGGTGCCTGACGGGTTTGACGATTCCCATCCGAATGTCGAAGTCGTGGAAGTCGCGGGCCCGAACGGGACAACCGTCGAGGTCGCCCAGGTGACGGGCACGGTCACGGAAGACATCACCCTCACCGCTGACGCCACCTGGTATCTCGGCGACATCGTCGTGATTGGCGAGGACGGCGCCACCAACCCGACCGCGACCATTGAGCCGGGCACGGAAATCCTCGGTGACGGCCCGGAATCGGGCTTCTATGTCGCCCGCGGACATCAGGTCATTGCGGACGGCACGGCCGACGCGCCGATCGTCTTCACCTCGCTGAATGAGAAGTTGCGCCAGGAAGGCGTGCTCGAGGCGGATCCGAATGCCCGCGCCGAATGGCTGGGTCTTGTGATCAACGGTTTTGCCCCGATCAACAATTGCAATGTCGATGGCGCCACGCCGGGCACTGCGGACTGCGAGGATGACGGCGAAGCCAGCTCCGGCACCTATGGCGGCGGCGACCCGGAAGATGATTCCGGCATCCTGAACTATGTCCGCGTCGAGCATGCCGGCGTGTTCTTCACCGAGGAAGACCAGTCCAACGGCATCGCCTTCCAGGCTGTCGGCTCGGGCACACAGGTGTCGAACATCCAGGTCCACAACAATGGCGATGACGGCGTCGAGTTCTTCGGCGGCACGGTTTCGGCCACGAATGTCGCCCTGACCGGCATTTCTGACGACTCGGTCGACTGGACCGATGGCTGGACCGGCTCGCTGCAGAATGTCCTCGTTCTGCAATCCGATGACGCCGCCGACTTCGCCATCGAAGCCGACAACCGGTCTGTGGCGGAAGCCGATCTGGAGCCGCGTTCCAATCCGAAGATCTCGAACTTCACCTTCATCGGCAATTCCGAAGAGGATGCGATCCGCCTGCGTGAGGGCACCGGCGCCACGCTCGCCAATGGCATCATTTTCGGTTTCGACGATGGCCTGAAATTCGGCGATGAGCCGACGGCCGACAATCTCGTTTCGGACGGTCTGGTCACGATCGCCTCGCACTTCTTCAATGTCGAGGACAATCCGATCGAGCCGCTGGTTGATGATCAGGGCACGGATGACGAAGCCGATGATGTGACCATCTATACGGCCGCCGAGATTGCGGAGGCGACGCAGGATGTTGAGACCAACAGCCCGCTCGCGTCGGCCAGTTTCGTTCCGGGCCCGGAGGTCGGCACCATTCCGGTGTTCGACGTGAACGGCATCGGCGAGCTGCAGAATCTCGGCTATATCGGCGCCTTCGCACCGTCCGACACAGTGGCCGACAACTGGGCCGCCGGCTGGACCAAGCCGGGCACGGTGTTCACCGAAGATGAGCAGCCGGCCGCAGAGTGCCCCAGTTCGGGCAGTCCGGCGGACTACACGATCGAGCAGGACGGCCAGCTTGACGGCAAGATCGTCTGCTCGGTTTCCGGCACGATCACCGTCGACACGACCCTCGGAAATGGTGACGAGATCCTCTATCGCGTGGATGACATCGTCTTCGTGGGTGAGGATGCCGGCAGCGATCCGGACAATCCGATCTCGGGCGCGGATACGGCGACCCTCACCATCGAGCCGGGCGTGACCGTTTATGGCGATACGTCCACCGATGGCCTCTATGTGGCGCGCGGCTCGCAGCTGAATGCCGTTGGCACCGCCGAGGAGCCGATCGTCTTCACCTCGGGCCCGGATGTGCGCGGTCTCAACGACTATGCCACCGACACGGCCCAGTGGCTTGGCCTGGTGATCAATGGTCGCGCCCCCATCAACAATTGTAATGTTGACGGCGCGGTCGGCGGCACCGCCGAATGTGAGGATGATGGCGAAGCCTCGTCGGGTCTTTACGGCGGTAATGCGCCGGACGATGACAGCGGTGAGCTGCGTTATGTCCGCGTCCAGTTCGCCGGCATCTTCTTCAACGAGGAAGATCAGTCCAATGGCATCGCCTTCCAGGGCGTCGGCACCGGCACCGACATCAACTTCATCCAGGTCCACAATAATGGTGACGATGGCATCGAGTTCTTCGGTGGCACCGCCAATGCCAAGAATGTGGTTATCACCGGCGCCGATGATGACTCGGTCGACTGGACGGATGGCTGGACGGGCAACCTCCAGTATGCCCTGATCGAGCATTCCGATGTCAGCGATTATGGCTTCGAAGGCGACAATCGCAGCGACGCCGCCCCGAACACGGCGCCGCGTTCCACGCCGCAGGTGTCCAACTTCACCATCCTGGGCGCCGGTGACGCCGCAACGCCGGGCGCTCGCTTCCGCGAGGGTATGGGCGGTGCCTTCGTCAATGGCGTGATCGTCAATACCGAGTTCGGTATCGACATCGAGCAGCCCAACAGCACCGCCGAAACGGGCGGCACGTTCGACCTGCTGAATGGTGAAACAGTGGACGATGGTGCGACCCTGACGCTGGAGAGCCTGCTCATCGACAGCCCGGTTCCGTTCAAGGACGATTTCGGCACCGAAGACGGCGATGACGGCTTCACGGCCGCTGAAGTCGAGGCTCTGACCACGAACGTCACGAGCGGAGACGGCATCAACAATCTCAGCGGCTTCTCCTTCTACGGCAAGGATTTCGGCGTCGTGCCGGGAACGGCTGAGGCGAATGTCGATGTGGTCGATCCGACCAGTCTCGATGCCGATTTCTTCGCCCCGACCACCTTTGTGGGTGCCGTGGCTGGACCGGATGATGACTGGTATCTCGGCTGGACAGTCGACTCCAGCGGCGAAGTTACCTCGGCCAACTAGGGTCCGGGTCGCATTCCGGGCCTCCCGCGGGTTTTTCCGCGGGAGGCCCTTTCCTCTTTTCTGGCCATAAGCCCCGACGGGTCGGCCATCACGAACAGACACAGATTTTCGGGGTTGCCCATGTTCATTCGTTTCTCCTACGGCGCGGTGGCGTTGTTCGCGACCACCGCCCTCACTCAAGATCTGACGGCGTATGCGCAGGATGCCGATCCCGCGGAGACGACCCAGCAGGCGGAAGAGGACCGGGTGCTTGGGCCCGTCGTCGTGCGCGGTCAGTTCATTCCCGATGAAAAGCGCGACACCTCCGAAGTGGCGAGTCTTGTCGATTCCGAGGATTTTGCCGTGCGCGGCGATTCCGATGTCGCCGCCGCGCTGCGCCGGGCCACGGGCGTGTCACTCGACACCGGCGGCAAGTTCGTGTTCGTGCGCGGCCTGAACGAGCGTTATACGAATTCGATGCTGAACGGCTCGGTCATTCCCAGCCCGGAACCCCTGCGCAAAGTGGCGCCGCTCGATCTTTTCCCCACTTCCGTGCTGGAGTCGACTCTGGTCCAGAAGACATTCTCGCCGGACATGTCAGCGGAATTCGGCGGGGGCGTTCTGGATATCCGCACCCGCGCCGTGCCCGACCGGAATTTCTTCGAGATCGGCGTCTCCGGGGGTGGCGACACGGAAACGGCTTTCGAGGACGGCTTCCTGCATGACGGCAGCGACACGGATTATTTCGGCTATGATGATGGCGCGCGTGACCTGCCGGCCGGTCTCGGTGCGGCGCTCGCCAATGGGACGTTCAACAGTTTCGATGTCGATGGCAATGCCATTTCGCAGGCGCTGACGGACGATCCCGGCCTGCTCGTGGTTCAGGAGGGGGTTGTCGGGCCGGATTTCGGCATCGATGCCTCGTTGGGCCGGCGTCTCGACGTGAATGACGCCCTGTCCGTCGGTTTCCTCGGCGCGCTGTCCTATTCGAATGAGTGGTCGACCAAGGACGGCGTACAGGGCATCGGCGAGGCGGCCCTGACCGCCGGTGAACCGGGCGGCACGGTCAATACACTGTCTCGTTTCGAGCGCCGTTCGACAACCAATGAGATCGGGGTCAACGGACTGGCCTCGGTCGGGTTCGACATTCTCGACAATCACGAGCTTAAGTTTCTCGCCTTCGGCACCCGCTCCACCGACAAGGAGACCGAGGTCCGCGAGGGCTTCACGAATGACGAGGATGTGCGCAACGAGGATCTGGAATGGGTTGAACGCCAGCTCTGGACCACACAGGCTCAGGGCTCACATTTCTTCGATGCCCTTCTCGGCCTCGAGATCGACTGGCGCGCGAGCTATTCGCAAGCCGACCGCGATGCGCCTTTCTCCGTGCGCAACTCCTATGAGCGCGGGGCCGACGACAATTTCGTGCTGCGCAATCGTTCCGGCATAGAATTCTCGGATCTCGAGGACGAAACCACCGATTGGGGTTTTGACGGGCTCCTGCCGCTGATGCTGGGCGAGCGGGAGTTCAATGTGAAGTTCGGTTACGCCTACACCGAGAAGGACCGCGAGACCCAGAACGACTTCCTCGTGCTTCAGAGCGTAGGGGCGGATGCGCAGGGCCTGCGGGTCGATGCGGCCTATCAGCAAATCCTATCCGATGGATTCTCCAGGCTGCAAAATACCCGTTCGACCCAGTCGCCGGCCTTCTATATCGCCACCCAGGAAGTCGATGCCGGATATGTCGGGATCGACGCCCAGCTCACCGATTTCGTTCGACTGGCCCTCGGCGGGCGGTACGAGGATTTCATCCAGGTGATCGAAACGCGCACAGCCAGCAACACGCCCGGGGTCATCACGCCTCCGCTGGAAGACGACCAGTTCTTTCCCGCGGCCACGGTGACCTGGACGCTTCCCGGCGTTCTGGAGGACTGGCAACTGCGCGCGGGTTATTCCGAGACGGTCAACCGTCCGCAGTTCCGCGAGGTCGGACCCAGCCGCTTCACCAACACGGAAACGAACGAGCAATTCCTCGGCAATCCTTTCCTGGAAAGCACCGATATCACCAATTATGACGCCCGTCTGGAATGGTATTTCGGCCGGGATGAGTTCCTCACGCTCGGCGTCTTCGCCAAGGAGCTGGACAATCCGATCGAGGCGTTCAATGTCGGCTCCGGCGAAAGCCGCCTTGTGACGTTCGTCAATATCGATTCTGCCGATGTGACCGGTGCGGAGTTCGAGTTCCAGAAAGCCATCCCACTCGATGAGTGGACAGGCTGGGACTGGCTCGACTCAAAGGATTTCAGGGTCACCACCAACTATACCTTCACCGACTCCGAGATCTCCGCATCCAGCGATGCGACATTCCTCGATCAGCGCGCGGCAGGTGAGCTTGCCGGCTTTGTTGGCGATGTCGCCCAGACGACACTGGTGACGCTCGAAACCGACTCCAATGGACAAACCGTCCTGGTTCCGGCCGGAGGGAGCGCGGATGTCAACGGGATCGATGCGGTTGTCTCGCGTCCTGTCGATTTCCGGGCCGGCCGCCAGCTTCAGGGGCAGTCCGAGCATCTGTTCAATTTCCAGTTCGGCTACAGCGATAATGACGCCCGGTCGGATCTCAACTTCCTCGTCAATTTCCAGAGCGAGCGCATTCGTTCGGTCGAATCCTTCACCTCCGATTCACCGGCCATTCTCGAACGCCCGCCGGTCTCGGTGGATGTCGTCTACAAGAAACAGTTCGATTTCTATGAAGGCGAGTATGAATTCGGGCTGAAAGTCCAGAATATCTTCGGGGATGGTTACGAAGCCGTCCAGGAGTCCGGCGGCGCGTCGATCGATGTGGATACGTATGATCTCGGCCCGTCGGCCTCGGTGTCGCTGAAACGGCGGTTCTGATGTTCATGGGATAAGCGTCTCTCGAAGGGCGACCGGCTTGTTACACCGGTCGCCCCCTTGCCGTTTTCCGGGATGTGTGCGCCTGCACAAGGCAGGCAATGGGCCGCATGCTCGTCAGGCCCGGCGAAAAGCGATATTCATATCGACTGCTCTCTATGGCATTGGCAATCTTGGTCTGAAATGGAAAACATGATCGCCTTTCCCCGGCTGTTGAAGCTTTGCGTCCTGGCGGTGTCTCTGATGTCGCTGGTGTGTCTCGCCTCGGCCCTGGCGCGGCTGAGCTGGGTCATCATCGCCGAGCCCGGCCATGATATCCAGGTGGCCGATCCCGTTTCCGCAAGTGCGGGGCGCGTCGGACCGGGTGATTTCAGCGTCCTGGAACGCATGACACCGTTCCGCCGCTCCGCTGAGCCGGAGAACCGGGCGCCGGCGCCGGCGGACGCGCCCGATACCACGCTCGATCTCGTGCTTCACGGCGTCCTCATGCGTGCCGATACAGGCGGCGTGGCCTATATCTCGGTCGGCCAGGAGGCTGCACAGAAAAGTTACCGGGTCGGCGATACGATCGATGCGGCCGGCGGTGTCGAAATCCAGCGGATCCTGCCTGGCGCTGTGATTCTCGATCGTGACGGTCAACGCGAGCGCCTGACCGGCTCCCGGAAAGCCGGTTCCGACGCCAGCGGGATCGTCACCCTCCGGGATGGCGCGCCGGCTGGCAAGGCGCCGGCACCTGAGACGGATGATAGAAAGGCAGACGCGGCAGACGCAGCGGCGGAACGCGACGAAACGGAACCGAAGAAAATCCTCGCCTCCATCACACGCCAGGAGGCGGAAAAACTGGCTGGGTCCATACGTTTCGACGACCGGACCGGACAGGTCGAGGGCGGCTTCACCATCTATCCGACGCGGCAGGCGGAGCTCTTTGCGCACGCCGGGCTGAGAGGCGGGGATGTCGTACAGGAGATTGGCGGTGTCCGGCTCGGGTCTGTCTCGGATTTCGAACGGGTTTTCGCCGATCTCGAAACGCAGTCGCGGATCGATGTTCGGCTTGTGAGAGGCGGCCGGCCTCGGCTACTGACAATCCGGCTGCGCGATGAACGCCCGGCCGGGGAAGGTGAGTGAAGGATGCGTGATTACAGACCGGCCCGGAAGTCGAAAGGCATTGCGGCCCTTCTCATGGGCGGCATGATCGGCGCAAGTGCGGGCTGGGGGCAGACCTACAGCACCAGCGGCGCCGCCGGCCAGGCTCAGACGGTCAACAACCAGCACATCATCAACCTGAAGGATGTCGAGATTTCGGCGCTGATCGACGATGTTTCGACGATCACCGGCTACACATTCGTTGTGCATCCGAGTGTGCGCGGCAAGGTGACCGTGTCCTCACAGACGCCGCTGTCGACCGATGAAGTCTTCCAGGTCTTCCTGAGCACGCTGCGCGTACACGGATTTGCGGCGGTTCCGGGGGCAAATGGTGTCTACAAGATCGTCCCAGAGCAGTCGGCAACAGCCGAGGCCGCGCTCGCGCGCGCCGATGTCGGCGGAGACCTTGTCGAAACGGCTGTGTTCAAGCTCGGCAATGTCGATTCCGTCGAGGCCGCCCAGATGATCAAGCCGGTGACCAATCCGCAGGGGCAGGTCACGACGAGCGCGAACACGAACTCCCTGATCGTGGTGGATTATGCGGCCAACATTGCGCGTGTGCGCAAGATTCTCGCCCAGATAGACGAGGACCGGTCAAGCATCAGCACGGTTGCGCTCGAGAACACTCCGGCCAAGGAGATGGCGCAGACGGTCAATGCCCTGACATCGGGCAATAGCCGAGCCTTCAATTTCGACATCGGGGCGGTTCCGGTCAATTCGGGCAATATGCTGCTGTTGCGCGGGGAGACGCGCGACGTGGCGCGCATGGTCGAGATTGTTGAGCAGCTTGATGCTGACAGCCGCGTGACCGAGGAATCGCTGAAAGTCATTCCGCTGGACCATGCACAGGCCAGTGATATCGCGCCGATCCTTCAAGGGCTCGGCGCCAGGATGACCGAGACCCTCTCACCCGGACGGGGCGAGGTTTCCGCTCCGGCCGTCGTGATCCACGAGCCGACCAATGCCATCATCATCAATGCCGAACCTCGGATCCTGCGCCAGCTGGAAAGTGTTGTGGCCGAGCTCGATGTCCGGCGCTCGCAGGTGCTTGTCGAGGCGATTGTCGTCGAACTGTCGGACACGGCGACGCGTGAGCTCGGCCTGCAATTCGTTGTCGGCGGCGGAGAGGACAATACGGTTCCCTTCGCCACGACGAATTTCTCCAGGGCCACGCCGAACATCCTGTCCATTGCGGGCGCGCTGGTGGCGGACAACAATTTCGACAATGGGGAGAATGGCGGCGGGTCGAGCGCCCTGCGTGACCTGGCGGTCAATTCGCTCCTCGGAACGAGTGGCAGCCTGCTTGGCTTCGGCGGGACGAGCGATGATGGCGGCGTGTTCGGCGCGATCGTGAATGCTGTCGACGAGGATACGGACAGTTCCATCCTGTCGACCCCGTCCGTTCTGGCGCTGGACAATGAGACCGCCTCCTTCCTCAGCGGCCAGGAAATTCCGATCACGACCGGCGAGGCGCTGGGCACCAACAATGCCAATCCGTTCCGCACGGTCGAGCGCGAGGATGTCGGGGTTCAGCTGGAAGTGCGCCCGCAGGTCGGCGAGGGCGATGCGATCAAGCTGTTCATCCGCCAGGAGGTGTCCTCGGTGTTTGGTCCGGTGACATCGGCCTCGGCCGACCTCATCACGAACAAGCGCGAACTGACCACCACGGTGCTCGCCGATGACGGCGATATCATCGTGCTGGGCGGGCTCATCCAGGAAGACGAGCAGTTGCGCGTCTCGAAGGTGCCGGTTCTGGGTGACGTGCCCTTGCTGGGCCGAGCCTTTCGCTATGACGACACGTCATCGACGCGGACCAATCTCATGGTGTTCCTGCGGCCAACCGTGGTGCGCGATGCCGCCGACGCGCGCGCGGCCACGAACCGGCGCTATGACTATATCGTCGACGCCCAGCGCGAGGCGACACCGGATGGCTATTCCAGCCTGGAACAGCTTATCGAGGATCTCGAACGCACGGACCCGTGACACCGACCCTCTCGAGACAGGAAGGGTGCAAGAAAGTTGAGTGACATCCAGGATCCCCGGCTCAGCTATGCGTTCGCCAAGGAGCATGGCGTCGCCCTTGTCCCGGGCGAGGCGGGCCTGTGCCTGGCGGTGCGCAGCGGGGCCGGGCCCCTGGCCCTGCTTGAGGCGCGGCGGGTGGCCGGCCGGAGCGTTCCGGTCGAGCCGGTGGAGGCCGCCCGGTTCGAGCGCCTTCTGTCCGAAACCTATTCCGCCGAAGGTATCGACACTTCGGGAATCGACTCCCAGCTCGAGCAGCAGGGCGACCTCGACACGCTCGCCGCAGGCCTCGACGAGACGGCCGATCTGCTCGATACATCTGACGATGCCCCCGTGATCCGGCTGATCAATGGCCTGATCGCCGAGGCGGTGCGCACGAAGGCCTCCGACATTCATGTCGAACCCTTCGAGGACCGGTTGTCGGTTCGCCTGCGCATTGACGGGGTGATGCGTGAAGTGCTCTCGCCCTCTCGCAAGGTCGCCCCGCTCCTGGTGTCGCGTATCAAGGTGATGGCGCGCCTCGACATTGCCGAAAAGCGCGTGCCCCAGGATGGCCGCATCTCGCTCAGCCTGGGCGGGCGGGCCATTGACGTGCGCGTATCGACCCTGCCGGCGCGCTTCGGTGAGCGCGTGGTGATGCGTCTGCTCGACAAGGAACAGGCGCATCTGGATCTTGACGATCTCGGCATGCCGGCCGACACGCTGGAACGTTTCAAACAGGTGCTGCGCCAGCCGAACGGGATCATACTTGTCACCGGGCCCACGGGCTCGGGCAAGACGACCACGCTCTATGCCGCGCTCTCGCTGCTCAATGACCAGTCGCGCAATATTCTCACCGTGGAAGACCCCATCGAATACGGGCTGGACGGTATCGGCCAGACCCAGGTGAATGCCCGGGTCGGCATGACCTTCGCCACGGGTCTGCGCGCAATCCTGAGGCAGGACCCGGATATCGTCATGGTCGGCGAGATCCGCGATTCCGAGACGACACAGATCGCCGTCCAGGCCTCGCTGACCGGCCATCTTGTCCTGTCCACCGTTCACACCAATTCCGCTGCGGCTGCGGTGACGCGCCTTCGCGACATGGGTGTGGAGCCGTTTCTCCTGTCATCCACCCTCTCGGCAATCGTGGCCCAGCGCCTGGTGCGCCGGCTCTGCGGGCATTGCCGGCAACCCTATGTGCCGGACCCGAAGGAGCTTTCGCTTCTGGGACTGTCCGAGTCGGACCAACAGACATTCTACCGCCCGGTCGGCTGCGAGGAATGCGCCCGGCTCGGCTATGAAGGCCGTGTCGGGCTGTATGAGCTGATCGTGATGGACAGCCAATTGCGCCGGATGGTCCATGACGATGCGCGCGAGCAGGATATCGAGGCGCATGCCTTCCAGGGCGAGGACACGCTGCGCGATGCCGGCGCGCGCCTCGTGCAGGCGGGCGTGACAAGCTGCGAGGAGGTCCTGCGCGTCGTCCGCCAGGGAGGAGACTCCGATGGCGGCGTTTGAATACCAGGCGATCGACAGTGACGGGCGCACCCGCAAGGGGGTCGTCTCGGCTGACAGCCAGAAGGCCGCGCGCAGGGAATTGCGCCGGCAGGCGCTCGTGCCGCTCAAGCTTTCGCCGACCCGCGAAACCACACGGAAAGACAAGCCGGCCCGCCAGAAGCGCCGACTGAAACCGGGCGAACTGGTCCTCCTGACCCGCCAGCTCGCCATGCTGGTTTCCTCCGGCACGCCGGTCGAGCAGGCCGTGGCCGCCGTCGGCGGCTCTGCTGGTTCGGCGACAGGCCAGAGCGTTCTGGCGAGCGTGCGGGCCGGCGTGGTGGAAGGGCGCTCGCTGTCCGATGCCATGCGGGGCGAGGAGAGATCCTTTCCCCCGCTTTTCCGCTCCGTGGTGGCCGCGGGCGAGGAGGCCGGCGCACTCGGCCCTGTGCTGGAACGCCTGGCGGTCCACCTCGAGAAGAGCCAGGCCATGCGCCGCAAGATGATCGGCGCGCTGATCTATCCGGCCATACTGGCCATTGTGGCGCTCGCCGTGATCCTTGCGCTTCTGGTGTTCGTCGTTCCCCGCGTGGTCGAGCAGTTCGACACGATGGACCAGAGCCTGCCGCCGCTGACATCGGTGATGATCTGGGTGTCGGGCTTTCTACAGTCCTGGGGGCTCTTCATTCTCGCCGGGCTTGTCATCGCCATCGTCGCATTCCGGCGGATCTATGCGCTGGAGGCGTTCCGCCGGCGCGTTGACCGGTGGATGCTGTCCTTTCCGGTCGTCGGCAAGGTACTGAGAAGCGTCGGCGCGGCCCGGTTCGCGCGCACATTCGCCACGCTTGCCGCCTCCGGTGCGCCGGTGCTGGACAGTCTCAGGGCCGCGCGGGAGACGACGCCGAACCTTGTCCTGCGCGATGGTGTCGATGAGGTGATCGTGGCGGTGCGCGAGGGCGGCAGCCTCAGCGCGGCGATGGCGCGGACAGGCGCGTTTCCCCCGCTTGTCGTCCATATGGCGGCCAGTGGCGAGGCCAGCGGGGACCTGGCCACCATGTTCAACAAGGGGGCTGACTATCTCGAAGACGATTTCGACAGCACGACGAGCATGGCGCTGGGCGTGCTCGAACCCCTGATCACCGTCGTGATGGGCGGGCTTGTCATGCTCATCATTCTTGCAATCATGCTGCCCATCCTGCAACTCAATACCGGGGCAGCGTTTCAGTGAAAGCGTGGGAAAACCAATGCCTGAATTCGAGAAGAAAGATTGCGGAAACCCCTCTGGCGAGGCCGGTTTCACACTCACCGAACTCATGGTGACCGTCTTCATCATGGGGCTGCTGGCCACCGTGGTCCTGGTCAATGTCATCGGCAATGTCGACCAGAGCCGCGTGCAGAAGGCCCGGGCCGATATCGCGCTGCTGGAAAGCAGTCTCGACCGCTACCGCCTGCAGATGTTCGACTATCCGAGTACCGAACAGGGGCTGGAGGCCCTGGTCGAGGCGCCTGAGGATCTGCCCGGCGGGGCAAGCTATCCTGCCGAGGGATTCATCAAGCGCCTGCCGCGCGACCCCTGGGGCAATCCCTACCAGTATGAGAAGCCCGGCGAGCATGGCGCGATCGATATCTATTCGCTTGGCGCCGACGGGCAGCAGGGCGGGGAGGACCTCGACGCCGATATCGGCAACTGGCAGTAGGCCCGTGGCCCGTTCGGCCCGCCTGTCGAAAGAGGCCGGATTCACGCTGGTCGAATTGCTGGTCGTGGTCTTCATCATCGCGCTGATGGCCGGGGTCGTGGTCGTCAACCTGCCCAAACCCGCTCCGCCGGCCGAAACGCATGCCCGGGAGCTTTCGCGCGCGCTTCAACAGGCCGCGCGCGAGAGCATTGTCAGCGGTCAGCCGATTGCCTGGTCCCTGCGCGAGAAGGGCGGCTCGCGTTTCGAGCGTTTTGTCGGCGGCGAGTGGGAAGTCATGACCGGTTCGCGCGATCCGGGCGGCGATTCCGGTTCCGACGGAACGGTCCATGTGGAAGTGGTCTATCCGGCTGGCGGGCGGGTGCCGGCCACGAATATGGGCGGGGAAAATCCCGAGCGCACGGACAAAACCGAGCTGTTCCACCGCCAGATTGTCTTTTCGCCCGTGGGCGAGGCCACCGCCGCCGAGATAATCGTGCGCAGTGGCCAGCACGAATACAGGCTCTGGCTTGATGAAGCCGGCGATGTGACCTGGCACGGGCAGGAGGCGGGCTAGCAATGTCGCGAGAAGACGGTTTCACGCTTGTCGAAGTCCTCGCGGCGCTGGCGATCTTCTCGATTGCCGCGCTGGGCCTGGTGCGCGCGACCTCCGAAGGGGCCCGGGCCGCGCGGATCGTCGAGGGCCGCGCCATGGCTGCGATCGTGGCCGAGAATGCGCTGGCCGAGGCGGTCCTGGAGACACAGCGCCCGGAAATCGGCGTATCCGGCGAAACCGTGAGTCTGGCTGGCAGGTACTGGGAGGTGGAAACACGGGTGGCCAAAACGTCCAATCCGCTCATCCTCGAGCTCACGATCGTTGCGCGCGCGGCCGACGGCAGATCCGGCGAGGCGCGGCTGACCACCTACCGGAAGGCGCGCCCATGACCGGCGAGAGCGGCTTCACCCTGATTGAAGTCATGGTGGCGACCTTCATCATGGCGATCCTCTCGGCCATGGGAATAGCCATGCTTTCCAATACGCTGGAGGCGCGCGAGGAGATCGAGACGGTCGTCGCCGATGTCGAGGAGCTTCAGCTTGCCCGTGCCATCATCCGCCAGGACCTCGCCCAGCTGGTCAACCGGCGCGCGCGCGACCCGTATGGCACCCGGCAGGCATCGGCCTTTGAAGGCGGGCTTGACCCGACAGGCGAACGGCTGATGAGTTTTGTGCGCACCGGTTACACCCTTCCGGGCGTGGCCGGTCGCCGCTCGCGCCTGCAGCATGTGACCTATTTCTACCGGCAGGGCACGCTGGTGCGCCAGAGCCGCGCCTTTGTTGATGCCGCGCCCGACCCGGCGAAACATTCCCGCATCCTGATCGACGGGCTCGACTCTCTCAATGTCAGCTTCCGTTCGGGCAATGGCTGGAGCGATGTGTTCGAAGCCGCCACGCCGACCAATGCCGGCCCGGTCCCGGCGCCGCCTGCGGTGCGCCTTGATTTCAGTCATGACAGGTTCGGGCCCGTCGAGTGCGTATTTCTCACGGTAGCCGGACCATGATCGCGCGGCACGAAGCCTCCTGCAGCGGTGAAACGGGCGCCGCGCTGCTTTCGGCGCTGCTGATCGTCTCGCTCATGGCGGTGGCGGCCATCGCATTGCTCGAAACGGTGCGCTTCTCGGTGCGCACATCGATCAATCTGTCCGACCGGGAACAGGCCCGGCTTTATGCGATTGGCGCGGAGACGCTTGCGACCGCCTCGATCAGGCAGATGCGCAAGTCGGGCGAGGACCGTTTTCCCGCCCTGGACGAATGGACGCGCCAGCCGGTGACATTCCCGATCCGGGACGGGCGCGTCCGGGTCCATGTGCGCGACGGAGCGAACTGCCTGAATCTCAATGCGCTGGTCGAGGCAGACCCGGCCGGCGCGCTGCGCACGCAGCCGGAAACCCGGGCCCGGTTTTCCGGGCTGCTGCAAGCGCTGGGCCTGGCCGAGGGGGAGGCCGAGGCGCTTGCCGCATCACTGGCCGACTGGATCGACAGCGATGCAAGGCCCGGATTTGGCGGGGCCGAGGATGATTTCTATACCGCGCTCGAAACACCCTATCGCACGCCCGGCGAGTTCATGGTCGACATGTCGGAACTGCGACTCGTGCGCGGTTACACGGCCGAACTTGCCAACGCACTCGAGCCGGTGGCCTGCGTCCAGGGCCATGACGAACTCGCCCCCCTCAATATCAATACGCTGCGTCCGGGCCAGGCGCCATTGCTTCAGGCCTATCTCGGCGAGAATTTCGACCTGTTTGAAGCCGAGCAAATCATCGCCGAGCGCCCGAGGGGCGGTTATGCGACGCTGGAACAGTTTTTCTCCGAGCCGGTTTTTCGCGGCCGGGTGCCAACGGAAGAGGCTCAGGCGCTGTTCGCGCTTTCCTCGCAAAGCTATATTGCGACAATCGAGGTCGACTATCGCGCGAGCCGTGTGGAAATGACATCGCGGCTGGTGATCCTCGAGGACGGACGCGTTAGGAGCGAGGCGCGCAGATATGGATCCTGATGCATGACTGACAGCCTCGTCATCTTTGCCGGTGCCACCCCGCAGGAGGCGGTGGAATGGCGACAGGTGCGCAATGGGTCGGGCGTTTGTGCGAATGGCCACGCGTGTCTCGGCGATCTCGGCGATTTTTCCGGGGCATCGTGCACACTCGTCCTGCCGGGAGACCTGGTAACAGCCCATGAAACCGCGCTGGCGCCGAGGTCGGAGCGCCAGTTGCTCGCGGCCGCGCCATTCGCAATCGAGGACCAGGTCGGCACCGAGCTCGAACAGCTGCATGTGGCCGTGGCCCCGGGCCGCAAGGCGCCCGACAGTGCGGGCCGTGTGGTGTATGCGGTCGACAAGGACCTCATCTCCGCCTGGACGCAGGCCCTGGCGCAGGCCGGATTGGAAGCCGATGTGATCCTTCCGGACTATCTCGCCCTGCCGGACGAGGCCGACGGCTTGCAGATCGCCGAACTCGCCACCCGGACACTGCTGCGTCATGGCGACTGGGGCGCCGGCGTGGACACGGCGCTGGGCCCGCAGGTCCTCAATGGCCTGATCGAACTGCGCCTGACGCAGGCCGGTTCGGAGGCGGTTCGCGCGGACATGCCGCTTGAGGAACAGCTCGACCAGATGGCGGTCCGGGCCGCGGGGGCGAAATGGGGATTGACCCGGGGCCGGCAGGCTTCGCGCGCCGACGGGCCGGCAGGGCTGCGCGGGGCCCGGCTGGGCATGGCGGCCGGCCTGGCCGCGGCGGCGACACTCGGCTGGGTGGCGCTGAATCTTGTCGAAGGCTACCGACTGAAAGCCGGCGCGGAAGCGATCGAAACGCAGACGACGGAGGTCTTCCGCAGCGCCTTTCCGCAGGTCGAACGCGTTGCCAATCCCCGCGCGCAGCTTCGCACGCTCGTGCGCGACACCGGCACGGGCGCGCCGGATTTTCTGCTGCTCTCGGCCTATGTGGCCCGGGCCGCCGAGGCGGTTCCGGCGGTCGAAGTCGCCTCGATCCGCTTTGACGGCCAGAGTGACGAACTCAATGTGAGTGTCCTGTTCAAGGATTATGACGCTCTCGGACAGTTTCGCGGCCGTATCGAAGCGGCCGGCGGAGCGGTCGAAGAGGGTGGCTCGCGCCAGCAGGGCGACCGGCGTGCCGGTGATATTGTCGTGAGGCGCTCATGACGGGGGGCGTCAGGCAGTGGTGGCTCGAACGCGAGCCGAGGGAGAAACTGCTGCTGGCGGTGGCCGGCGCTCTGTGTGTGCTGATCGCGGCTTACCAGTTCGCGTTCATGCCGTCCTCCGCGTTCCGGGCCGAGCAGGAGCGGGCCTTCTCGGCGGCCCTGTCGGAATACGCTTATGTCTCTTCGGTGACGGACAACATGATGGAGACGCGCAGTGTTCCCTCGCGCGAGCAGCCGCTACAGGCGGTCCTGACAAATACGTCCGGTCTCTACGGGCTGACGATTTCACGCCTCGTGCCGGCCGAGGCGGACGGCATGAATGTCTGGCTGGATTCGGCTTCGCCGCAATTGCTGTTTGCCTGGGTGGCCGATCTGGAGCGCTCACATGGCGTGCGTGTCGAACGCGCCGCCATCCGCCGCAACCAGGAAGGAGACAAGGTCACCGCCAATCTCTTCCTGCAAAGGCAGGAGTAGGCCTTGCCGCGCTGGATGGCTTTTCTCCTGTTCGTGCCGGTCTTCCTGGGCCTGCTCATTGCCGGACTTCCGGCGAGTTTTGTCGCCCGCCAGCTCGACCTGCGCGGATCGGGCATCGATTATATGCGGATTTCCGGCACGGTCTGGTCAGGCGAGGTGGCGCGCTTGCATGTCGCCGGTCAGCCGCTCGGGCGGGCGGGTTTCCGTCTGAAGCCGGGCGCGCTGATATCGGGCCGGCTGGCATATGATCTCGATGTAAGCGGCCCGGCCATGCAGGCGCGCGGCGAGCTCGGCGTCGGCCCCGATCGGAGCGTGCGCCTGACCGGCTTCGTCGGCGACGTGAACCTGCAGGAAATCGACCGCCTCGATGCCCGCCTGCGGGAGGCGCCGGCAAGCCTGGCGCTGACCCTGCGCCAGGTCGAGCTTTCGCGCGACGGTCAGTGCGTGCGCGCCGAAGGCGGCGTGCGGACAGACCTGCTGGAAACGGCAGGGCAGCGCTGGAACTGGGCCGGTCCGGCAATGCGCGGAAACCTGGAGTGCGACGGCGCCGCGCTGCGCGTCTCCATGACCGGCGCAACCGCGCAGGATGATATTGCCGCAACGGCGAGGCTGAACATCCCCGCTGTCACCTATGACGTCACGGCCCGGGTGGAGACAGGCAATCGCGGTGTGATGCAGGCTCTGCGCGCGCTCGATTTCCAGGAGGTTGACGGTCGGTTCGTTTATGAGCGGACGAATGCCCAGCGCGTGCCGGCTGAAAAGGAGTTGCGGAATTGACCCTCATTCGACATGCCATCGCCGGGCTGGCGGCCGGCGCTGTGATCGCCCTGATGCCGGGATGTGCCAATGCCCCGGCCGATGACGCCGCTGCGGCGGCCGAGCTGAGTGGCGCAACGCCGGCGGCAGACATCCCCGACGGCTTCGATATCGGGCAGTTGCCCGCGCAGGAACTCCGGCCGGGCGAATGCGGCCTGTTCCTGTTTGTCGCCCGCCCGACGCCGCGTTTCGTTTTCTTCTCGAATGCGGCAAAGGCCACGGCACTTATGAATCTGGATGGCGAGCTGGTCAGGCTGGCGCGCAGCGAAACCGCCGGCGAGGTGTTCGACCAGCAATATTCCGAACAGGTCTTCATTGCGCCTGCCCAGGGCATTGAAGCGAAACTGTCGATCCGCCGTGGCCGGAAATCCACGGGTGGCTCCAGGATTGATGGCGGCTCGATCCGGCTGATCCGCGAGAATGGCTGGAATATGGTCCTGCCTGTCGCCGGCGCGACAGCCTGCGAGACGCGCCAGGGCATTGACCGGTGACGGGCGCACCTCCCGTTCATGGCGACCTCATCAAGGCCGAAGCGCGGGTGCGACCGCTGGCCATCGAAACCCCCCTCATACGCCATGATGCGCTGGATGCGGCGGCCGGGGCGCGGGTCTGGATCAAGCCCGAATGCCTGCAGACCACGGGCAGTTTCAAGATTCGCGGGGCAATGAACCGCCTCTCCCGGATTGATCCGGCGGATCATCCGGGCGGGGTCGTCGCCTTTTCATCCGGTAATCATGCCCAGGGCATTGCACGCGCGGCCCGCCATTTCGGATTGCCGGCGCAGATCGTGATGCCGAAGGATGCGCCCGAAGTGAAATCGCAGGGTGTGCGGGCCGATGGCGCCCGGATCCGCTTCTATGACCGTGAGCGTGAAAGCCGCGAACAGATTGCCGCCGAGCTTGCAGAGGCGCGCGGGGCCGTCCTGGTGCCGAGCTTTGACGATCCGATGATCGTGGCGGGGCAGGGGACTGTCGGCCTCGAGCTTCGGCGCCAGGCCGATGTGCGCGGGCTCTGCCTGAGTGACGTGCTGTGTTGCACTGGCGGCGGCGGACTTGTGAGCGGAATGGCGCTGGCCTTCGATGAAGATGACACGCCGCCGCGCTTCTGGAGCGTGGAACCGGAAGGCCATGATGACTGGGCGCGCTCGCTGAGCGAAGGCCGGATCCTTTCGAATGCGCCGGGGGTGCGCTCGATCTGCGATGCCATCCTCACGCCGGAACCAGGGAAGATCCCGTTTGCACTCGCCCGCTCGCGTCTGGCCGGCGGGCTGACGGTCAGTGACAGAGAGGTGCGCGGCGCCATGCAGTTCGCCTTTCGCCATCTCAAGCTCGTGACAGAGCCGGGCGGAGCGGTGGCGCTGGCGGCGGCATTGCGCGGTCTGCCGAAAACAATGCGTGACCAAGACGTCGCTATTGTCATCTCCGGCGGTAACGTGGACTCAAGACTTTTCGGGGAGTGGCTGGTCTTGAACTGAACGCCCCGCCATGCAAGGCCCTCGGGGCTGTTGATGGCCGGTCGAACAAGGGTTTGTATCCATGTCCGTCTCAAGAGGTTTCGCGCTGGGCTTTGCGGTTTCGGCCGCACTGTTGCTTCCGGCCAATGGTCAGTCCGAAACCCCCGAACGCACTTATGGCGTCGAGTGGGGCACCGGAGACGTGATCTGCACCGATGATGCCGACGCACAGCACCTGCCGGATGATCCAAGCTATGCCCGCGCGGCGGCCTGGGACCGGCTCGTGCTCGGCGAGAATGAATGCGGCCTCAGCCTGGCGCCGCTCGATGGTGGCACATGGGGTGAGAGCGCCCCGTTTTCCGGACGTGACAGCGAGGGGCGCAAGGCCGAGTTCCGGCTCTACGTCTTGCATGACCGTTATAACTGGCAGGCCGGCTCGGCTCGCGAAGTCGAGGATGATGGCGAGCCGGTCGAACTCGAACCCATCCTGACGACGCCGGAATTTTTCCAGCGTTTCTGCGCCGGCAAGGCGGTTTTCAGTCTCGGTGCGGCCTCCCATGAGGGTCCGACGGCGGTCAATCACGAGCTTGCGGCGCGCCGCGGCGAACGCGTTTCGGGCAAGCTGGCCGGCGTCCGCGCCGAATGCCCGGCCGGGCCGGTGCCCATTCTCTACGGGATCAATCTCGGCGAGGCGCGCGCCCCGGGCGATTGCGATACACAAATGGCCTGCCGGGCCGAACAGGCGGCCCAGCGCCGTGTGATAATCGTGGCGGCCATTGAACTGGCGATCGATGTCAATCTGCGCGAAGCGCTCCAGCAAGGGCTGGAAGAACAGGAAGTCTTCCGCGATCTCTCGCTCGATGATTATGACCTGTTCGTGGTCACATCACTCTGACGAATATTGGCTAGGATCTAGCGCAGGCTTCCGCGCCGCAGGTCGTCCGACAGGCGTATCTCCTCTTCCTGTCCGGACAGGCGATGGCGATAGACCTGCGTGTTTTCCAAGACGCGCTGGATATAGTTGCGCGTTTCGGAGAAGGGGATGAATTCGATCCAGTCGACCGGGTCGATCTCGCCCTTGCGCGGATCGCCATACTCATTGGCCCAGCGGCGCGGACGCGAGGCGCCCGCATTATAGGCGGCGGTCGCCATGATATAACTGCCATTGAATTCCTCGAGCAGCGTGTCGAGATGCGCGCCGCCGAGGGTCATGTTGTAACCGGGATCATCGGTCAGCCAGGATGTGCGATAGGGCAAGCCTCTCAGCCGCGCTTCACGGCGCGCGGTCGAGGGGATGAACTGCATCAGGCCGCGCGCATTGGCGTGAGATATGGCGCGGGGGTTCATCTCGCTTTCCTGGCGTGACAGGGCAAGCATGAGTGAGCGTTCGACTTGCGGCTCGCGAAGCAGTGGATACTCCACCACCGGATAGGCCGCGTCGGGCGCGACCAGCCCCTTTGCCAGACCGGCCTTGGCCCCGCGCACGCCGACACCATGATACTGGTATTCATCGGCCAGCCGCTTGAGCAGGATATATTGCGTCGGCTTTTCCAGCGCGTCATCAAGGTGATAGGCGAAGACACGGAACAGCCGGCTTTCTCCGGCCTCGGCGAGAAGGCGCATGGCCTTGACGAGAGGGCGCGCCTCAAAGGCGTCGATCTCTTCCTGAGTGGGCTCGCCCGGATTATCGAACGCAATGCGTGCCTCGCCGGTCTTCTCGGCTGCCAGCTGGCCATAGAAAGTGTAGCGGTACTGGGCAGCCCCGCGATAGGCGGCGTCGGCAAGCTCATCATCGGACAGTGCTTCGCCGGCGCGGCCGAGCCAGTAATCGGCCCGCGACTGGCTGATCGGCGTTCCGACACCCTCGCCAAGCGTGCGAAAATGCTTCGCCGCGCGCGCAGGATCATCACGATGGCGCAGAGCGATCCAGCCGGCCGCCCATTCGGCCTGCGCGAAATCATAGCCCGAATCCAGTCCATGCGGCGCCGAAAGGGCATAGGCGGTGGAAAAGTCCCGGTCCTTCAGCGCGGAGCGCATCGCGATATGGCGCTCATCCCAGAGCCGGTGACGCCCCGGCTTGGGCACGCCGGCCCCGTCAATTCCAACGAGAAGGGGCGTCGCGCGATCCTGCCAGCCCCGGCGGCGCCGCCATTTGGCCCGCTCATAGAGAAGCCCCGGATTGTCCTGTAACGCATCGGGCACGGCCCGCACTGCATTATCCACACCGGGCGCCCGCACCGCCAGCTTGATACGCGCATCGACCAGGCGCCGCCAGCCATCGCCGAGACGCGGTTTCAGGCGGTGGGCGGCCGAGCGCTGGCCGGTCCACAAGAGAAAATCGGCGCGGCGCTGATGATCGAACGGGGAAAGCAGGTTGCCATATCGCGCAAGCACCTCGTCAGTGGTCTGGCGGTCGAGCGTGTGATTGTGCCAGGCGGTCCGGATGGCCTGCGCGGCCTGCTGCGTGTTGCCGAGCGCCGAATAGGCCCGCGCGAGCGCGACATGGCCCTTGCCGGAGACCGGGCCGGAGGCGAGCAGCCACTCGACCCGTTCGCCGGCATCCAGCGCGCTCAGCTCGATAATCTCTTCGGCCCGCACGCGCATCGCCGCGATTCGCGGCCATCCGGAGAGCCGATCGATGGCGCGCGACAGCTCGTCGAAGCTCATATCCGGAGCTCCGGCCCGCGCCCGGCGCCAAAGGATCAGATCCTTCACCGCCTGAGCGCCGGCCCTGTCCTGCAGCCGGGCGACCTCGCGCCAGTCGCCGCGTTCAGCCGCGCGCAGGGCGCGGTCCAGCGTCCCGGCATCCCGAGTGGAGACGACACGGGAAGCATAGGGCCGTTCGGGCTTCAGGCTGGGCGTGGCTGGCATGCTGGCCGCGGCGGGCGAGATCAGCGAGAATGCGGCGACGGTTGCGAAAATAAGCGATCTGGGCATTTTTCTCGGGCGACCTGTCTTGTAGGTGGCTTGTAACTCACGGGTCCGCATGCGAAGCGCGACGTCTTCCGGCAGGCGTGCAAATCAACAGAAGAATCACGGCGAGAATACGATGTTTCACGGTTCCATCCCAGCGCTGATCACACCTTTCCGCGATGGCGAAGTGGACCGCAAGGCCTTTGCCGACCTGGTGGAACGCCAGATCGCGGCCGGCGCGGGCGCGCTCGTGCCCGTCGGAACGACCGGCGAGACGTCCACGCTGACCCATCAGGAACATCGCGACACGGTATCGCTTTGCATCGAGGTGGCTGCGGGCCGCATTCCGGTGATTGCCGGGGCCGGGTCGAATTCGACTGCCGAAGCGATCTCGCTCGCCCGGCATGCCAAGCAGGCCGGCGCGGATGCCGCGCTGATCGTCTGCCCGTATTACAACCGCCCGGACCAGCGCGGCCTGGAAGCGCATTATCGCGCGATCAATGATGCCGTCGAGCTGCCGGTCTTCATCTATAATGTGCCCAAGCGCACCGCCTCCGACATTCTCCCGGACACCGTCGGGCGTCTGGCGCAGCTTCCCAATATCATCGGCATCAAGGATGCGACCGGCGACATGGAGCGCGTTTACCAGCATCTCGACCTGATCGGCGAGGCGGACTTCACGCTGCTTTCCGGGGACGATCCCACGGCGCTCGCTTTCTGCGCGGCGGGCGGCAAGGGGTGTATCTCGGTGACCGCCAATGTCGTGCCCGAGAAGACCGCGGCGATGTATACCGCGGCGCTTTCCGGCGATTTCGATACGGCCCGCGAGATCGACGCGGAACTCTTCGACCTGCACAAGGCCCTGTTCGAAAGCCCCAGCCCCGGGCCGGCAAAATATGCGCTATCAAAGCTCGGCCTGTGCGCGCCGGACTTGCGCCTGCCCCTGGTGGGCCCAGATGATGCGGCCCGCAAAGTGATTGATGCCGCGCTGGAACGCGCGCGGATCTGACGGAACCGGCCATGGCGAAGAAAAACCAGACACGGGGCCGCGGCGACGGGCTGGTGGCCGAGAACCGGCGTGCCCGCCGGGATTACAGCGTCGAGGACACGCTGGAGGCCGGCCTCGTGCTTCAGGGCTCGGAGGTCAAGTCCCTACGCGAAGGCCGCGCCAATATTGCCGAGGCCTATGCCTCGGTCGAGGAGGGCGAGCTCTGGCTCATCAATTGCGATATCCCGATCTATCCGGCGGCCAACCGCTTCAATCATGAACCCAAGCGCAAGCGCAAACTGCTCGTCTCCCGGCGCGAATTGGCGCGACTGGCGCAGGCGGTCGAGCGCGCCGGGCGCACGATTGTCCCGTTGAAACTGTATTTCAATGAACGCGGCATCGCCAAGCTCCTCATTGGCATTGCGACCGGCCGGAAGGCTCATGACAAGCGCGATGTCGAGGCCAAGCGCGATTGGCAACGCCAGAAGGCCAGGCTCCTGCGGGAAAGGTAGGGGCTGGAAAGCTGGCCACCCGGCCTTTCTGATCCCTCCGTGGCACCGATCCTGCACAATTTCTCTGAAAACGAAACGATCAGGACAGGGCGGAAGAGCCGGATGGGCCGTACGGCATCTCACAGGATTGCGGATATCGCGCCGGGCGCGCTGCATTGGGACGTGGCAGAGATTGCCGGCGAGAGCGCGCGCGGGCGCGAGGTGCCCGTGCCCGTCGATGTGCGCCGGGCGCTGGAGTGGCTGCCCGAGCGCGGGCGCCTTGACGTCGTGTTCGAACTGGTCGAGCCGGGGCGCGTGATCGGCCATGACGGCACGGCGCTGATGGAAAGCCTTGGCCGGCGCATGCAGAACCATCCCGCGCTCGACGAGGCGGCGCGTCTGGCGCTCTCACAGGGCAGGTTTGCCGAGGACCGGCTGGCGCTGACGCCGCCGGTGATCTGGCACCTTCTCGCCGGCGCCGGTCCGCCGGGGCGTATCGCGGTTCTGGCACGCCGGGGCAAGCTGGAGCTGTGGAGTTTCGCCCATGCACAAAGGCAGATCGCGGACGCGCAGGAACTGCTCGGCGAGATTGGCCTCGACCCCGGCCGCAGCCCACGCCTGGCCGCCGGCTAGAGAGCGCCCCGTGACAAGGCGCATGATCACGGCCATAGGGCGGCGATGATCGAGTTCCTGACGACGCAATGGCCGCTGATTGGTGCACTTGTGGCAGCGGGGCTGACCGCCGGCCTGGCGGCGGGCCTGTTCGGCATTGGAGGCGGGGCGGTGATCGTGCCGGTCCTGTTCTTCCTGTTCACCGGCCTCGGCTATGAGGCGACAGCCATGCATGTGGCCGTGGCCACATCTCTGGCGACGATCATCATCACCTCGATCCGCTCGGTCATGGCCCATCATGCGCGCGGCGCGGTCGACTGGGCGATCGTGCGCAGCTGGGCGCCTTTCATCATGACGGGTGCGCTGGCGGGGATGGCGGCGGCGGGCTTTATCCCCGGCGCGGGGCTCACCGCGATTTTCGGCACGATGGCCTTCATCCTGGCCGCCCAGCTCTTTTTCGGGCGTCCGAACTGGCGCCTGGCCGACCGGATGCCGGGCGGAGCCTGGCGGATGGGGCTGGCAAGCCTGATCGGCGCGCTCTCGGCCCTTATGGGGATTGGCGGGGGAACATTCGGCGTCTCGCTGATGACGGTTTTCGGAAAGTCGATCCATGGTGCGGTGGCGACGGCGGCCGGTTTCGGTGTCGCCATCGGGGCCCCGGCCGCGGCGGCGGCGGTCATCGCCGGCTGGGGGCGCGAGGGTCTGCCCCCCGGCTCGGCCGGCTTTGTCAACCTGCCGGCCTTTGCGTTGATTTCCGTGTTCACCGTGACGATGGCCCCGCTGGGCGCCTCGCTGGCCCACAAGCTCAATGCGAGCCTCCTGCGGCGCATGTTCGGCGTGGCGCTCGCCCTGGTCGGCGCCCGCATGCTCTACTCGGTACTGGCCGGCTGAGACCTGCAGCGAATGCTGCCGTGCGCATGGTTCCGGTGTCGGGTTGGGGCTGGCCGCGTTCTTGCAAGCCCACTTGTCTTGTCACCCACCGACAGAGCGGGACGAGGAAATGCCATCGACACAAGAAAACCGCACAGGCAGGGCGCCCCGCGCGCCGGAAAACACACGATGCCTTCTCCATAATGGCACAGGTCATGTCCACGACGCCGTGATAAAGGAACGTAGCGAGACCGTTTTGCGCATCCGGTTCACGGCCCCGATATCGCTGCCGCAGCATATCCAGCTGAGCTGCCAGGCGCTGGGTCTGCGCGCCCATGCCCGCGTGGTCTGGCAGCGCGGCGGAATGGCCGGTCTCAGCCTGGTGCCCGGTGAAAGCGGCTGTCTTTCCCGCGACCCTACTGCCTGAGGATCAGGTTTCCCTTCCTGAATTCATAGCTTTCCAGTTCGCGCAGGAAGGTCATGCCGAGGAGCGACTGCGAAAGCCCGTCGCGAAGGACCATGGCCTCGACATCGTCAATCTCGACGCGCCCGATCCGGATCGAGGAAAGCAGGACCGAAGCGCCCATGACCTCCCCGCCTGCGGTCCTGATACGCCAGGAATAGTCGAGCTGGTCGGGATCCAGCCCGATACGCAGCGCGTCCTGATAGGTCAGCGCCACGGTCGATGCGCCGGTATCGACCATGAATTCGATCGCCCGCCCGTCCACCTCGGCATTGGCCCAGTAATGGCCGTCATCCTCCAGTTTGAGCAGCGCGGCGTTCGCAGCGCTATACGCGCTCGGCGGCGCGGGTCTGTCCGCTTCGCCGGCGGGCCGGTCGCGGTCGGCCCCACTCGCCTCGGCGGGCTCGCGGGCCGGCTCGCTTGTCATCTTAGGAGCGATCATTTCGCTGATCACGAAGGCACAGCCGAGTGCCACGGCCGCAGCGGCCAGGATGTCGGGCAGTTTCATTCCTCACCTCCCAGCTTGCCAAGGTCACGCAAGCCCTGCATGCGCTGCGGCAACTGTGCCATGATCTTCTCGCGGCCCGGCTGGCCGAGGCCCGACCAGCCGCCGATTTCCGCCAGCGTGCGCCCGCAGCCAAGACAGAGCCCGGTCTGGCCATCCACGGCACAAACCTTGATACAGGGGGATGTGATCACGGGTTCTGTCATGAAAGTGACTCCTGAATCCGTTCATAAGCTTTAGGAATTGCTGACGCGATACAATATCTGCAGCCTGGACGCCGCACGGCCCGCCTCAGGGGGACCACGGAGAAAGGATCAGGGACGAGCTGAGCCATGTCAACGACACCTTTTGACGATATCCGCGAGCTGATCCACAAGCCGGTGGAGCCTGACACGGCCAGCGCCGGCGAGGTCCGTGAGGCGCTGCTGGGCATGGGCCGGGAAGGCGATTTCGGCCAGCTCGGCGATGCCGCGGCCTGGCTGGCGCAGTGGCAGGGACGCTATCCGCCCCGTGTGGAGAATCCGACACTCGCCATGTTCGCCGGCGCGCACGGGCTGACCGGGGCAGGTGTGTCCCTGTCCGATGACAGCGATACCCGGGCCCAGGTCGAGGCGCTGCGCCAGGGGCGCGCGCCCCTGTCGGCCATCGCGGCGCAGGTCGGGGCCAATATCCGTGTCTTCGAACTGGCCATCGAGAAGCCGACACCCAACATCGCCGAGGCTGCCGCAATGAGCGAGGCCGACTGCGTGGCCACAATGGCTTATGGTTTCGAGGCGCTGGAAGGCCTGCCCGACCTGCTCAGTATCGGCGTGATCGGCGCGGGTATCGGCACCGCCGCGGCGGCCGTCGCCTGCGCGCTGTATGGCGGCTCGGCCGATTACTGGGTGCGCCCCGGGCCGGCCACGCCATCGGTGATCACGCGCAAACGAACCGAGCTTGTCAATACGGCGCTCAGCCTGCATCGCGGCCATACCGAAGATCCGCTCGAAGCCCTCGCCCGCCTCGGCGGACGCGAGATGGCCGCCTGTGCCGGCGCCATTGTCGCGGCCCGTCAGCAAGGCATTCCGGTGCTGCTTGACGGTTTCGCCACGACGATTGCCGCGGGCGTGATCCATGCCGTGGACCCGGACGCGATCTCGCATGTCGTGGCCGCCCACGCCACGGGCCGCCCGGCTCACCAGGCGGCGCTGGAACGCCTCGACCTGAAGCCGCTCGTGGAATTCGGTTTCAGTACGGGCGGCGGGCTTGGCTCGGCCACGGCCATCGGCATCCTCAAGACGGCCTGTGCGCCTTTCCTGGCGAAGCCAATGGATGCGGCAAGTTGACGTTAACGTGCGCGTAAACTTGTCAGCGGGCCTGAGGCGTGTAGTTAGCTGTGAGTAGCCACGCGAAGGAGGACGCGCACCATGAATCTCGAATTCAGCCCCGAAGAAGTCGCTTTCCGAAAGGAAGTGCGCCAGTTCATCGCGGACAATTATCCGCGCGATTTCATCGGCGACGGTGCGCGGGACGACCTTTCCCGCGAGCAGTTTCTCGCCTGGCACAAGATTCTCGGCGAAAAAGGATGGTCGGTCCCCTCCTGGCCTGTCGAATATGGCGGAACAGGCTGGACGCCGACGCAGAAATATATCTGGTCGGAAGAAAATGCCCGCGCCGATACGATCATGCCGCTTCCCTTTGGCGTGAGCATGGTCGGCCCGGTGATTTATACCTTCGGCAATGACGAACAGAAGGCGCGCCACCTTCCGGGCATTCGCAGCGGCGATGTCTGGTGGTGCCAGGGCTATTCCGAGCCGGGGGCGGGCTCGGACCTGGCCTCGCTGAAGACCACGGCCGTGCGCGATGGCGACCATTACATCGTCAATGGCCAGAAGACCTGGACGACGCTCGCCCAGCACGCCGACTGGGGCTTTTTCCTGGTGCGCACCGATCCCGATGCCGCCAAGCCGCAGGAGGGGATTTCCTTCCTGCTGATCGACATGAACTCGCCGGGGATCGAGGTGAAGCCGATCATTACCATCGATGGCGGCCATGAAGTCAATGAAACCTGGCTGACCGATGTCCGCGTGCCGGTGGAAAACCTGATTGGCGAGGAGAACAAGGGCTGGACCTATGCCAAGTTCCTCCTGGCCCATGAACGCTCCGGCATTGCCGGTGTGGCGCGCTCCAAGCGCGGCGTCGAGAAGCTGAAGGAGATCGCCTCCACCGAACTGCTCGACGGCGAGCCCCTGATCCGCGATGAGGATTTCTCGCGCAAGGTCAGTCAGTTGGAGATCGATCTGTCGGCGCTGGAATTCACCGAGCTGCGCACCCTCGCCGGAGAGGCGCAGGGCAAGGGGCCGGGGCCGGAAAGCTCGATCCTGAAGGTCAAGGGCACCGAGATCCAGCAGCGCCTGACCGAACTGACCATGGAAGCGGTCGGCAATTATGCGGCGCCGTATTTCCGCGGCTTTCCGCAGGCGGGATCGAATGAATATCCCATCGGGCCCGACTATGCCCACGCCGCCGCGCCGACCTATTTCAACATGCGCAAGACCTCGATCTATGGCGGGTCCAACGAGATCCAGCGCAACATCATCTCCAAGATGATACTCGGGCTGTAGGCGGCGTCGTGATGACGAGGTATGCTTGATTCATGGCAGACGGCATCGCCCAACTCGATGTCCGCAAACGTGACCGCAGCGGCTACCTGGAGAAGCGGTTCAGCGTGGACGAGTTTTTCGTTCTCGCGGACAATGGGTTTTTCGATGATGCGATGCATTATGAGCTCTGGGATGGGCAAATCGTCATGACGCCGCCGCCGGGTCAGCGTCATGGACACAGCAAAGCGCGTCTGGCCAAACGGCTCATTCTTGCGATTGACGCGGTTGATCCGGAAAACCGGAGTTACGTTGCCCAGCCCGGACCTGGCTTGCAGGTGAAAACCAACACCTTTGTCCAACCCGACTTTGCGGTTGTTACACCCGTGGATCCTGCCAATGTGGCAAGGCTTCGACCCGAACACGTCCTCCTTTGTATCGAGGTGTCGAATTCCACCCTCGATCAGGACATTCACAGGAAGAGCCGGACTTATGCGACGGTCGAGATATCGGAATACTGGATCGTCGATACGGTGAATGGCAAGCTGCACATATTCCGCTCACCGGCACGGGGCGAATATTCGGATGTTTCCAGCCATGGCCCCGGCCAGTCGGTGTCGCCGCTGTTCGAGCCCCGGATCGAGATTGCGGTCGGCGACCTCTTCTGAAACAAGACTATCAACTGGAACGCGGCCCGCCGGGCCCTCGGGAGGAAGAAGATGGATTTCAATTTCAGCGAAGAACAGACCATGATCCGCGACAGCCTCGCCCGGCTGATCCGCGAGAAGTATGATTTCGACACGCGTCGCGGTGTCGTGAATTCCGATGCCGGCTGGCGCCCGGAAATGTGGGCGCAATTTGCCGAACTCGGCCTCCTCATGGCACCGTTCAGCGAGGAGGATGGCGGCCTGGGCGGCGGCGCGGTCGATGCCATGGTCGTGATGGAGGAATTCGGCAAGGGTCTCGTGGTCGAGCCCTATGTGCCCTGCGTGGTCTGCGCCGGCGGGGCCCTGAAGCATGCCGGCAGCGAGGCGCAGAAGCAGGAATACCTTTCCGCCATCATGTCGGGCGAGAAGGTCTTCGCCTTCGCCTATGCCGAGCCGCGCGGGCGCTATGACCTGGCCGATCTCGAAACCACGGCCACGAAATCGGGCGCGGGTTACACGCTGAACGGCCACAAGGCGGTGGTAATCGGGGCGCCCTGGGCGAGCCACTTGCTGGTGTCCGCGCGCACCGCAGGTTCACGGCGCGAGCCCAACGGAATTTCGCTTTTCATCGTCGACAAGTCGGCCAGCGGCGTCGTCACCCGGGACTATCCAACGGTGGATGGCCGGCGCGCCTCGGAAGTGCATTTCGAAAATGTGTCCGTGCCGGCCGAGGCGGTCGTCGGCGAGGTAGATGGCGCCCTGCCGCTGATCGAGCGGGTGGCCGACGAAGCCACCGCGGCGCTGTGCGCCGAAGCCTGCGGGACGATGGGCGTGGCCCACAAGATGACCGTGGAATATTCCCAGCAGCGCAAGCAGTTCGGCACGCCGATCGGCAAGTTCCAGGTGCTCCAGCACCGCATGGTGGATATGTTCATGGAGCATGAGCAATCGATCTCCATGACATACATGGCGACGCTGAAGCTCGACGAGCCGGAAACCGAACGCAAGAAAGCCGTTTCGGCGGCCAAGGTGCGCATCGGGCAGGCCGGGCGTTTTGTCGGCCAGGAAGCGATCCAGATTCATGGCGGCATGGGCATGACCGAGGAACTGGCTGTGGGCCATTATTTCAAGCGGATGACCATGATCGACCATGAGTTCGGCAATGTCGATCATCACCTCAAGCGCTACACGGCGCTGTCGGCTGAAGAGCTTCCCGCCGCGGCGGAGTGATCTCAACGGCGCCAAGGGCTTGGCGGGCGGCTTCGTCGAGGGCCGGGAGATGGCGGCCCGGCCCTCGCGCGCCGGGCCGGTTCGACGCACGGCCCTTTATACCTTATCTTTCTACCATGGGCATGAACATCAAGAATGAGGAAGCGCACCGCCTGGCGCTGGAAATTTCCGCGCGCACCGGCGAGACGCTGACGGCCACGGTCCTGCGGGCCTTGCGCGAGCTGGCCGAGCGTGAGCAGGCCGGTCCTGATTGCCGTGCCGCGAGAGCGGCCGCACTGGAACAATGGGATACAGCACACCCCATACAAGATGGACTGATTCCGTTGCCGGATGACGAGGTTTATGACCTGTCGGGCGCACCAAAATGATCGTCGATACATCGGCCATTCTTGCCATCGTCTTGAAGGAAAAGGACGCTGATATCTATCGACAGGCGCTTGTCGACAATGCCGACGTGGCGATATCAGCGGCGAACTGGTTTGAAGGCACGCTCAGAATAGACCGTCCGGGTCGAGAGGTCGGTGCGCGCTATGACGACCTGTTCCCGGCATTATCGATAGACATCGTGCCCGTGACCGACACCCATGCCCGGGCCGCGCGCGAGGCCTATCGGCAATTCGGACGCGGAAATCACCGCGCTGGGCTGAATTTTGGTGATTGTTTCGCCTATGCCCTTGCCAAAACCGAGGGCCGGGTCTTGCTCTTCAAGGGCGATGACTTTTCAAACACGGATGTCTTCGCCGCGCGGCCGGCAAGCTGAGACTTCCGGTATACGACCAGAGGAACGCCCCATGTCCGAACCCGTCCTGCTCGAAAAACGCGGTCCCATCGCGGTCCTGACGATCAACCGGCCCGAGACGATGAATCCGCTCGGCCAGGATGGCGACGGGGCGTATTTCCAGCGCCTGTGCGGGGAGATCGAAGCCGACCCGGCGATCCGGGTCACGGTGCTGACCGGTGCGGGCAAGGCGTTTTCAGCCGGCGGTGATGTCAAGGCGATGAAGGAGAAATCCGGCGCTTTTGGCGGCAGCCCGAATGCGGTGCGCAATGGCTATCGCCGCAATATCCATCTGATCGTCAAGTCGCTCTACAATCTGGAAACCCCGCTGATCGCAGCCGTGAATGGCGCGGCGATCGGGCTTGGCTGCGATGTGGCCTGCATGGCCGATGTGCGCATCGCGTCCGACCGGGCGAAATTCGGCGTCACCTTCCTCAAGCTCGGCCTCATTCCCGGTGATGGCGGCGCCTGGCTCCTGCCGCGGATCATCGGCCAGTCGCGGGCCGCGCAGTTACTTTTTACCGGCGATGTGATCGATGCCCGGACGGCGGCCGACTGGGGCCTGGTTTCGCAGGTCGTGCCCGGCGACAGCCTGATGGATGAAACGCTCGCCCTGGCCGAACGCATGGCCGGCCAGCCGCCGCAGGCGCTGCGGCTTGCCAAGACGCTCATGCGCCACGGGGCCAGCGCCGGCTATGACACGATCATGGAAATGTCGGCCGCCGGGCAGGCGCTGATGCATTTCACCGAGGATCATATGGAAGGTGTCGATGCGATCCTCGAAAAACGCGTCCCGGATTTTAAGGGCCAATAGGCGCCGGCCGTTCCCGCCAGTCTTGGAGACGGCTCTAACCGGGCGCGCCCAGGGTGCGGAGAACCCGCTTCGAAATCGACTGGCGGACCCGGTCATAACCCTCCCACGGGTCGCTTTTCGGGGATGCCGGAAATCCGGGCCGGGCATGAATGCCGAAGGCGGCAGCGCCGTTCACCTGCCCGAGCCCCTGCCAGGAGACGGGCGTGGCCACCGGGGCGCCCGGCCGGGCCCTTAGCGAGAAGGGACAGATGGCCGTCGCCCCCCGAGAATTCCTCAGCCAGTCGACAAAGATGCGGCCTGTCCGCTCCGCCTTCGCGGCGCTGGAGACATAGCGCGCCGGGGCATCGCCCGCCATCTGAAGGGCGAGGCCGTGCGCGGCCGCGCTCATCGCCTCCCAGCCCTGCCGGCGTTCCAGGGGCACCACGACATGAATCCCCTTGCCGCCGGTCAGCAATGGCCAGCTCCTGAGACCGGCGACTTCCAGGCGTTCCGCCACTTCATGGGCGCCCGCCCGCACTTGCCCGAACGTCACGCCATCGCCGGGGTCGAGGTCGAAGACCAGCCGGTCGGGACGCTCCAGCCGGTCCTTGCGCGCGCCCCAGAGATGAAACTCGATCGTGCCGAACTGGACGGCGGTAAGCAGACTTCGGAGGCTTGGGAAAAGGAGATAATCACCTGTTTCGCCGCTCGTCTCTTTGACAGGAAGGGTTGCGATCTCCCCGGCCATTCCTTGGAACGGGTGCTTCTGGAAAAAACAGTCATCGGCCATGCCGCCCGGGCAGCGAACAAGACTCACCGGGCGGTCCTTCAGATGGCCGCTCATGAGCGGCCATGTACGCTGATAATAACGGGCAATATCGGCTTTCGTGACCCCGGCGCCCGGAAAGACGGGCCGGGCGGGATGAGTGATTTCGATGCCGCCAATGATTTCCGGCGAATTTCCAGGCTCGTCCATCTCATCATCTCCCTCTCATTGCGGACAATCAAGGCTCGCAGCATGGTCTGGCTGACACAAATCAAGGCCATCGACCGCCGCGCGGCGTAAACAGGCTCCGGGTCACAAAGGTATCGCCTCTTGCCGCCGAGCCCTGAACAGTCTGAAATCGTGGCCGCCTTCGAGACTGGCCGGGTAAGCGGGGTCCGCCTCGCGGCGCCGCGCATCGACACGCATATCAGCCATGTTTTCCTGACCGCGACGCGCGCCTACAAGCTCAAGCGCGCCGTCAGGCTGCCTTTCGTGGATTTCTCGACCCTTGCCCGGCGCCATGCCGCCTGCCGCGCGGAGCTGGACGTCAACCGGCGGTTCGCCGGCGAGATGTATCTCGCGGTGCAGCCTGTCCGGCGCACCGGGCCGGACACCTACAGTCTCGGCGAGGGCGACGGCGAGCTGCTCGACTGGGTGGTCGAGATGCAGCGCTTCGACCCGTCCAGCCAGTTCGACGAGCTGGCCGCGCGCGGGGGGCTGACCCCGGAGATGCTCGATGCGACCGCTGACATGATTGTGGCGGCCCATCGTGACTGCCCAGCCGTGACAACCGCGGGCCATACCGCCGACTATCGGGGCATTCTCCATGAGCTGCGTGCAACCGAAACGCATGGCGCTCATGAGCAGGGACTGATGCCGGGCGAACCGGACATTTTCCGTAAGCTCGACATCGCACTGGCGCGGATCGACCCGTTGGTGGAGGCGCGCCGCCGCTGGGGAAAGGTGCGCCGCACGCATGGCGACCTGCACCTGCGAAACATATGCCTCTTCAATGGCCGGCCGACGCCGTTCGACGCTCTGGAATTCGATGAGCGGATGGCCACGACGGATGTGCTCTATGACCTGGCCTTCCTCCTGATGGACCTGGCCCGGATCGGGCGCCGCAGCGCGGCGGGCCGGCTGATGAACCGCTACTGGGACATGGCCGGAGAGGACGAGGCGGCCCTGGCAATCCTGCCCTTCTTCATGGCCCTTCGCGCGGGAGTGCGCATGGCGGTGGATATCGAGGCGGGCAAGGTGGCTGAGGCCGACACGTATCGACAGCTCGCGCGCCAGCTGATGGATCGCGCGCCCCCTGTCGCGCTCGCGATCGGCGGATTGTCGGGCAGTGGCAAGTCGACCATTGCCCGCCAGCTTGCCCCGCGCCTTCCGGGCGCTGCCGGGGCCCGCCTCCTGCGCAGTGACATGATCCGCAAGCGCGCGCTTGACCTGAACCCGCAAGAGACGCTCTCGGCCCCGGGCGCCTATAGCTCGGCCGCGCGCGGCGCCGTCTATGAGCGCCTGTTCGAGGACGGACGCACCGCCTTCGAGGCCGGGTGCAGCGTCATCCTCGATGCGACCTTTCAGGAGGATGCCATGCGCCGGGCGCTGTCCACGCGGATGGATCCCGCGCCCCTCGGCGTCTGGCTCGACCTGCCGCTTGACCAGCGCCTTGCGCGGATCGCCGCCCGGCGGGCAGATGCGTCTGATGCGGATGCGCGCGTGGCCAGAGGCCAGAGCGAACCGGATGAGCTGCCGCCGGGATGGCACAGGCTCGACGCCTCGGGCACGCCGGAAGAGGTGGCGGACCGGGTCATGGCGCTTGTCACATCCTGAAAACCCCTGTCACCGCTGGTGAACATAGCGTCCCGGAGCCTCGCAGATCACGCGGCTCGCATCCGGCATGCGCGCACCGGCACGCTCACCCGACGAGCGCTCGCGCAGCCAGTCACGCCAGGCCGGCCACCAGGACCCCGGCAGTCGCGGCGCGTCATCCACCCAGGCGTCCGGGCCGATATAATCGTCGCAATCGCCGATCGTCTTCTGCCGGTAATAGGCTCCGCGCTTGGCCGGCGGGCTGACAACCGCGGAATTGTGTCCGCCACCGCTGAGGATGAAATCGGTTTCGGCGCCTGCGAACAGGCCTATCTTGTGAACCGAGCGCCAGGGCGCAATATGATCCTTCTCGGCGCCGAGCGCGAAGACGGGCATGGTGATGTCCTTGAGTGTCACCGGGCGGCCGCCGGCCTCGAAATAGCCCTGGACCAGGCGGTTTTCCTCGAAAAGCCATCTGAGATACTGCGAGTGCATGCGCGCCGGCATCCGGGTCGGGTCGGTGAACCAGGCGTCGAAATCACTGATCTCGCGGTCAACTCCCTTCAGATAGCGCTCGACCATGCGCGACCAGACAAGGTCATTGGCGCGCAGATAATAAAACGCCCTCGACATCTGCGCGGCATCGAGATAGCCCTGCACCGTCATGAGATCCTCCAGCGCGGCAATCTGGCTTTCATCGGTGAACATCATCAGCTCGCCCGCCTCGGTAAAATCGGTCTGGGCGGCAAGCAGGCTCATCGTGGCCAGGCGCTCATCCTCATCGCGGCCCATGGCGGCGGCGGCGACGGAGAGGATCGTGCCGCCGAGACAATAGCCCACGGCATGGATCTTCTCGCCCGGCACCGCCTCGCACACGGTATCGAGGGCCGCCATGACGCCGTCGCGGCGATAATCTTCAAGAGTCAGGTCCCGGTCATTCGAATCCGGGTTTCGCCATGAGATGCAGAAGACGGTGAAGCCCTGTTCGACGAGATAGCGAATGAGCGAATTGTGCCGGGAGAGATCGAGAATATAGTATTTCATGATCCAGGCCGGCACGATCAGGATGGGTTCGGCCTCGACCTCATCGGTTTGAGGCGAATACTGGATCAGTTCGATGAGCCGGTTGCGATAGATGACCTTGCCCGGCGTGGCGGCGATATCCTTGCCGATCTCATGGGTCACCCGCCCGGCCAGGTTCCCGTCGCGCGCCAGGGTCTGCAGGTCATCGAGATAGAGCTGCGCCCCGCGCAGCAGGCATTGCCCGCCGCTTGCCCGGATCGTATCGAGCACATCGGGATTGGTCATGGCGAGATTTGAGGGTGATGCGGCGCGAAGCATCTGCAGCCCCATGAAGCAGACCCGGCGCATATGATGGGCGCGTACCCCGGCGAGCGGCTCGGTTGCGGTCTTCCACAGCGCCTCGCGCGCCAGATGGGTCTGGGCAAACAGGTCATAGGGCGCGCGTTTCCACGCCGGCGATTCAAACCTGTGATCGCCGCGCTCGGCTGTGAAGGCGGGATAAGCGGCGCGCAGGGGAGGGGGCAGCATGGCCTGTGTCGCCAGACTCCAGCCCGTAATCGCGGTTTCCATGGCCAGGCGCGCCTGGCGAAGCGGCGAGCCGGCCATGTGATAGGCCCAGTCCTCCCAGGCCTGGAGCGCGGCCCAGTAGGAAACACCGCCGGTCTGGCGCGAGACGGCCCCGCGAAGATACCGGTCGAGCGTGTCCAGCTGCCCGGCTTCCCGCCGCCGGGAGGGCGCGGCGCCGCCCGCCTGGCGCGCGCCAACCCGGTCGCCTGACCTGCTGGACTCTTCGAATACTTCTTCGGGCTGGAAGCCGGAATCGCCCGGCAGTGCGCGCGTGTCCTCTTGTGGAGTCTTTCTGTCCTGCGTGGTTGCGGCTCTTTCGGTCATCGGCCATCCCGTCATCTCACCGGTTCGCCAGCCCGAAACGCCCCAGCGTCCCCCATGTGTCGCAATTGCGGGGAAGCTGTGCCTTGACAGGTGTCAACTTGCGGCGCGCGGTTTGCGCTTCCTTAACCCATGGCGCATTTCTGTTAACTTTACCTTTTCCATGAGTCGCCGCCCGCCGGCGGAGGACATACCGTCAGGGAGTTTCAATGTCAGACCTCACCGATGATGAATCCGGCCGCATCATCAATGAGCCGATGAACGAGGCGCTTTCGCGGCGTTATCTGGCCTATGCCCTGTCCACGATCACCTCGCGGGCGCTGCCGGATGTGCGCGACGGGCTCAAGCCGGTGCAGCGGCGCATCCTGTATGCGATGCGCGAGCTCAAGCTCAATCCCGAAGGCGCCTATCGCAAATGCGCCAAGATCGTCGGCGAGGTTATGGGCAATTACCATCCGCATGGCGACAATGCGATTTATGACACGCTGGTGCGCCTGGCGCAGGATTTCTCGGTGCGTTACCCGCTGGTCGACGGGCAGGGCAATTTCGGCAATATCGACGGCGATAACCCCGCGGCGATGCGATATACCGAGAGCCGGATGACCGAGGCGGCCCGCCTCCTCCTGGAGGGGCTGGACGAGGATGCGGTCGATTTCCGCGCCACTTATGACGAGCTCGGCGAGGAGCCGGCGGTCCTCCCGGCCGGCTATCCCAACATGCTGGCCAATGGCGCCTCTGGCATCGCCGTGGGCATGGCCACCTCGATCCCCCCGCACAATGCGGCCGAAGTGATCGATGCCGCGCTTCTGCTGATCGATAACCCGCAGGCGCCGGTTTCCGAATTGCTCGGCGTCATGCCGGGACCGGATTTCCCCACCGGCGGGGTGATCGTGGAGAGCCGCTCGGCCATCGAGGAGGCGTATGAAACCGGACGCGGCAGCTTTCGGATGCGCGCGCGCTGGCATGTCGAGGATCTGGGGCGGGGCACATGGCAGGTCGTTGTCAGCGAAATCCCGTTCCAGGTGCAGAAAGGCAAGCTGATCGAAAAGCTGGCCGAACTCCTCGAGCAGAAGAAGATCCCGCTTCTGGCCGATGTGCGTGACGAGAGTGCCGAGGATATCCGCCTGATCCTCGAACCGCGTGCCAAGACCGTCGAGCCGGACGTGATGATGGAGAGCCTTTTCAAGTCCTGCGACCTGGAAACGCGCTTCTCGCTGAACATGAATGTGCTCAATGACGGCGTGCCGCAGGTCATGGGCCTGCGCGAGGTCCTGCGCGCCTATCTCGATCATCGCCGCGAGGTGGCCCTGCGCCGCGCGCGTCACAGGCTCGACAAGATCGAAAAGCGCCTGCACGTCCTCGACGGCTATATCGTGGCCTTCCTCAATATCGATGAGGTGATCCGCATCATCCGCGAGGAAGATGAACCGAAAGCCGTCATGATCGAGCGGTTTGCCATCACCGACATCCAGGCCGAGGCGATCCTTAATCTGCGCCTGCGGGCCCTGCGCAAGCTCGAGGAAATGGAGCTCAAGCGCGAGCATGAGAGCCTGTCGCAGGAGCGCGACCGGATCCTGGCGCTGCTCGATTCCGAGGAGCTGCAATGGGGCCGTGTCGGCGACGAGCTGCGCGCCGCGCGCGATGTCCTCGGTCCGTCCACCGATCTGGGCCGTCGCCGCGCGGGCTTTGGCGATGCGCCCGATATCGATCTCGACGCGGCGCTGGAAGCCTCCACGCCGAAAGAGCCCTATACCGCGCTCCTGTCCGAGAAGGGCTGGATCCGCGCTCTGAAGGGGCATGGCCTCGATGCCGCGGCGGCGAAGTTCAAGGAAGGCGACAGTCTCTTCGCCTCCGTCGAGGTGTGGAGCACCGACAAGCTGATCCTGATGGCCTCTGACGGGCGCGCCTTCACGCTGGCGGCCGACAAGCTGCCGGGCGGTCGCGGCCATGGCGAGCCGATCCGGCTGTCCCTGGAGCTTGAGGACAATGTCGAGATTGTCGCCATGTTCAAGCTGGACGAGACCCGCAAGCGGATCGTGTGTTCTGATGTCGGCTATGGCTTCGTGGTTGACGAAAGCGAGCTGGTGTCCACCCGCAAGGCCGGGAAATCCGTCGTGACCTTGCCGGAGGGCGCCAAGCTTGTGGTCTGTGAGCGCGCCCTGGGAGACCGTGTGGCGGTGGTCGGCACCAATCGCAAACTGCTGATTTTCGAGCGCGAGGAACTGCCCGAGATGACGCGCGGCAAGGGCGTGAAACTGCAGAATTTCCGCGGCGGCGACAAGCTGAAGGATGCCATGATCTTCGACAGTGAGGACGGGCTCATGGTCGTTGAGCCGAGCGGTCGCCTTCGCGGCTTTCCCAACTGGGAGGACTGGATCGGAAAGCGCGCCCAGGCCGGCAAACCTGTGCCGAGGGGTTTCCCGCGGTCCGGCCGGCTCAATGGCTGAGCTTGGCAAGCTGCGCGCATGGGGGTAGGCACTCGGCCTAAAGGGTTATCAGGGGAGGGTCAGCCATGACCGGACTTTACATCATTCTCGGTATCATCGCGGTCATGGCCGTGGCCGTAATCATCATCTATAACACGCTTGTCGGCAAGCGACAGCGCTGCAACCAGGCCTTTGCCGATATTGATGTGCAGCTGAAACAGCGCCAGAACCTCATCCCGAACCTCGTCGAGACGGTGAAGGGTTATGCCAGCCATGAGCAGGAAACCTTCCAGCAGGTGATCGAGGCCAGGAATGCCGCGCAGGCCGCCAGCGAGCCGGAAAGCATGCAGGAGGCCGAAAGCATGCTTTCCGGCGCGCTGGGCCGGTTGTTCGCCCTTGCCGAGGCCTATCCCGACCTCAAGGCCAGCCAGAACTTCCAGGCCCTGCAGGAAGAGCTTTCCCTGATCGAGGACAAGCTCGCCGCGGCGCGCCGCTTCTACAATTCCGCGGTCCAGGACTACAACACCGCCCGCGAGCAGTTCCCGGCCTCCATCATTGCCGGCATGTTCGATTTTGAACCGCGCAGCTTCTTCGATGTCGGGATTGAGGCCCGCGAGGCCCTGTCCGTCGTGCCGAAGGTGGAGTTCTAAAGCGCTTCCAGGCGAAGTGGGCACCGGTTCGCCGTCTGGAAGCGCGTAAAAACAAGGACTTGAAGCGGCGCGTTGATTCCGTTTGGGAACGCGCCGCTTTAGCGGCCGGCTAGTTCACCACCAGATCCGGCAACCAAGTCGCCAGCCCCGGAATCAGCGCCACCAGCGCGATCATCACGAGTTGCAGGGCGATGAAAGGCAGGGCGCCGCGCCAGATATCGAGGGTCGCCAGCGTATCCGGCGCCGCCCCGCGCAGATAGAACAGCGCGAAGCCGAAAGGCGGGGTGAGGAAAGAGGTCTGAAGGTTCAGCGCCATGAGAATGGCCAGCCAGACCGGATCGAAACCGAGAATGATCAATGGCGGGGCGACCAGCGGGACAACGACGAAAACGATCTCTATGAAGTCGAGGAAGAAGCCGAGCACGAACATCACCAGCATGGTGATGGCGAGCGCGCCCCATTTCCCGCCGGGCGTCGCGGCGAGGAGCTCGCCGACTAGCTCGTCGCCGCCATAGCCGCGAAAGACGAGGGCAAAGAGCGAGGCGCCGATCAGGATGAGGAACACCATGGCGGTGATATGCGCCGCGGAGCTGAGCGCGGGATAAAGCTGGCCGGCCTTGCGCAGGACCAGGAAGCCCGCGGCAAGGCTCGCAAAGAAGACGAGTGTCGCCAGGAGCGCCGCAAT
>JAAANZ010000110.1 GCA_009909065.1 Alphaproteobacteria bacterium | reverse complement strand
ATCTGGCACCAGCGGCGACAGGTCGAACCGCTCGCCGGCCTGCCGGGAAATGAACGTCTCGAGCCGTGTCCGGCGTTTCGCGAAGGCTTCGGAGCGCAGATCCTCATCGCCTTCCACCAGGAGGTCATAGGCGCGGATGAAGGCGGGCCGGTCCTGCATCTGACGGCGACTGACAGTCTTGCGGTTGAGCCTTTGCTGCAGTGCGTTGAAAGGCGCCACGCCCCCATCGCCGCCGCGGATCAGGAGTTCCCCATCCAGCGCCGCTTCGAACTCCATGGCCGCAAGGATATCGGGAAAGGTGTGGCTTATATCCTCGCCCGTGCGGGTATAGATGCGCCGCACGCCCGCCTCGCTGACGGCCTGGACCCGGATGCCGTCATATTTCCACTCGGCGGCAAACACATCCGGGCGGATCCGCGCCGGATCGACAGCGTCCGGGTCATTGCGGTCCTGCTTGGCCACCAGCGGATGGGCCAGCATGACAGGGCGAAACGGCGCACGAATATCCGGCTCGGGTTTGCGGCCATCCCCGTCCAGCCAGGCAAACAGGCTTTCATAGGGCGCGCTGAGCCCGTGCCATATCTCCTCGATCTCGTTGATATCGACCCCGCCATACTCGGCCAGCGAGACGCGGGCCAGTCGTGCCGAGACACCGATCCGCAAGCCACCCGTGACCAGTTTCAGGAGCGCCCAGCGCCCGCGCGAATCCAGCGTGTCGAGCAGGCGCGCGACAAGGCGCAGCCCCTCAGCGCGGTTCGCCTGACGGAGCGCCTCGATCACATCCTCCAGGGACGGAGCGCGATGGGCGCCCGGTTCGGCCGGCCAGGTCAGGCTGACGGTCTCTGCCAGGTCGCCGACATAGTCATAGGACAGGGCGAACAGGACCGGATCCATGCGCATATGCGCCAGTTCGCGGATCGCGGCGGGCTTGACCGAAGCAAGTTCGAGAGTCCCGCAAAGCACGGCAAGGGCCCAGCCGCGCCCGGGATCGCCGGCTGTGCGCCAGTGCTCGCCCAGGAGCCGCAGCTTGGCATGGCGCGAAGGCGTCAGGAGCAGGCGTTCAAGCAGGATTGCAAATTCTTGCATCAGTCGCGAGCATCACAAATATTCGACGAATTGGGGATCAATTCGGATACACTAAGCTTTTGACAAGGCCGGGACGGAAAGTAGTTTATGTCCGGCAGAGAGAAAAACAAAGGTTCCGGCCACAATCGGGTTTCGGGCCTTTCCAGGGCCGGCGATTTCGGCGGCAAGACAAGCGGACGTTCGCGACTCGACGTTCAAAATCACCATATGACGGGCCGGGATCGGCCTTGAAACCATGACGGGTCTCAAACATCAGGGGACATCATAATGAAAAGTTCGGCCGATGAAATGATCAACGAGATGGGCGCCACGCTCGCCTCGTATGAGGCCTCGAAGGCCAGCGATGCCGAGCTTGAGGAATTGTTCAGGGTGGCTGAGGCGGCGATGGACATGCTTGTCATCCTGCGCCGCCACCAGCTTGAATGCCGCCGCCAGGAGTATGATCGGCCCTGACCGGCGCACCATTCTTGGGGGGTGAGGAGCCGGGACCGCGCGGCCATGTCAGCAATTCTCCATTCGGGGCCCTTCCCGTCTCACACGGCCGGTTCGTGTTCGTCCGGCAAGGATTTTTCCGCGAAGCTCCGCCGGCCGCGCCGGACACATGACCCGGCCCGCGCGAGCCGCCCTCGCGCCTAAAGCACCGGTCTTGGGTTTCACTCCAGACCGTCGCTTTACATCGCTGTTCTGGCGCAAGTCTCCGTTCGCAAACGATTCCGTTTGCTTCGAACTTGCTTAAAGGGTTTTCAGGTCCGGGCGCCGGGGCCCCGAAGCGCAAAGGGATGCAGCGGGGAACAGGTGTCATTCGCCGTCGGCTTGCGCGAGCGCAGCCGGCCTGCCTCGTCCGGCCCGTTCGGGCCGGCGCTGTCGGCGAGCGGCGCCCTGACCCGGACGGTCTGGCGCAGGATCATGATCTTTTGCCAGATTTTGCGGGAAAGATGGGTCGTCAGTTCCTCGATCTCGTTGACGGCGTGAATCACCAGCGCGTCCCGGCTCGCGAATGTGTAGAGCGCCGCGAGCTTGCCGGTCAGCGAGAGCATTTCCGCGCAATAATCGAGATAGCGCGACAGTTCGAACGCCGTCATGTCGCGCACGGGTGAGGAATCGGTCGCGGGGCCTTCATCCTCCCCGGCGATCCGCGTGGGATCCTTGGTCAGCTGGTGCATGTCGATGACATGCGCCATGGAGCGCAGTTCGTGCAGGTCGGCCAGGATACGCGCGCGCTTGACCCGCGCCTCCAGGTTGAGCAGGAACCAGGTGCCCGCCCCGGCCAGGATAGCGATGTTCACGATCGCCTCGACGCCCTGGAAGGCATGGAACGGTTCGGCATCAAGGTCGGGGGTGCGGTAAAGATAGATGCCATAGCCGAGCATGATGGCGGCCGCCAGGAGGATCAGCGCGATCCCGGCGCGCAGGACATAGGCCGGGCGGGCAAGCTTGCGCGACCGGCTGGCGTCGCGCCGCCCGAGCTCGATGAGTTCCGCGCAGACATGGGCGATCCCGCGGCCCGGAAAGCGTTCCGCAATCCGCCCGTGCAGGCGTTCCAGCGTTGTCACGAGCCGGTCGCTGTCAAGCGAGCGGTAGGCCATCGGCGCGCTCCAACCTGCCTATCGGCACAGGTCCGGCTGGTTGTCGCAAGTGCGCGTGACGCTCTCCATCCAGTCGGCATAACCCTGAAGATTGGTATAGCGTCCGCGATAGTCGCCCTTGCAGAATTCGCCTTCGGCATTCTGCTCGACCACCGACAGGACACCGACGACGACCTTCTTGCCGTTCTCCTCGGTGACATAAAGCGGCCCGCCACTGTCACCGACACAAGGCCCGGCGCCGTTGCGCGAGGATATGACGATCATCCCCGGCCCGGTCGTCTCGACATCGAGCGGCGCGCTCAGGAGGATCGGGGACAGCGATTCCGAAAAACCGGTCAGGCCCCAGCCGGCCATTTCCGCTGTGGGATAGTTGAAAGGCGTCAGCGTCTTCTGCGTGGTCGCGATATTGGCGACCGGCACATCCGTCAGGCGCGCGGCATCCTCAGCCGACAGGCGCACCAGAGCGAGATCATTCGTGTAATCGGCCCGCTGGCCGCTATAGGCGGCATGGCAGACCGACATCTCCGCCTCGGCGATGAAAGCATCCTCATCCTCGCGGATATTCTCGACGCCGGCAATGAATCGGATCTCGTCATATCCCTCATCGACGCAATGCGCCGCGGTGACGAACCAGCGCTCGCTCAGCCGGGTGGCGCCGCAATGGCCGCTTGCAACACTTCCACTTTCGCGGATATTGCGCGGCTCCATCTTCACGATTCCCGGGAAGGCGGTCAGGCGCGCGGCGATGCCGCCCACGGCCGCGGTTCCAAATGTGGCCGATTCCGGCTGCGGGCCCTCGCCGGCTTCCGGCAGGCTGGCCGACGTGACCTCGGCGAGCGTCGGCGTCGCCTCCTCGCCCGTGGCCAGGCCGCATGTCTTGGCATTTATCTGAACAAGGCTCTCGACCTCTTGCGTGACGCCAGACCCGGGCCTGGCCTCTGCCGCCACCGGATCGGACAGGTCCGCCTCGTCAGCGCTCACCGGGGCGCTGGCCTCGGCGGCGTCATCGACACGATCCTCACCGGCCGCATCGGTTTCGGCGTTTGATGTCTGTCCTTGTGTATCGCCGGCCGGCGCCGGCGGGGTGTCCACACTGTCGCCGGCCTCCGCGCTGTCATCGCGGTCAATCCCGGGCAGCTTCACCGCGTCACAGCCCGCCAGGACAAGCCCTGCGGCCAGGGCCGCCATCGCCTTCGAAATCCGCATCACCCGTTCCTCCTGGCCGCCTCGCCGTTCACAGGGTTAACGCGCGCCAGCGCCCGCCCGTCAATCCCCTTCCTCAGCATAACCGACCAGGTGCAGCGGCCGCGCGCGCCGTCCCTCCAGTTCGGCCCAACGCACAAGCGCATCCTCGCGGCCATAGGTGATCCAGAGTTCTTCGGGGTCCACCTCCCGCACGGTTTCGGTCAACTCGTCCCAGTCGGCATGGTCGGAAATGATCAGCGGCAGTTCCACACCACGCTGTTTGGCGCGCTGGCGCACGCTCATCCAGCCGGACGCAAAAGCCGGCAAAGGATCCGGAAAGCGCCGCCCCCATTTGTCGGCAAGACTCGAGGGCGGGCCGATGACGATGCGCCCGCGAAACCGCTCGCCGCCTGCGCGCCGGCCCTTCTCGAGTGTTGCCGGCTCCAGCGGACCGAGCGCGATCCCCTCCTCCTCATAGAGTTCGCAAAGCGCCTTCATCGCGCCATGGATGAAGATCGGTTCGCCATACCCCGCGTCTCGAAGATGCGCGATCACACGCTGCGCCTTGCCCAGCGCATAGGCGCCAACAAGGTGTGTGCGCCCGGGCTGCGCCTCCAGGCTGGACAGCAACTTGCCGGTTTCGCCCGCTGTCCCGGGATGGCGAAAGACGGGCAGGGCGAACGTCGCCTCGGAGATGAAGACATGCACGCCCGGGACCACCTCGAAGGGCGCGCAGGTCGGATCGCGCCGGCGCTTGTAGTCACCCGTCGCAACCATGCGCAGGCCACGATAGTCGACGATCACCTGCGCAGAGCCCAGGATATGCCCGGCCGGGGCAAAGGATACGCTCACCCCGTTGATCGTGACACTCTCGCCATAGTCCAGCGCCTGCTGGCGGGCGGCGAAACCGGCGCCGTATCGCGTAGCCATGATCTTCAGGGTCTGCGGCGTGGCCAGCACATGGCTGTGCCCGGCCCGCGCATGATCGGCATGGCCATGGGTGATCACCGCCCGGTCGACGGCTTCGCGCACCGGATCGATATAGAAATCTCCCGGCGGGCAGTAGAGCCCGGCCCGTGTCGGTCGCAGAAGCAGGTCGGGGCGCAGCATGGCGCTTGTGATATGGGCGTGCCGGGCGATCGCGGAAACAGTGGCTTGCACCGCGCAGCCCTTCGCCCCAGTCTCGCCATTGTCAGCCCGCAGACGGTAACACGGATCCGTTAGTCCCAGTGGAGTGCCATGAGATGTCCCGACTGAAGTGTCTCCTCGCCAGCGCCGCCTGTCTTGCCGCGAGCCTGCCGGCCGCCGGACAGGAAGGCGGCGACACACCCGAAATGCGCGCCGCGCTGGCCGCAGGCTACAAGGCGGCCTTCACCTGTTCGGCCACCTTCAATGCCGGCCAGTCCATGGCCGAGATCGAAGCCAATGAGCTTTCGGGCATCTATCCGGACTATCGCGATGCGTTCGAGGCGGTTTCGGACCCCGCGATAAATGACCAGGCCCGGACGGTCTCGGTCAGCTATCGGCGGTCCATGCCGCCGCGCATCGCCGCCTACAGGCCGGGGCTTGGCTGTGTGCAACTGCCCATCGGCGCCAGTCCGGAAGCCATTGATTATCTGCCCGGCTTTACCGGCTGGGACGGGCCCGACGGCCCCGATGATGCCAGCGTCATTGGCGATGATGTGAGGATGACGTTTCCGGTGCATGTCACCGACGCGCTCGAAGCGCCGGTCAGCTTCGCCTTTGACGGTCAGACCTATGGCGAAGGCACGCGCACCAGCGCCGTCGTCATCGCCCGCGACGGCGAGATTGTCGGAGAGCGGTACGCGCGCGGCATCGATGCGCAGACCCCGCAGCGCACCTGGTCGGTCGCGAAATCGATCGCGGCCACGCTGATCGGTGCGGCGGCCAATGACGGGCTGATCGGCCCGGACAGCCGGGCCCTGATCGAAGCCTGGCAGGGCGGGGCCGATCCGCGCCGCAATATCTCGCTCGCCAACCTCCTGCACATGGCCAGCGGGCTCGACAGCGGCGAACGCGGCGCGCGCACCGACCGGATCTATTTCGGCGGCGCCAGGGTGATTGACGAGGCGCTGACCGCCCCGCTCGAGGCGGCGCCGGGAACACGTTTCAAATACGCCAATAATGATACGCTCGCGGCGGTTCGGGCCCTGCGCGAGGCGCTGGATGATGACGAGACCTACCGCATCTATCCCTATGAAAAGGTGCTCTGGCCGATCGGGGCGCGCCGCACCGTGCTGGAAACCGACTGGAACGGGGATTTCATTGCCTCCAGCCAGGTCTGGACGACGGCGCGCGATCTCGCCCGGATCGGTGAGCTCTACCTGAATGACGGCAAATGGGGTGAGGAACAGATCCTTCATCCCGACTGGCGCGAATTCGTGATGACGCCGGCCCCGGCCCAGCCGGACGGCGAGTTTGGCTATGGCGCGCAGTTCTGGCTCCTGCCCGACGCGCCCGGCGTGCCCGAGGACGCCTTCGCGGCCATGGGCCATCGCGGCCAGTATCTGGTCATCATCCCGTCAGAGGGTCTCGTCATCGTCAGGCGCGGCTATGATGAAAGCGGCGGGACCCGGTTCGACATCACCGGCTTTACCCGCGACATCGTCGCACGCATCCACACGGCACGAGCGGCCCAGGCCGCCGAACAGGCCGCTGCCAGCGCCGCGGAACGCGAATTATCCGATGAGCCCTGATCCGGACCCGGCCCATCGGCGCGCCGCCATGCCATCCTCGTTTGATGGGCGGGCGGGGGCACGGGGCGAAAATGCCGGTCTGTGCCCTATTTCAGGCCCATGGCTGACAGCGGCGATCCCGATGGCAACCTGCCTGCACGCTTTCGCGACTGGTTTTCCGGGCGCGGATGGCGTCCGCGCGCCCACCAGCTGGAGCTGACCGAGACCGCGCTCGCCGGTGACAGCGCGCTGCTGATTGCCCCGACCGGCGGCGGCAAGACGCTGGCCGGCTTCCTGGCCAGCCTGATCGAGCTGAGCGCCGCGCCGCGCACCCGCCCGGCCCTGCACACGCTGTATATCTCGCCGCTCAAGGCGCTCGCGGTGGATGTGCAGCGCAATCTGATGCAGCCGGCCGAGGAAATGCAGCTCGGTCTCAGGATCGAATCGCGCACCGGTGACACGCCGGCCGCCGCCCGCCAGCGCCAGCGCAAATCGCCGCCGGATATCCTTCTGACGACGCCTGAACAGCTTGCGCTGTTCATCGCGTCGGGAAATGCCGCGCGTTTCTTTGCCGATCTGAGATGCGTCATCATCGACGAGATCCACGCCATCGCGCCGACCAAGCGCGGCGACCTGCTTTCTCTGTGTCTGGCAAGCCTTGCCGAATGGGCGCCCGATTGCCGGTTTATCGGCCTTTCGGCCACGGTGCGCGACCCCGAGGGCTTGTCCGGCTGGCTGGATGTGCGCCGCGACGCGGCGTCGCCGCGCATCATCCGCGCCGCCCCGGGGGCCGGCTCCGACCTGTCCATACTGGTGTCGCGCGAGCGCATTCCCTGGTCGGGCCATTCCGGCCGATTCGCGGTGGGCGAAGTCTATGAAGCCATCAGGCAGGCGCGAACGGCGCTTGTCTTCGTCAATACGCGCAGCCAGGCCGAGCTTCTCTTTCAGGAGCTGTGGCGCGCCAATGACGACCACCTGCCCATCGCGCTGCATCACGGCTCTCTGTCCAAGGAACAGCGCCGAAAGGTCGAAACCGCCATGTCGGCCGACGTGCTCAAGGCCGTGGTCTGCACGTCGACGCTCGATCTCGGCATTGACTGGGGCGCGGTCGACCTCGTCATCCAGATGGGCGCGCCGAAGGGTTCGGCCCGGCTCATCCAGCGCATCGGGCGGGCCAATCACCGCATGGACGAAGCAAGCCGCGCCATGCTCGTGCCGACCAACCGGTTCGAGGTTCTGGAATGCCGCGCGGCCGAAGACGCGGTCAAGGCCGGCGAGCTTGACGGCGAGACGCGCGGCCAGGGCGGGCTCGACGTGCTCGCCCAGCATGTCATGGGCCGCGCCTGCGGGGAGGGTTTCCGCCTCGACGGGCTCTATGAAGAGGTCCGCCGGGCCGCGCCTTACCGCCACCTCGACTGGGAGACCTGGGAGCGGATCGTCGATTTCGTTGCCACCGGCGGCTATGCCCTGAAAGTCTATGACCGTTTCCGCCGCATCGTGCGCGGGCCGGACGGGATCTGGCGTGCGCGCACCGCGCGCGAGGCCCAGCAGCACCGAATGAATGTCGGCGCCATTGTCGAGGCGCCGGCGCTCAATGTGCGCAAGGCGAGCTTTGTCGGCGGCAAGACGGGCGAGCGGCGCACGCTGCGCCCGGGTCGCAAGCTCGGCGAGATCGAGGAATATTTCCTCTCCACGCTGGCGCCCGGCGACACTTTCCTGTTTGCCGGCGAGGTGCTGGCCTTTCTCGGCATCCAGGAAAACGATGCCCTCGTCATGAGCAGCTCCGACCCCGAACCGGCCATCCCGTATTATGCCGGCGGCAAGTTCCCGCTCTCCACATTCCTGGCCGGCCGGGTGCGCCAGATGATCCACGACCCGGCGCAATGGGCCGCCCTGCCGGAGCCGGTCCAGGAATGGTTCGCCGTCCAGCGGGCGCGCTCGGCCATCCCGCCGCCGGATCATCTCCTGGTCGAGACCTTCCCGCGCGGGGGGCGCTTCTATCTCGTCGCCTATCCGTTCGAGGGGCGCCTGGCCCACCAGACGCTCGGAATGCTGCTGACCCGGAGGCTGGAGCGCGCCGGCGCCCGCCCGCTCGGCTTCGTGGCCAGCGAATATGCACTGGCGGTCTGGGCCCTCGAGGACATGTCCGGGCTCGACATGGACCAGCTTTTCGCGCCCGACATGCTCGGCGACGATCTTGAGGAATGGCTGGCCGAAAGCGTCCTGATGAAGCGCACCTTCCGGCAATGCGCCCAGATCTCGGGCCTCATCGCGCGGCGTTTCCCCGGACAGGAGAAGACCGGCCGGCAGGTCAGTTTCTCCACCGATCTCATATATGACGTGCTGCGCGAGCACGAACCGGGCCATATCCTGCTGCAGGCCGCGCGCGCCGATGCGGCGACGGGCCTGCTCGATATCCGCCGTCTGTCGGACGCGCTGACCCGCATCGCCGGCAGGATCGACCACCGCGCGCTGGCAAGGATCAGCCCCTTCGCCGTCCCGGTGATGCTGGAAGTCGGCAAGGAGCCGGTCTCCAGCCCTGACACCCAGGACGCGATCCTCTCGGAAACCGAAGCCGACCTGATCGCCGAGGCGATGGGGTAGGACGCACCGGCGCGCGGAACTCAGCAATGTAGGGTGCATGGAGCGCAGCGATATGCACCGTCGATTTTAGCCTCAAACACCAATGGTGCGTATCGGGCTTCGCCCTCCATGCACCCTACATGCCGAGACGGCGTTTTGCGGCGGGCCGAGGCCCGCCCTGCCGGTGCCGCCCCTAAAACCTCCCGGTCACCGTGAGCTTTGCGTTCAGCGGGGCGCCGACACTGGCCTGGTGGGTGCTGTGGGCATTGGGGAAATAGAGCTCGTCGGAGAGGTTCTCGACATTCAGCTGCACGCGCACCGTGTCCGTCACATCATAGAAGGCCGACGCATCCACGCGGGTATAGGCCGGCAGCGTCGCGGTGTTGCTGCTGTTGATGAAGCTCTCGTCCTGATACGTCACGCCGAGGCCCATGCCGAAGCGTGCCGTCAGCTGGTAGGTGTTCCAAAGCGAGAACATGTTCTCCGGCAGCTCGCGCGGCGTGCGCCCTGTGGGACCGGTGCGCTCGACGATCTCGCCGTCGAGATACGAGTAGCCGGCCGCCACGAACCAGCGCTCGGACACCTGGCCCTGGACCTGCGCCTCGAAACCGGTGATCTCGCTGTCGATCACGTCGAGGGTTTCGGGGTCATTGTCGGCGACCTGCGGCGAGCTCTGCTCGATCTGGAAAAGTGCGGCGGTCACGCTGGGGCCCTCCCCGACATCCCATTTCAGCCCGGCTTCGAGATTGGTGAACTCATCGGGATCGAGCTGGGCCGAGGTATCATTGATGGCGGCGAACTGCTCGCCCGAACGCGGCAGGAAGGTTTCGCTGTAGCTGCCATAAAGGGACACATTCTCACGCGGCTTGAAAACAAGGCCGAGGCGCGGGGAGATCTTCTCATCGGTGCGCGAGCGGGTCTCCCCGGCGGGCACGTCGAGCACCTCGATCTCGAACTGGTCGAAGCGCGCACCGACGATGATGTCGAGCTGGTCGGACACCTCCACCTCGTCCTGGACATAGGCCGACATGACGCTGATCTGCGCCTCAGTGTCGTCATTGAGGTCGGTGAAGGCCGCGGTGGTGGCGTTGCCATTGGCCGCAATACCGGTCCCCCCGCTCAGGGCGAGCGGGCGCTCGACATTGAAGAACTCCACATCTTCGCCGGAGTCCGACCAGACCGGGTTGAACCGGTCATTGTTGTTGTCGGTCTCGATCACCTCGACCCCGGCCACCAGCGTATGGCCGAAACCGGCAAAACGCGCCTCGCCGACGAGGTCGCCCGACAGGATGAGGTTCTGGCGCTGGGTCGTGTCGACATAGCCGTCGAGACCGACAATGTTCGCCTGCGGGTCATAGCTCGCCGCGTAGAAGTTCTGGTAGAACTTGTCATAATCGCCATAGAAGGCGCTGAAACGCCCCTTCAGCCCCTCATTGAACCGGTGCTGCACCATGGCGCGCAGGAGATGGGCCTCCAGCCGGGACTCGTTGAGCTGCGGGTCGCCAAACACGATGTCCTCGAACGCCTCGACCGGTTCGCCATCGGCGCCGGTGGGCACGCCGCGATCGATGAAACGTTCATGGTCGAGATATTCATAGGACAAATCCAGCGTGGTCTGCGGGCTCAGCTGGACGCGCGCCGTCGGATTGAGGCCGACCCGTTCGCCATCGAAAAAGTCGCGATGATTGTCGAGTTGCTCATACATGGCATTCAGGCGGACCGCCGAACTTTCATGGGCGGAGAAATTGGCATCAAGCTGGAGGCCATAGCCGCCGAAACTGTCCAGGCTGGCCTGGTAGCCGGTGAAACGCTCGCCGATTTCGCCCTTCTTCGTGACACGGTTCAGGATCCCGCCCGTGCCGCCGCGCCCGAACAGAAGCGCATTCGGCCCGCGCAGGATCTCGACCTGCTCGAGATTGTAGAGCGGGCGGTAATACTGCACGTCATCGCGCACGCCATCGATGAAGAAATCGGCCGTGGAGCGCACGCCGCGAAACACGATGGCATCACGGTGGCCCTCGCCCTGCGAGGTGTTCACGCCGGGCGTGTAATTGACGAGGTCGCCCAGACTGTCGAAGCCCTGCTGGGTGATCTGGTCGGCGGTCACGATGGACAGGCTCTGCGGCACGTCGATGATCGGCGTGGGTGAGCGCAGGGCGTTGACCTCATTGGCATAAAGCACCCGGCCGACCACGACGATCTGATCTTCGACCCGCTCGTCTTCCTCCCCGTCCTGGGCGGCCGCCTGCGGTGAGGCGAGCATGGCGGTGCCGGCGAGGAGGGCGGAGGCAAAAGGCAGGTGCGGGGAACGGGACATGGAAAACTCCTTGATGGGAAAGTCAGATGCGGGGCCCAATGCTGCAAATGAGAATGCGTTTCAATACCAAAAATGAGTCCGACCCAGTTTTCAGGTCCATTCTTGCGAATGTGTCGCAGGGGTGGTCTTCCGGATGAAGCCCGCACGAGACGCCAAGTCAGGCTGGGCGGTTTACAAATGCTCGACCAAGGCTACGAAGCATCCCATATTGAAGCGGGTGCGCAGTTTCTGCACCGGTCAACAAGGAGTGCCCATGGCAAAGGAAGAACTGCTCGAGTTCAACGGCACCGTCGTGGAATTGCTTCCCAACGCGACGTTCCGTGTGAAGCTTGAGAATGATCACGAAATCATTGCCCATACGGCGGGCAAGATGCGCAAGAACCGCATTCGCGTTCTCACCGGCGACAAGGTGCTGGTGGAAATGACACCCTACGACCTGACCAAGGGTCGCATTACCTATCGCTTCAAATAGAAGCCGACATGACGCCGGCACCGCTGATCCTGGCCAGTGCCAGCCCGCGACGGCGCGATCTTCTCCAGCAAATCGACATCACGCCCGACCTGACGCGTCCCGCCGATATCGACGAGACCCCGGGGCCCGATGAGCGCCCGCGTGCGCTTGCCGGAAGACTGGCGCGCGAGAAGGCCCGGGCCGTGGCCGCGCGAGAGGCGGGTTTCGTTCTGGCAGCCGATACGGTTGTGGCCTGCGGGCGGCGCATCCTGCCCAAGACCGAGACTGACCGGCAGGCGGGCGAGTGTCTTGCGCTCCTGTCGGGGCGCGCCCATCAGGTCTTTACCGGCCTGACCGTGATTGCCCCGGATGGCCGTGAGGCAAGCCGGCTGGTGATGACCCGCGTGAAGATGAAACGCCTCTCGCGAGGCGAGATCGCAGCCTATCTGTCGAGCGGGGAATGGCAGGGCAAGGCGGGCGGCTATGCCATACAGGGCCGCGCCGGGGCGTTTGTCAGCCACCTTTCCGGCTCCTACAGCGCCGTCGTCGGCCTGCCGCTCTACGAAACGCGATGCCTCCTGGACGGGCTGGGCTGGCGGGGCGACCGCCAAGCCTGAACGCATTGTCTCCCATCCCTCGCCGACAAAGGCAAACCCGTTGGCGATGTGGCACACATCCGATGGCCACCCGTTCCGAATTGGATCGACGCCCCCTCGCCAAACCCTGGACGCCATGACTCAGGTGCCGCGCCTTCCGGCCTGAGGCCTGGGTCAGGCCTCCGGGCGCTGGATCGAGCCGGCGAGGTTCATCAGCACCTCCTCGGCATTGAAATAGGCCGGGTCATCCTCGGGCTTCGCACCGCGCCCCATGATGATTTCGGCGTTGGCTTCATACCGGACGATCTCGCGATAGTCCGAAGGTCCGAAACCATGACCCCAGGGGTCGTGAAAGGCCGAACGGTAGAAACCGCGATAGGCCGGGTGGCGGAACCGCCGCCCATAAGCGCCGTAATAGGCATAATTGCAGTAGAAGCCGGAATAATAAGGCGCATGGCTGAAACCGGTCGAGACAAGCCGGCTGTCCTCATCCGTGTCGCGGCGCACGACGCGGAAATGGTCATAACCCTCCTGGCGGGTCAGTTCGGCCGCGCGAAACAGCAGGTAGGTCTCCACCGTCTTGCGATCGGTCAGGCTATTGCCGGCAAAGCTCACCTGCCAGCGATCGGACTCGAGCTGCTGGTCGGCATAGCCGCGGTCACTGTCGCTCGCAGCCTGGTAGGGCGTCGCCGTCGCGCAGGCACCGAGCAGCACCAGTGCGCCGAGGAGCGGGGCAAACATGGCCGGTTTCTTCATGTCGGATCACCCGTGTCTCGTGTTCATATCCTCTTAATATATGCAAGCGCGACGCCAGAGTCATATGCCGCCGGGTTACTTTTTCGAAAGCGTCGCTACGGGGCCGGCCGGAAGGCGTGCCATGGACAGGACCGGGGGCTAATTCGGAGCGTGCAGTTTCAGCCCGGTCGGGCCAGCCAGTCAGGACGTTCACCCGCCCCGGAAGCAAGCTCGATCCGCCGGACGCCGATGGGCTGGCCGTAGCGCGGGGCGATGCGCTCGATCGCGCTGCCCAGCGGTTCGATGGCGGTCGCCATGTGGAAGGCATTCGCATGGACGAGATGCTGGGCATCCAGCATCATGGCGACATGGCCCTTCCAGAAAACAAGGTCTGCGCGCCGCAACGGGGTCTCGCCTGCCCAGTCTTCGACGGGCACGCCGCACCAGTCGAACTGCATGTCGCTGTCGCGCGGAAGCACCCGGCCGCACGCGGCGAAAGCAGCGCGGGTCAGACCTGTACAATCCAGGCCGAGACTCTCGCAACCGCCCCACAGATAGGGCGCGCCGACGAAACGCTCCGCCACGGCGGCAGGATCGCTTTCGAAACAGTCCCGGGCGGCGAGATGGCCTTCATGAACCCATCCCGCGCGCACGCATTTGGCAAAACCGTTCCGGCTGGCCTGGACCGCCACCTCGCCATTCAGGCTGATGAGGAAATGCGGGGCCGATTTCAGGTCCGG
>JAAANZ010000111.1 GCA_009909065.1 Alphaproteobacteria bacterium | reverse complement strand
CACGCCGCGCGACTTCGGTTTTGCCCCGAAACACCATGCCGATCTCGGTGAGGCGCTCGGCATGATGGATTTCGAGACGGCCGCGAAGATGAGCGGATCGCGTTTCGTCTTGCTGACCGGGCAATTGGCGCGGCTGGAACGCGCGCTGGCTGCGTTCATGCTCGACATCCAGACGGGTGAGCATGGCTATGAAGAGACGAGTCCGCCGCTTCTGGTGAGGTCTCATGCCATGGAGGGTACCGGCCAGCTGCCGAAATTTGCTGAAGATTTTTTCTTCACGAGCAGTGAGCACGCCCTCATCCCCACTGCCGAAGTCCCGCTTACGAACATCGTCCGCGAATCCATTCTCGAGGCCGACACACTCCCGCGCCGCATGACCGCGCACACGCCGTGCTTTCGCAGCGAAGCGGGCAGTGCCGGGCGTGACACGCGCGGCATGATCCGGCTGCATCAGTTCAACAAGGTCGAGCTGGTCTCCATCGTGCGCGACGAGGGTGAAGGGCTTGAAGAACTGGAACGCATGACCCGCTGCGCCGAGACGGTTCTGGAGCGGCTGGAGCTGCCCTATCGCCGCATGACGCTGTGCACCGGCGATATGGGCTTCGGCGCGCGCAAGACCCATGACCTCGAAGTCTGGCTGCCCGCGCAGGACGCCTATCGCGAAATCTCGTCCTGCTCTTATTGCGGGGATTTCCAGGCCCGGCGAATGGAGGCGCGCTGGCGCCCGGCCCCCAGCGAGGACAATCCAAAACCGCGCCCCCAATTCGTCCACACGCTCAACGGCTCCGGCCTGGCGGTGGGTCGCACGCTGGTCGCGGTGCTGGAGAATTACCAGAACGAGGATGGCTCGGTCACGGTGCCGCCGGCCCTGATGCCCTATATGGGCGGCGTCGAGGTGATCTCGGCCGGTTGAGAAGGGCGAATCTTCCCCCGCAGGCGGGGGAAGATAGGGTCAGCGCTTCGGGATGAAGGAGTTAAGCCATGCGGGAGGCCGAAAGGAAGACGGTACGCAAGGCCCGCCGCCTGCGCCGGCAGATGACGAAGGCCGAGGTCATCCTGTGGCAGCATCTGCGCCGGCGCCAGCTGGATGGACACCGCATCCGCCGTGAGGTGCCGATTGGCCCTTATATCGCCGATTTTGCCTGTGTTGCGGCCGGTAGGGTGATCGAAGTGGATGGCGCGACGCATTCAAACGATGGTGAGATCGCCCGGGATGAAAAACGAACGGCTTTCCTGCAGCGCGAAGGCTGGTATGTGCATCGCGTCTGGAATAGCGAGATTTTCGGGAATATCGAAGGCGTGCTGGAGGGCTTGGCGCATCTTCTCGGTGATGCCAGCAAGGAGAGGGTGTGCCGAGGCGCCCAACAGATGGAGAGCTGACGGAATGCGTATCCTCCTGACCAATGATGACGGCATCCATGCGCCGGGGCTGAAAGTGCTCGAAGCGATTGCGCGAACCCTGTCCGATGACATCACGATTGTCGCGCCCGAGCTCGAACAGTCGGGCCAGTCGCGGGCGATGACGCTGACCCAGCCGCTGCGCCTGCGCACGCTGGAGCCGGGTGTCCATGCCGTTTCGGGCACGCCGTCCGATTGCGTGCTGCTCGCCATGCGCGAGCTGATGGAGGGCGAGCCCGATCTGCTCCTGTCCGGCGTCAACAAGGGCCAGAACCTGGCCGAGGATACGAGCTATTCCGGCACTGTGGCGGCTGCGATGTTCGGCATGCAGCACAATATACCGTCCGTCGCGCTCAGCCAGACGCAGAATTTCCGCGGCCGTGGCTCATGCCCCTGGGAAACCGCCGAGGCCTGGGGACCGCGCGCTCTGAAACCCGTGCTCGCCCATGGCTGGCCGGATGATGCGGTGATGAACATCAATTTCCCCGATCTCGATCCCGGCGATGTGAAGGGCATCAAGGTCACCCGGCAGGGTTTTCGCGACGAGCAGATCCTGCGCACGGAAAAGCGCGAGGATCTTCGCGGCAATCATTATTACTGGGTTGGTTATGGCGGGAAACTCTCCGACCCGGAGGAGGGCACCGACCTGCGCGCGATTTATGACGGCTATGTCTCGATCACGCCCCTGCATGTCGACCTTACCCATGACCCCTTCCTGGAAAAGATGCAGGCATGGCAGGTCTGACCGGCGATCCCTTCAGGGCCGCACGGCTCCTGCTGGCGCTCCGGCGTGAGGGCGTGACCGATTCGCACCTGCTCACACGCATGGAATCGACGGATCGCAGCGATTTCGCGGGCGAGGAACATGCCGGGCTCGCCTTCGAGGACTGCTACCTGCCGATCGCCTGCGGGCAGGCGGTCCTGCCGCCGCTCGCCGTCGGACAGATCCTGCAGGCGGGCGGCCTGCGACCTGGCGAAACCGGGCCGGTGCTGCTTGTCGGCGGGGGAAGCGGCTACATGGCCGCGCTGGCCGCACCGCTGTGTGAGCGGCTCGTGGTCGCCGAGCGCTATCGCCAGCTCGCCCGCGAGGCCGGATCGCGCCTTGAAAAGGCCGGCATCTCGAATGCCGTGATGCGCCATGGCGATGGGTTGGAGGGGTTGGCAGAGGAGGGTCCGTATGAGCGGATCCTCCTGGCGGGCAGTGTGGAGGAGGTGCCCGGCGCGCTTATTGCCGCTCTGGCGCCGGGCGGAAGACTCATCGCGCCGCAGGCCGGCGATGAGCCGGCCAAGCTTCGCATCATTGGTGATGGCGGCGAAACGATTGCGGTGCGCAGCCTGTGCCGAGACCTGCCGGCCTTGCGGCCGGGGCTTTCAACCGTGCTCTGAAGATGCCGCAGCCCTCTTGTTTGCCAGCTGGGGCACACACAGCTATACGGGCGCTTCATTCCATTCCGGTTCGCCTGACAGGGAGCCTTTCCGACCGATGACCCACCGTTTGATCCCGGCCGCGCTTGCGGCATTCGCCCTTGCGCTTCCCGCGGCCGCACAGGATGGCGCCGCCGGCGGGCCGAGCCTGATCGGCCAGCTCCTCTTTTTCATTCCGCTGATCCTGATCTTCTATTTTCTTCTGATCCGTCCGCAGCAGCAACAGCGCAAGCGCCACCAGGAAATGGTCGCCGCCATCAAGCGCGGAGACACGGTCATCACGTCCGGCGGCCTGATCGCCAAGGTCATCAAGGTGGCGGACGACGAACTCACCGTGGAACTCGCCGAGGGCGTGCGCTCGCGTCTGATGCGCCAGATGGTGGCCGATGTGCGCGCCAAGGGTGAACCCGTCGCCGCCAACGACTAGAATTTCAGTTTCCAAGGACGCCACGGCCCATGCTTCAGTTCCCGCCCTGGAAAGTCGCGCTCATTGTCGGTGTCCTGCTGGTCGGCGCCCTCATGGCGCTGCCCAATGCCTTTTCCGACAGATTTCTCGGTATTGAGCCGCTGCCACCGGCCGTGGAAACACCCGAGGCGATGGCCGACTACCGGGAGGCGCAGGCCGCCGCGGAAGACGCCTGGTGGCCGGGCTTTTTCCCGTCCGGCAAGGTCAATCTCGGGCTGGACCTGCGCGGCGGTGTCTATCTGCTCATGGAAATCCGGCCGGCGGACGTCTTCGAGAACCGGCTCACCGTCTTCTCCGCGGATGTGCAGGACGCACTCGGCACACCGGCCAGCGACCGTGTTTATCACACCCGCGAGGTCGAGGGCGAGAAGCTGATCGTCAATCTCAACCGCAACCGCATGGAAGAGAACTCCATGGACAAGGCGTTGCGGCGCATCCGCAACGTCAATCCGCAGATTCCCGGCGCGATTGGCGGGCAGCGCAGCTATGATGTCGAACAGGTCAGCGACACGCGGATCGAGATTTCGCTGACCGGGGCGGCCAAGACCAATTTCCTGTCCGATGCGCAGGCCAAGACGATCGAGATCGTGAGACGGCGGATCGATCCGGAAGGGGTGCGCGATATTTCCCCCCAGCCCCAGGGCGACAATCGCATCATCCTGGAAGTGCCCGGCGAGCCGGATCCCACACGTATCAAGGATGTGCTCAGCCGCGCGGGCGAACTGACCTTTTCGCTGGTCGATGACAGCGCCTCGCGGGTTGAGCAGGCACTCGCCACCGGCAATGCGCCGCCCGGCTGGCGATTGCTCTATGATGCCGAAACGGGAGAGCCGCTTCTCGTTGACAACACGCCCGTGGTGACCGGCAGCGACGTGGCCACGGCAAGCCAGGGTTTCGATCCCGATGACAATTCCCCGGCTGTGAATTTCCGGCTCAATGGCGCCGGGCAGAACCGTTTCTCCAAGGTCACGCAGGAATATGTGGGCCGGCGATTTGCCATCGTGCTCGACGAACAGGTCATGAGCGCGCCGAATATCCGCGAGCCGATCTATGGCGGCAATGTGCAGATCACCGGCAATTTCACCATGCAGGAGGCCAATGACCTTGCCGCAATCATCGAGGCGGGCGAATTGCCGGCCAAGCTCAATTTCATCGAGGAACGCACTGTCGGGCCGGGCCTCGGGGAGGATTCGATCCGCGCGGGCACGACCGCCTCGCTGATCGGGCTCGGCCTTGTCGCCGTGTTCATGATGCTCGTTTACGGCCGTTTCGGGATCTTCGCGGTGTCGTCCCTGACGGCCAATATCGTGCTCATTCTCGGCGCGCTGTCCGGGCTCGGCGCAACGCTCACCCTGCCGGGTATTGCCGGCATCATCCTGACCATCGGCATGGCGGTGGACGCGAATGTGCTGGTGTTCGAGCGTGTCCGAGAGGAAAAGAACAATGGCCGCTCACCGATCACGGCGGTCCAGGCGGGCTATGAGCAGGCCTTGTCGACCATCCTCGACGCCAATATCACCACTTTCATTGCTGCCTCGGTTCTTTACCTGCTGGGGTCGGGCCCGGTGAAGGGGTTCGCTGTCACGCTCGCCATCGGGATCGTGACCTCGGTGTTCACGGCCTTCGTGGTAACGCGCTGGCTGACCGTCACATGGCTGCGCGCCGCGCGGCCGAAGACGCTGGCCATATAGGAAAGGGAGAAGCGACATGCTTCTGAAACTCCTGCCTGCCAAGACCCGGGTCGGTTTCATGCAGTATCGCTGGCCGGCCTTCGTGCTCTCGGCGATCCTCATTGCCGCGTCCATCGCGGTCCTGTCCGTGCGGGGCCTCAATCTCGGCATCGATTTCGCCGGCGGTTCCGTCATCGAGACGTCGGTCCCGGACGGAGTCTCGACCCAGGATATCCGCTCGGTGGTGGGCGGTCTCGGTGACCTGGAGGATGTCAATGTCACCTCGGCCCGGGGCACCGGCGTGGATGCCGAGGAAATCTTCGTCATCAAGTTCAAGACGGCTGAGACCGGAGAAGCGGCCGAAGTCGGCCAACAGGCGGCGAATGACCGGGTGCGCGCCGCGCTCGAGGGGGGCTTTCCTGACATCGTCATCCGCTCCAGCGCCGCGGTGGGGCCGAAAGTGTCGGGCGAGCTCTTCCGCGCCGGCATTACCGCCCTCGTCACCGCCCTTGCCCTGATGCTGCTTTATATCTGGTTCCGGTTCGACAAGGAGTATTCCCTCGGCGCCGTCGCCGCGCTGACCCATGACGTGATCATCACCATGGGGATGTTCTCGCTGGTTCAACTCGAATTCGACCTCACCACGATTGCCGCGCTTTTGACGATCATCGGCTATTCGATGAATGATACGGTGGTCGTGTTTGACCGGGTGCGCGAGGAGCTGCGCAAATACAAGAAGATGCCGCTCGGCGAGGTCATCGATCTCGCCCTCAACGGAACGCTGTCGCGCACTTTGCTTACGTCAGGGACGACGCTCCTGGCTCTTTCGGCCATTTTCGCTCTGGGCGGGCCGGTGCTGCGCGGTATGAGTTTCGCCCTGATCTTCGGCGTGATTATCGGGACCTATTCCTCGATCTTCGTGGCCTCCTCGATCCTGCGCACGCTGGGCGTGGCACGCGAGAAACGCTCGCCCGAGGATATTCCCGGCTTTCAGGGAACGCAGTGACCCTCAAGGCCGGCCTCACCAGGCATCGACACAGGGGCGCTTCTTTGCGGTCCTGACCGGTTGCGGCGCAAGCGAGGATAGGCCGGCGATGATCCAGGCGCGGGTGTCGGCCGGGTCGATCACTTCATCGATCTCGAAATGGCTGGCCATGTTCACCGCCTTCCCGCGCTCATACATGCGCGCCACCATGTCATTATAGGTCTTCAGGCGTTCTTCCGGGTCCTCAATCGCTTCAAGCTCCTTGCGATAGCCCAGCTTGACCGCGCCTTCCAGGCCCATGCCGCCGAATTCGCCGGTCGGCCAGCTGACCATGAAGAGCGGGCTGCGGAAACTGCCCCCGACCATGGCCTGCGCGCCGAGGCCATATCCCTTGCGGATGACGATCCCCATCAGCGGCGTGGTGATATTGGCGCCCACCACCATCATGCGCGAAGCGTGGCGCACCAGAGCCGTTTTTTCGATTTCCGGGCCGACCATGATACCCGGGCAATCGACAAGAGAGAGAACCGGTATGTCATACGCATCGCAAAGCTGGAGGAAGCGTGCGCCCTTGTCGGCGCCAGGGCTGTCAATGGCGCCGGAAAGGTGACTCGGATCATTGGCGATGATGCCGAGGGGCCGGCCCTCGACCCGGATGAAGGCGGTTATGATTCCCGGCGCCCAGCCGCGGCGCAGTTCCAGGACCGAGCCGGTATCCGAGATCCCGTCTATCACCTGGCGCATATCATACCAGCGCAGCCGGTTTTCCGGCACGGCAAACCGCAGTTCACGCGGGTCGGGGGCCTCCCAGTCATCCACGGGCCCCTGGAAATAGGACAGATACTGCTTGGCCGCCGCCGTGGCTTGTGCCTCGTCCTCCACCGCAATGTCGACCACGCCATTGGCCGACTGCACGTCGATCGGGCCAACCTCCTCGGGCCGGTAGACACCCAGTCCGCCCCCCTCGATCATGGCGGGCCCGCCAATGCCGATATTCGCGCTTTGCGTCGCGATGATGACGTCGCAGCAGCCCAGAAGCACGGCATTGCCCGCAAAACAGCGGCCATTCACGATCCCGATCGTCGGAACCAGTCCGGACAGCTCGGCAAAATAGGCAAAGGCATGGCAGTCGAGGCCGGCCACCCCGGTGACATCGGTGTCCCCAGGCCGGCCACCCCCGCCCTCGGCATAGAGCACGACCGGAAGGCGCTGGCGTTCGGCGATTTCGAACATCCGGTCCTTCTTGTAATGATTGAGGGCGCCCTGCGTGCCGGCCAGCACCATGTAATCATAGCTCATGGCCATGACCCGCGAGCGGTCTTCACCGAACAGATGCCCGTTCACATGGCCGAGGCCGCAGACCATGCCATCGCCGCTGGTATTGGCAATAAGGTCTTCCATGCTCCGTCGCCGGCGCTGGGCAGCCAGGGTGAAGGAGCCGTATTCCATGAAACTTCCCGGGTCGCACAGATCGGCGATATTCTCGCGGGCGGTGCGATGCCCGCGCTTGTGGCGCCTGGCGACAGCCTCCGGCCGGTTCTCGTCGAGGCCAGCCGCCTTGCGCGCGAGCGCCTCGGCCAGATCGGGACGGACATGGTCGAGGTCATGGATCTCGGCGCCGCCATCATCGCCTGCCGCCACTTCGCCGGCATCGAGATAAACAAGGGGGTGGCCTTCCCTCACGGTCTCGCCGGGCGCAATGGCGAAACCGCGCACATGGCCGCTGACACGGGCGCGGACTTCATGTTCCATCTTCATGGCTTCCATTATGGCGACCGTCCGTCCGATCCAGACCGGGTCACCTGGTTCCAGTTCGAACTTGACCAGCGTGCCCTGCAAGGGCGCATCGACGGCCGCGACCCCGTCGGGAAGCGTTTCATCGGGCGGCGCCAGGATAGGGCTGTCATCGCCCGACGGTTCTTGGCCGCCGCGGCCATGCTCGAGCACCGCGAGCGGGTCGGTGCTGGCCGGCCTTTCACGCACCGGCCGGGCAGGGTCCGTCGACGGCGCGGCGAGCTGCGCGCCAGTGCTGGCCAGCGCGGCCATGTTCTCGTCGATGAAGCGGGTATGCACCGTGTTGGCGCGCACTTCGGGGGCATCGACCATCGCCTTCAGGAAGGACAGATTGCTGGGCGCGCCCTCCAGCACGAACTCGTCGAGGCCCCGTCGCAGCCGCGAGAGGGCATCGCCATAGGTCCCGCCGGGCACATGCGCGATCAGTTTGGCAATCAGGGAATCGAAATGCGGTGAGGTCGTGTAGCCCGGCTGGCCATAAGTGTCGGTCCGCAGGCCCGGGCCCGTCGGCGGGGCAAAACCCGTCAGCTGGCCACCGCCCGGCCTGACCTCGCCCTCCGGCGAAAGGGTTTCCAGGTTTATGCGGGCCTGTATCGCAAACCCGTTGGGCGCCGGCACGTCCGGCTGGCGAAGCCCGAGATCGGACAGGCGCTCACCGCGCACCGCATCAATCTGGGCCCGCACAAGATCGAGGCCGAGCACTTCCTCGGTGACGGTATGTTCGACCTGGAGGCGCGCATTCGCCTCGATAAAGCAGAAACGCTCCTCTTCCGGGACGGCCAGGAACTCCATGGTGGCGAGCCCGCGATACGCGGCCACCTCGCCAATGGCGACCGCGGCGCCGTGAATCTCGCGGCGCAGGCTCTCCGACAGGCTCGGGCTCGGCGCCATTTCCAGGAGTTTCTGGTGGCGGCGTTGAAGCGTGCATTCACGCTCATGCAGATGGCTGACCGCGCCGGTGCCATCGCCGATGATCTGCACCTCGATATGGCGGGCCGCCGGGATGAACTCCTCGGCATAGAGTGAATCATCTCCGAAGGAGGCACGCGCCTCGGAGCCGGCCCGGTCGAAGGCCTCTTCCAGTTCCGACGCCTTGCGGATGATCCTGACGCCGCGACCGCCCCCGCCGCTGACGGCTTTCAGGATGATCGCCCGGCCCTTCGGCAGGGATTTCAGAAAGGCTTTCGCGTCGGCCAGGCCGATCGGTCCTTCGATCCCTTCGGGCACTGGCACGCCCGCCTCCCGGGCTGCCGAGCGTGCCCGGGACTTGTCACCGAACAGGTTCAGCGTGTCCGGCGTCGGGCCGATAAAGGCGATTCCCGCGGCCTCCAGGGTTTCAGCGAAAACCGCATTCTCCGAGAGGAAGCCATAGCCCGGATGGACCGCGTCCGCCCCGCACTCCTTCGCGGCGCGCGCGACCGCCTCGATATCCAGATAGGCGCGCGCGCCCTTTCCCGGGATCCGCACGGCTTCGTCAGCGCGGGCGACATGCAAGGAGCCGGCATCATCCTCGGAATGGATCGCGATGGAGGACAGCCCCATTTCCCGCGCTGTGCGCGCGATGCGGATGGCGATTTCGCCGCGATTGGCGATCATGAGGCGTTTCATGGCACGCTCTCCCAGTCTGGCTCAGCCCTGATAGGCGCGGTTGAGCTTGCGCATGCCGCCAATCCAGCGGTCATAATTTTCGGTCTTTTTCCGCATATACTCGACCACTTCGGGGTGCGGCAGTACGAGGAAGGTCTCCTCCGCGATGGCCCGCACGCAGGCGTCGGCGACATCCGGCGGCTCCATCATGCCGTCGATCGAAGCGACGCCCTCTTCGTTCCCGGCGGTCATTTTCGTGCGCACGGCCTGCGGGCAGAGGACCGACACCTTGATGCCGTCATCGCCATGGGTAAGGGCCAGCCATTCGGCGAGGCCCACCGCCGCATGCTTGGTCACCGCATAGGGCGCCGAGCCGACCTGCGAGAGCAGGCCGGCGGCCGATGAGGTGTTGAGAAGGTAGCCGCCGCCCCGCGCGACCATGCGCGGGATCATGTGTCGTGCCGCCCAGACATGCGCCATGACATTCACCTCCCAGATGAGCTGCCATTTCTCGTTTGCGACCTCCGCCCCGCCGCCGAAGCCGATGCCGGCATTCGAGCAGAACAGGTCAATCGGCCCGTGTTCGGCCTCGACCGTTTCGATCAGCGAGCGGATCTCCTCCTCGCGACTGACATCGCAGGTGAAGGCGGGCTGGCCAATCGCGCCGGCCACCGCATTTGCGCCCTCGCCATCAAGATCCGCGCAGGCCACGAATTGCGCGCCGTCAGCCACAAAACGCTCGGCCAGCGCCTTTCCGATGCCGCTCGCCGCCCCGGTCACGACGATACCCTTGCCAGCAATGTCCATGCGATGCCTCCCTGTGGCGATGCTCAGGCCGTTTCCACCAGACTAGCGCCAAGACGATCGGCTTGAGAATGGCAAAGGCCACCGATTGACGCTTGGTCAGGCCGCCAGCGCGGTCATTTCAGGTCGAGTTGTTCCGGCACGCTCTTGCGCAGCTCGAATTTCAGGACCTTGCCGGTTGCATTGCGGGGCAGGGCAGTGGTGAGCGTCATGTGAGCCGGGCGCTTGAACTTGGCCAACCGGGTTTCGCAATGGGCGGCGATATCGGCCATGTTCAGCTCGTGGCCTTCCTTCACGGCGATGATGGCGCATCCCACCTCGCCCCACTGGCTGTCGGGCACGCCGATGACCGCCACTTCGGCAACGGCGTCGAGCTCGTAAAGCACATTCTCGACCTCGGCCGGGTACACATTCTCGCCGCCGGAGATATACATGTCCTTCAGCCGGTCCTCGATATAGACATAGCCCTCAGCGTCGATTTTCGCGATATCGCCGGAACGGAACCAGCCCTCGACAAAGCTCTCTTCATTGGCATCCGGACGGTTCCAGTAGCCCGGCGTGATCACGGGCCCGCGCATCCAGAGCTCGCCAAGTTCGCCCGGCGCGGCCTCCTGCCTGTCCTCTCCCATGATCTTCATTTCGCAATGCATGAGCGCCTTGCCGGCCGAGCCGACCCGGGCCGGCACGTCATCGCGCGGCAGCATGCAGCTCGAGGCCGCCGTCTCGGTCATGCCATAGCCTTCCTGGATCTTCAGGCCGCGTTCATGCCACCAGTGGACGATCGCATCGGGCACGGCCTCCGCCCCGGCCAGCGCGCATTCCAGGCGCGAAAAATCCGTTTCGCCATTCTTCGGGTGCAGCTTCAGTGCATTGTAAATCGCCGGCACGCCGAGGAAATGCGTCACCCCGAGCGCGGGATCATTGAAGACATCGAGCGCCGCGCCAGGCTCGAAACTGCGCTGGATAATCGTCGCGCCACCGGCATAGAGGACCGGGCAGGTGAACACATTCAGCCCGCCAATATGGAAAAGCGGCATCACGGCGAAATTCACCTTGTCGGCATTCACGCCGGCGAAGGCCATGGCGTGCACGGCTGAATAGAGCATCATTTCATGACTGATGATCACGCCTTTCGGGCGCCCCGTCGTGCCGGAGGAATACATCAGCATGCACTGATCGCTGAGCGGCTGGCGCACGGTCTTGCCGGCAAGCGGCGTCGCCGCGGCCAGCGCGTCCTCATACGGCGTTTGACCGCCGCGTCCATCCGTGGACAGCCAATGCGGAACATCCGTGAGCTCGCGCAGTTCGCTGGCCAGTTCGGCAAAATCCTGGTCGATGACAAGCACTTTCGGGCCGGCATCATTGACGATGAACTCCAGCTCGGGAGCAGTCAGCCTGAAATTCAGGGCCAGAGAGACCGCACCGATCCGCCAGGTCGCGAACACAGCCTCCATGATGTCGGTGGAGTTCATGGCCAGAAAGCCGACCCGGTCACCGGGGCACACGCCGAGAGAGATCAGATGCGCGGCCAGCCGGCCGACACGGTCATTCATTTCGCGATAGGTAAACCGCCGCCCGCTGGCGAGATCCACCTGGGCGAGGGCCTGCGGTGTGACGCGGGCATGGTGGGCAATCCAGTCTACCGCCTGCGGCATTTCCGGCCCGGCGGTGGGCGCGGCTGCGTCCTCGCGCGGCCCGGACCTCGACTTGCGTCTGGAAAACAGACCCATTCTTTCCTCCCCGTATCATTCTTGTGCGCCGGTCCGGCCCGGTCTTGAGATGATCTTGACTTGTAGGAGATCAGCCCTGAACGTTCAATAATGAGGCGGGCCGCAAAGATGTCCGCAGCGAAGGGAGGAGCGGCCTTGGCTGAGGCGAAGCGCGTGCGCATCGGCGGCGCAAGCGGGTATTGGGGCGAAAGCGACATGGCCGTGCCGCAATTCCTGCGGGAGGGCCGGCTCGACTATATCGTTTTCGACTATCTGGCCGAAATTACCATGTCGATCATGGCACGGGCCCGGGAGAAGGACGCCTCGCTCGGCTACGCCACAGATTTTGTTACCTCCGTCGTGGCCCCGAACCTGGAGGAGATTGCGCGCCAGGGCGTCAGACTTGTGTCCAATGCCGGCGGCGTGAATCCGCGCGCCTGTGGCGAGGCTGTGCGCGCGCTCATCGACGAGGCGGGACTGGATCTGAAAGTCGCCGTGATCGAGGGCGATGACCTCTTGGCGCGCGCCGGGGAACTGGCCGGCGAGGGGCACAGGGAGATGTTCAGCGGCGCAGCCTTTCCCGAGCCGGGCCGGCTGGCCAGCATCAATGCCTATCTCGGCGCTTTCCCGATTGCGCAAGCACTGGACGCGGGCGCTGATATCGTCATCACCGGGCGGTGCGTGGACAGCGCCGTCACGCTCGGTCCTTGTATTCATGAATTCGGCTGGGCCAGTGATGACTGGGACCGGCTGGCGGGCGGCAGTCTCGCCGGCCATATCATCGAGTGCGGGCCGCAGGCGACCGGCGGGAATTTCACTGACTGGCGCGATGTCGCCGACACGCTGCACGAGGTCGGCTATCCGATTGCCGAGATCGCGGCGGATGGATCTTTCCGTGTCACCAAGCCGGAGGGCACCGGCGGACAGGTCAGTATCGGCACAGTGGCCGAGCAGATGCTCTACGAGATCGGCGATCCGCAGGCCTATCTCCTGGCCGACGTCACCTGCGATTTTTCCGGGGTCGAGATCACTGCTGACGGCCCGGGCCGTGTGCAGGTCTCGGGCGCGCGCGGGCGCCCGCCACCGGCGACTTACAAGGTCTCGGCGACCTATGCGGACGGGTTTCGCGCCGGCACGGTCATGTTCTTCTATGGCGAGGACGCCGGCGAGAAGGCGCGCGCTTTTGCAGACAGCGCGATCGCGCGGGCACGTTCGAAACTGCGCGCGATGAACGCCCCGGATTTCTCCGAAACCCTGGTCGAACTGGTCGGCGACGAGAGCGTCTATGGCGATTTCGGCGGGGCCGATCCTTCCCGCTCGGTGGCGGTGAAAATTGCGGCCCGGCATGACGACCAGCGTGCGGCCGGCCTGCTTCTCAGGGAGCTTTCCGGGCTCGGCCTTGCCGCGCCGCCGGGCCTGTCGGGCTTTGCCGGCAGGCGTTCGCGCCCCTCGCCGGTGCTGCGGCTGTTCTCTTTCACTTTGCCAAGGCGTGAGGTGCCGGTCTCGGTCGATTTCGGGAACGGGCCTGAAGCGGTTTCGATGCCGGCCATTCAGGCGAACGGGCAGGCCGAAGCCGTGCGCCCGGAGCCCCCGCCCGCGCCCGACATGGATGACCCGGTCGAGGTGGCGCTCATCAAGCTCGCCTGGGCACGCTCGGGAGACAAGGGCGACAAGGCCAATATCGGCGTGATTCCGCGGCGCAAGGCGTATGCGCCCTATATCTGGGCGGCGCTGGATGAGGCGGAAATTGAGAAACGCTTCGCCCATTTCCTTGAAGGCTCGGTCGAGCGTTTTTTCATGCCGGGCACAGGAGCGGTCAATTTCCTGCTGCATGATGTGCTCCGCGGCGGCGGCGTGGCCTCGCTGCGCAATGATCCCCAGGGCAAGGGCTATTCCCAGATACTGTTGCAGGCGCCGGTGGCCGTGCCGCGCAAGCTGGCGGAGGCACTCTAGCCGATGGCCGTGTTCCAGTCGAAAATCCGCACCAGCAGTGATGATTTCCGCAGGAATCGCGAGGAGATGCTGGCCCTGGTCGAAAAGCTCGGCGATCTCAATGAGCGCGGGCGCATCCTGTCGGAGAAGCGCAAGTCCCGGTTCGAGGCGCGCGGGCAGCTGACGCCGCGCGAAAGGCTGGCGCGCCTGCTTGATCCCGGCATGCCCTGGCTCGCCGTGGGAAATCTTTCGGGTTATCTCTCCGACGGCCGCCCCGAGGAGAAGTCGTTGCCGGGGTCCACCGTGATCTGCGGAATCGGTTTCATCGCCGGTGTGCGTTGCATGGTCGTGGTCGATGACAGCGGCATCATGGCCGGTGCGATGACCGGTTCGACAGCCTACAAGATCATGCGGTCCGAGGAGATCGCCCTGCAGCAGAAGCTGCCCTATGTGCACCTGGTCGAAAGCGCGGGCGGCGACCTCATCAATTACACGGTCGAGGGGTTTTCGCGCGGCGGCGGGCTGTTTGCCGGGCAGGCGAAACTCTCCAAGGCCGGCATTCCGATCATTTCCGTTCTGCATGGCTCGTCGACGGCGGGTGGGGCCTATATGCCGGGCATGAGCGACTATGTCGTCGCCGTGCGCGGCAACGGGAAGGCCTTCCTGGCCGGCCCGCCGCTCCTGAAGGCCGCCACGGGCGAGATCGCCACCGAGGATGAGCTGGGCGGTGCCGAGATGCATGCCTCGGTTTCCGGCCTTGCCGAATATCTCGCTGATGATGACGGCGAAGCGGTTGTCATGGCGCGCGAGGTGGTCGACCGGCTCGGCTGGAACACCCGCTGCCCGCGCCCCGACCTGCCGGACAGCCCGCCGCCGCTTTACGATCCCGACGAGATCGCGGGAATCGTGCCGGTGGATTATCGCATCCCGTATGATGTGCGCGAGGTGGTCGCGCGGATCGTCGACGGGTCGGATTTCACCGATTTCAAGCCGCGATACGGGGTTTCGACCGTGTGTATCCAGGCGCAGATCATGGGCTATCGCTGCGCCCTGGTGGGCAATAATGGCCCGATCGACCCGGCCGGGGCCACCAAGGCTGCACAGTTCCTGCAGCTGATGGACCAGGCCGGGACACCGGTGATCTTCCTGCAGAACACGACTGGCTACATGGTCGGCGCCGACTATGAGCGTGCCGGCATGATCAAGCATGGCTCGAAAATGATCCAGGCGGTCACGAATATCGAAGTTCCGCGGATCACCCTGATGATCGGGGCGAGTTATGGCGCCGGCAATTACG
>JAAANZ010000018.1 GCA_009909065.1 Alphaproteobacteria bacterium | reverse complement strand
GCATCAGGATGAGGTCGTCGATCTCGCGGGATTTTATCGTGATGCGGCCCTGGACCTTGTCATCAAGCACCCGCTCGCCCTCATCGGGCGCTTTCAGGCGGACCGTATAGGGCGCGTCGGACGCGGGCGGCGGGGCGCCGTCACGCCATGGCGAGCGGAACGGGGCAAGCAGCCGGTCCGCCTCGGCCCTGAGCGTTTCACGCTCGGTCTCGCTGAGGGACTCATCCTTCGCAGCGGCGCGTTTCGCCTCGCCCTCATCGCGCCGGGCCTGCAGTTCTTCCGGTGTGGCATAGCAGCGAAACGCCGTGCCACGTTCGAGCATTTCGCGCACCACGTCGGCATGCCGATCGGCCCGTGAGCTCTGGTAGAGCGGGGCTTCGTCCGGCTTAACGCCCAGCCAGCCGAGGCCGTCGAGAATGGCCTGCCTTGCTTCTGGCGTGGATCGGGCCTTGTCAGTGTCTTCTATTCGCAACAGGAAGTTGCCATTGTGCCGCCTGGCAAACAGAAGATTGAACAGGGCTGTCCGCGCCCCCCCGATATGCAGCATTCCAGTGGGGGAAGGGGCAAAACGGGTCGTCACGGTCATATGGGTTACGGGGCTCCTGAAATGCGCGAAAGCACGCCGCTTCAAGAGCATGGCGAAGCCCCCCGGCGCAAGGGGGCAGGGGTCTGGCTTGCACGGCTGGGTCGGTCCTTGAGTTCGCCTGACCGGCGCGAATCGGCTCCGCTATTGATCGCGTTCGGGCTGTGTGGCGGCTGTGCGCACTATTTCACGGCCCTGCGCGAGCCCGGCTGGGAATGGCTCCTCGGCGCGCTGGCCGGAGCCGCCCTTGCACACCTCATCGCGCGGCGGATCTGGTTCCTTCCCTTCCTGTCCCTGCTGACGCTGCCCCTGCTGGCCGCTGGAGTCGGGGCGAGCGTCTCGAAATGGCAGAGCGAGCGGGCCGCGTCCCCGGCCATTGCCGAGCGGGGCCAGCCGGTCATGCTGGAAGGCTGGGTCAGGGCAATCGAGCCGGGTGCGAATGGCCCGCGCCTGCGGATCCGGGTCCAGGCGATTTCGGGCCGCGCGCCATCGCGGACGCCGCAAGAGGTCCGCGTGACACATGCCAACAGCCTGAATGTTGCGCCGGGGCGTTTCGTGCGTTGCCGCGCCGTGCTGATGCCGCCGCCCGGCCCCTCGATTGCCGGGGATTATGATTTTCGCCGCCAGGCCTGGTTCGAGCAGCTCGGCGCTGTCGGCTATGTCCAGGGCCGCTGCCGCGGCGGGGCGCTGGGGCGTCCGCCGGGACTTTTCGCGAAAGCGGACCTGATGATCGGCGCTTGGCGGCGACAGCTTGCCGTGCATGTCAATGACGCGGCCGGGCCGAGTGCCGGGGGCTTCGCGGCCGCCCTGATGTCGGGCGATCGCAGCTTCATGGCGCCGGAAGATGCCGAAGCGCTGCGCGGATCGGGCCTTGCCCATCTCCTGGCGATTTCCGGCCTGCACATGGCCATTGTCGGCGGGCTCGTCTATCTGATCGTGCGGCGCGGCCTTGCTCTGGTCGAGCCGCTGGCGCTGCGCGTGCCCGTCCAGAAGCCCGCGGCCGCCGTCGCCCTGATCGCCAGCGCCAGCTATCTTGTGATATCCGGAGCAAGCATCTCCACGCAGCGCGCCTTTATCATGGCGGCGATCTTCTTTACCGCCATCCTGATCGATCGAAAGGCACTGAGCCTGCGCAGCTTCGCGATTGCAATGATCGCTGTTCTTCTCCTGCACCCGCAAAGCGCCGTGACGCCCGGTTTCCAGATGTCATTCGCCGCAACCGGCGCACTGATTGCGGTTTATGAGGCCTGGAGCCGCAGGCGATCCGAGACCGGCCGGACGGGCGGGCATGGCTTTGTCTTCGCCGCACAGTCCCTTTTCGTGACCTCGGTTGTCGGTGCGGCGGCGACAGCGCCCTATGCGCTTTACCATTTCGACCGCGTGGCCGCGCTCGGCCTGCTGGCCAATTTCGCGGCCATGCCGATCGTTTCATTCGCCAGTGCGCCGGCGGCCGCTGCAAGCCTTGTCCTTTCGCCTTTCGGCCTGTCAGAGCCGGCTATTCGCGCCTTTGGCCTGACACTCGAATGGGTCTTGTCCGTTGCGCATTTTTTCGCCGGGGAGCCCGGGGGCGGCGTTATCCCAGACAGGGCGATGCCCGGCGGAGCCTTGCTGGCCTTCAGCACGGCTCTTGCGGGGCTGGTCCTGTTTCGCGGGACCCTGCGCGGCGGCGCAGTGGCCGCGGGCCTGGCGGCCGGGCTGACCATCTGGTGGCTTGCGCCGCCGCCAAGCCTGCACTGGGCCCCGTCGGGCGATGTCTACATTCTCGGCGCCGATCGTGAATACCGGCGTATCGCTTTCATCGAGGGCGACGGGCTCGGCGCGATGCGCTATTCCGATCTCGATGTCTCGATGGACTGCGCCCGGGCCGGATGTGACCTCGCGACGGCTGGCGGACGGGTGCGCCTTCATGCCGAGAACTGGACGAAAGGCGCCTGCCCGGACAATGGCATGGCGCTTCACTTGTTTCCGGAGGCGGCTCCGGCCGGCTGTCCCGGTGTCCTCGGCTGGCATGAAGTGCGCGCGCTCGGCGGCCAGTCCGTGACATTGGTGCCGGGCGGTGGAGTCATTCGCGCGCGGCCGCCAAGCTGCCGCCCGCGTCCATGGCGTCCATGCCGGACAAAGCCTTAAAGCGGCGCGTTCTCAAATGGAATCAACGCGCCGCTTCAAGTTCCTGTTTTTACGCGCTTCTGGACGGCGAACCGGTGCCCACTTCGCCTCGAAGCGCTTTAGTCATAGCGGCGGATGAGCGCGACCAGGCGACCCTGGATCCGCACACGGTCGGGACCGAAAATCCGGGTCTCAAAAGCGGTGTTGGCCGCTTCGAGCGCGATCCTGTCACCGCGCGCGCGAAAGCGTTTGAGCGTGGCCTCCTCCTCGTCGATCAGGGCGACGACGATATCGCCGGACTGGGCCGTATCCGTGCGCTTCAGGATGATCAGGTCGCCATCATGAATACCCGCCTCGATCATCGATTCGCCTTCCACCTGCAGGGCGAAATGGTCTTCCTCGCTGGCGAAATCCTCCGGCGGGGAGATGCGCGAGACCTCGTGCTGGATCGCCTCGATCGGCACGCCGGCCGCGATCTTGCCGAGCACCGGCAGGCTGGCCCGCGCGCTCTCAATGACTTCCCGTCCGGCATCGACAAGGCTCGGCCGGAAGGACTGTCGGCCGCGAGGCGGAGCGGCGGTGGCCGCCGAATCGGGAAGCTTGAGAACTTCCAGGGCCCTTGCCCGATGCGGCAGGCGACGGACGAAACCGCGTTCCTCAAGCGCCGAGATCAGGCGGTGAATGCCCGACTTCGAAGCCAGGTTGAGGGCGTCCTTCATCTCGTCGAAGGAGGGGGAAATGCCCGTTTCCTTGATCCTCTCATGAATGAAGAGAAGAAGTTGTCTCTGCTTGAGGGTAAGCACGCGAACGCTCCAGTGTTATCGAATCCAGTTTCATAACTGTTCTACAGGCGTTCCCGTTTTGCGTCAAATGTTTACCGCCTGCCGCAATTCCGCCACAGCCTGTTCGCGATCGGTCTGCGTCATCAGGCTCTCGCCGATCAGGAAACGCCGGGCGCCCGCCGCCTGGAGCCGGATGATATCAGCGGGAGTCTTCACGCCGCTCTCCGAGACGAGCGCGCGTCCGGCCGGCAGGCATGGGGCAAGGGCTTCGGTCACGGCAAGGTCGGTCGTCATCGTGCGCAGGTTGCGATTGTTGATCCCGACCAGGCCAGCCGGCAGGGCCAGTGCGCGCCCGAGTTCGTCTTTGTCATGCACTTCCACCAGAACATCCATCCCCAGGTCGACGGCCAGCGTGACCAGGAGGCCGGCTTGCGCATCATTCACCGCAGCCATGATGACGAGAATGGCATCGGCGCCGTGGGCTCGCGCTTCGTGCACCTGCCAGGGATCGACCATGAAGTCCTTGCGCAGGAGCGGCAGGCCGACCGCCGCGGCGATCGCATCGAGATCCCCGAGCGTGCCGCCAAAACTCGGCCCGTCGGTGAGGACGGAAAGGCAGGCGGCGCCGCCCGCCTCATACTGGCGCGCAATCTCGACCGGATCGGCCCCAGGCAGGATTTCCCCGGCCGAGGGGCTGCGCCGCTTCAACTCGCAGATCAGCGCGTTTTCGCCGGCCATGGCAACACGATCGAGCGCCGCGGCAAAGCCGCGTGGCGGGGGCCTGTCGGCGGCGCGTGCCTCCAGCTCGGCGAGCGGGCACCCGGCTTTGCGGGCGCTGACCTCCTCGCGCTTGTAAGAGATGATCCTGTCGAGCGCCGTCGCCATCAGATTCCCCGCCCGTGTGAGGTCTCGACCAGGAGGCGGAGCGTGCGGCCCGCGGCGCCATTATCAATCGCCTGCGCAGCCTTGGCGGTTCCTTCCGAAAGGTCGCCGGCATGTCCGGTAATTAAGAGGCCGGCGCCGGCATTCAGCGTGACGACATCCCGGAAGGGGCCGGGCTGGCCGTCCAGCAGTTCCAGCACAGCGCGCGCATTGTCCTCCACGCTCGCGCCTTCGAGCGCCGAGAGCGGATGGGTGTCCAGTCCGGCCTCGCCAGGCGTGATATCGAATTCGCGAATCGCACCGTCGGCCAGTTCGGCGATGCGCGTCGCGCCCGCGATCGAGATCTCGTCAATCCCGTCCACGCCATGGACCACCCAGGCCCGCTCGGCCCCCAGCGCCTGCAGCGCTTCGGCCATCGGGCGCAGCCAGCGGGGCTCGTAAACGCCGAGCAGCTGGTGGCTCGCTCCGGCGGGATTGCTGAGCGGACCCAGGAGGTTGAATACCGTGCGGATACCCAGCGCAGCGCGAACCGACGCGACATGGCGCATCGCCGAATGATGGCTGCGCGCGAACATGAAGGCGACGCCGGCCTTGTCCAGGCAGGCCCGGAACGTTGCCTCATCAATATCGAGGTTTACGCCAAGGGCTTCGAGGACATCCGCCGAGCCGGTTTTCGGCGGCACCGACCGGTTGCCATGCTTGGCCACGCGCCCGCCCGCGCCGGCAATGACGATGGCGGCGGCCGTCGATGTGTTCAGCGACTTCCAGGGCAGGCCGCCAGTGCCGCAAGTATCGAGAAGATTGCCGGGCACCGATATATTCCGGGCATGGGCGCGCAGGGTCTTCGCCCCGGCGACCAGTTCGGTCGACGTCTCGCCGCGCACGGCCAGTCCCATGAGGAAGGCCGCGACCCGTTCCGGGGCCGCCTCGCCGGACAGGAGGGCCTCGAAAGCGCCCTCGAGCTGCGCCTGGGTCAGCGATTGGCCGCGCGCAATGGCCCGGATGGCGGTGGAAAGAGCCTCGGTCATGAGCAGGTGAACTAGCCATTGTCGCCCGGATTGGAAAGTGATGATGGATTGCGAATCTGCGCCCGTTGAAATCTGCAGGTGCTTTACAGCCCGCATGGCGGCGTTAACGTTCGCATTCAGGAGGAGGATTTCTCATGAAACACCTGTTTTTCGGCGCCGCAATGGCGGGCCTTTTGACGCTCGGCGCCTGTGAGACCATGACCGGTGCCGAGTCGCCGGCGGGCGGCACGGCGAAGCTCGACGCCGCCGATGAAGCCAGGCTGGAGAGCGTGCTCGCCGGCCAGCCCGACGAGATCCAGGCACGTTATGATGCGCGCAATCCGGCCGAAACGATCGCCTTTTTCGGCCTCGAGCCTGGGATGACCCTTGTCGAGGCGCTCCCGGGCGGGGGCTGGTACACGAAAATCCTGATGCCCTATCTTGGAGAGGACGGGCGCCTCATCGGCGCGCACTACCCGGATGATATGTGGGCGAGGATCCTCCCGAATGCGACCGAGGAACGGATTGCGGGCATTATCGAACGCACGGACAAATGGGCTGAAACGGCCCGTGAATGGGCCGGCGAGGACGGACCCGAGGTCGGATCGGTGAAACTGACCACGGTGTCGGGTGACATGGCGGGGCAGGCCGACGCCGTGCTCTTCATCCGGGCGATGCACAATCTTCGCCGCGTGGAGGATGATCTCGGCTATTTCACGAAAGCCGCTCAGGAAGCCCATATGCTGCTCAGGCCCGGCGGCGTGGTCGGCGTGGTCCAGCACCGCGCCGGCGAGGAAACGCCGGATGAATGGGCCAATGGCAGTGCCGGTTATCTCAAGCAGAGCGATGTCATCGCGACCTTCGAAGCAGCCGGTCTTGAACTGGAGGCCACGAGCGAAATCAACGCCAACCCGGTGGATACGGCCGGTCCGGGCGATATTGTCTGGCGCCTGCCGCCGAGCCTTGGCACCACCGAGGCGGGAACGCCCGAGCGCGCCGCCATGGAAGCCATCGGGGAAAGCGACCGGATGACGCTTCGTTTCAGAAAGCCCGGCTGAAGCCTGGGGGGCGGACGGTGGTATCGGCGCGGGGCGCTGCGCCGCGTGCCCGCCGGCCGCTTGCGAAACCTTCGCGCCTTTTAGCGGTTCGGCCCGATATGCCGGGCTTGTCTCGGATTGCGAAGTCATGCCATGGCGCGGGGGCCGCGAAGACCGTTTCGGAGCCGATATGCCCCGCCTTTTTGACGCCTATATCATGGTTGACTGGAGTGCGGCCGCAAAACCGGCGAGCGGAGCCAACTCGATCTGGATCGGCATCCTTGCGCGGGACGCCCGTCTGAAATTCCAGTTCAAGGCGGTCAATCCGGACACGCGGCTGAAGGCGCGCGGCTTCATAGACGACATGGTGAAACGCCTGACCGGGCGGGGCGACAAGGTGCTCCTCGGTTTCGATTTCGCGCTGGGCTATCCCGCCGGCACGGCCGAAGCGGCCGGTTTCGATCTTTCAAGCCAGCAGCCCTGGCAGGCCATGCACCGTTATCTTGCTGCGAAGGTGCGTGAGCGGCCGGACAATTCCAATGCGCGCTTTGCGATCGCCGCGGGACTGAATTACGCGATCTCGAAAGGGGCTTTCCCCTTCTGGGGCGCGCCCCCGCGTGACCAGGTCTCGACGCTTGCAGGAAAGAAGCCCGCCTTTGACAGCGATGGGCGTGTCGCGGAATTCCGAAAGGCCGAGATGCAGTTGCGGGCCACCCGCCGGGGCCAGCCCAAATCGGTCTGGCAGCTTGCTTATACAGGCAGTGTCGGAAGCCAGACCCTGCTCGGCATTCCCCATGTCGATGCCCTGCGTCAGTCATGGCCCGATGCGCGGATCTGGCCTTTCGAGACAGGCCTGCGCGCGCTGGACGAAGATGCGCTTGAGGGCGTGCAGGTCGTCATGACGGAAATCTACCCCTCGCTGGTCAAGGCAGACCCCGCCGCCGGAGAGGTCGCCGACGAGGCCCAGATGCGTGCGATCGCCCGCCATTATTGCGACCTGGACACGAAAGAGCGTCTCGGAGCGCTCTTTGGCGGGCCCGACTCACTCGATTCGGCAGAAATCTCGCAGATTGAGTGCGAAGAGGGCTGGATTCTCGGCGCATAGCCCGTGTTTACTGGCGATCCGGCGTATCGCCGCGGTGCGAATCGTGGCTGCTTCGCCACAGTCGGCCTTTTTTGGGCTGATCAACAAAGAGGAGAATCCCATGAACAAGGGCGAGTTGACCAAGGCCGTTGCCGAGGATGCCGGCATTTCCCAGGATCAGGCCGGCAAGGCCGTGAATGCCGTTTTCGAGCACATCTCCGGCGCGATGAAGGCGCGTGACCAGGTCGCCATTGCCGGTTTCGGGACCTTCCATGCCAAGACCCGCAACGCCCGCACGGGCCGCAATCCGGCGACTGGCAAGGAAATCGAGATCCCGGAGAAGACGTCAGCGGCCTTCAAGCCCGCGACCGCGCTCAAGGATATCTAGAATCACGATCATTTCGGCTGGCGAGGGGGGACCATCGCCAGCCGCCATCTACCCGGAAACGGTGCGCAGCGCACGGCTGCGCGCCGTTTTCCATTCGAGGAGCGCCGTCTGCGCAAGCCCCGCGGCAGCGCAGCCCCACATGGCCGCTTCGACCATGCCCCGCGCGCCGCGTCCCTCGACAAGGCCCAGCCAGTAGCCGAGCGGGATCATCAGCGCGAAGAAGCTCGCCGTATGCAATGCCGAGGGCCACCAGATGACATTCTGGGCGCGAAGGGCCATCGCGGCCGTGGCCTGAAGGCCATCAAAGACGGTGGCGATCGCCACCAGCCACATCAATGCGGCGATGGCGGGGGCAAGGGTCACGCCTTCCAGCGTCGCTTCGGCATTGACCAGTCCCGCGGCGACCGGACCGCGAAAGATGACTGCAATCGCGCCGACACACAGGCCCGCCAGCAAGGTGCTGAGCAAGCCCAGCCGGCTGGCATCGGCCACCGCCGTCTGGTCATTGCGCCCGAACGCCTCGGCGACCCGCACGCTGGTCGCCGTGCCGATGCCCAGATAGATCATGAAGCACACGCCCAGAACCTGCGTGGTATAGCCGTAGATCACATTCGCCGACAGGCTGATCCAGGTGGCGACGACATAGGTGAAATTGAAACCGCCCCATTCGACAATATTCGAAATGGCCGTGCCGCCGCCGACGCTGAGCTGGCGGCGAAACTCGCCGGGCGGTCCGGGCGGGGCCGGCTTCAGCGCCGGGGTGTAGGCCACGATCATGACCAGGAACACCGCCATCAGCGCGAACCGGGTTCCCGTCGTCGCCCAGGCCACTCCCTCCGCGCCCAGCTGCGGCATGCCCCACCAACCGGCCACCAGAGCGAGGTCGAAGACGAGATTGACCAGCACGCCGAGGTAGCTTGTCACGGTGACCAGCAGGGGGCGACGCAGCGCTTCCAGATACATCGCCGCCACGGTCGTGACCATGAAACCGACCATGTTCAGCGAGAGGATGCGCGTGATCTTTGCGGTTTCGGCGGCCACGGCGCCGGGCTCTGCCAGATCGGCGCCCTCGACCACGGGCGCGGCATCGGCGAACAGCCAGCGGAAAAGCGGGCCGGCCAGCGGATAGATGATGATTGTCAGAACAAGGCCAAGACCGAGCGCGAACGCGAAACCGCGACGGAACACGCGTGCGCTCTCGCGGGGTTCGCCGCGACCGACAAATTCCGAGGTCAGCACCTGGACGCCAAGCAGGATGCCCATGCCGAATCCGAGCGACACCCCGATCGGCAGCCAGGAATTGAGCACATAGGGCAGCTCGCCGGGCGCATTCTGGCCGAGCACGATCGCATCGGTGAGGCTCATCAGCATCATCGACATGCGGCTGATCGCGATCGGCACGGATAGCCGCAACAGGTCGGCAATATCGCCCGCCCGCATCCAGGCAGGCCAGGCCCGCCTGGACATGGCACTTCCTCCTTGGAACCTCTTCAGGCGAAGTGGGCACAGGTTCGCGTAGAGAAAATGCGCCAGTACGAGAAACTGACGCATCTTTTCTGACCCGGGTTGACCTGAAGATGCGCTAGCCGGCTGCGCGCTGCACCTGTGGCATCACCTCGCCGACGGATTGGAGTTTTTCGGCCAGCAGAAAGGCAAGTTCAAGCGCTTGTTCGCCATTCAGGCGCGGATCGCAATGGGTGTGGTAACGCGATGACAGGTCGGCCTCGGTGATCTCGCGCGCCCCGCCCAGGCATTCGGTCACGTCCTGGCCGGTCATCTCGAAATGCACGCCCCCGGGATAGGCCCCTTCGGTCGATACGATATCGACGAATTGCTCGACCTCGGAGAGGATCCGGTCGACCGGGCGCGTCTTGAACCCGTTCCCGGTTTTCAGTGTGTTGCCGTGCATGGGATCGCAGGACCACACGACGGTGCGCCCGCTCTCCTGAACCGCACGCACCAGCGCCGGAAGGCCGTCGGCCACGCCCTCGGAGCCGAAACGGGCAATAAGCGTCAGGCGGCCCGGTTCGTCCTCGGGGTTCAGTGTCTCGATCAGGCGGAGGAGCTCGTCCGGCTCGAGGCCGGGTCCGCATTTCACGCCGAGCGGGTTGTGCACGCCCTTGCAGAAATTGACATGCGCATGGTCGAGCTGGCGGGTGCGATGCCCGATCCAGAGCATGTGCGCAGACGTGTCATACCAGTCGCCGGAGGTGGAATCGACGCGTGTCAGAGCCTCTTCATAGCCCAGCAGAAGTGCCTCGTGGCTCGTGTAGAAATCGACCTGTTCGAGTTGCGGCACGCTGTCGGGGGCGATCCCGCAAGCTTCCATGAAATCGAGCGCCTTCGAGATCTGTGCGGCCAGGGCCTGGTAGCGTTCGCCCTGCGGGCTGTTCTCGACAAAGCCGAGCGTCCAGCGGTGGACATTGGCCAGATTGGCATATCCGCCCTGGCTGAAGGCCCGCAGGAGATTGAGCGTCGCGGCCGATTGCGAATAGGCCTGCAACAGCCGTTCAGGATCCGGGATGCGCTCGTCTGGCGAAAAGCCCATCGCATTGATATTGTCACCGCGATAGGAAGGCAGCTCGACCCCGTCCTGCACCTCGACCGGGGAGGAGCGCGGCTTTCCGAACTGGCCGGCGATCCGGCCGACCTTCACCACGGGCTTGGCCGCGCCGAATGTCAGCACCACGGCCATCTGCAGGATCACGCGGAATGTGTCGCGGATATTGTCGGGATGAAATTCCTTGAAGCTTTCGGCGCAGTCACCGCCCTGCAGCAGGAACGCCTTGCCTGCCGCCACTTCGCCGAGCCGCGCCTTCAGCTTGCGCGCCTCTCCGGCAAACACGAGCGGCGGATATCCCTGCAGCCTTTCTTCCACCGCGGCCAGTGCGCTGGCATCAGGATAGTCTTCGGGGATGTGCTTTGCCGGCAATTGGCGCCAGCTTGAAGGGGTCCATGCCATTTTTTTGCTCCAGTAAGGCGGTTTAAGAACCACACACGTCGCCACTGCTCAAGGATCCCGCGGGATTCTTGTCAAGCAAGCTGGCCCCGTGCATCCCGTTCGCCTTATTAGATACCGGTCTTCGCTTATCATTGCTTTCATTCGCCAGGGACACGCCATTTTCATGTCGCACGCCTATATCGCGCACGCTCCGGAGGATCTCGACACTCTGCTGGAAGTGCATGAAGCGCTTCGCAAGGCGGGAATCAACGACTGGTATCCCCCGGCTGACCGCAATACCGTGACAAAGGCCGAGCTCCAGCAACGCACTGACGAGGCCTTCGCCATGATTGTCCTGGTTTCCGGTCCGGCGATGCGCGCGCGGGATGTGCGCGAGGATATCGAGCGGGCAAGTTCGAGCGGCATTACGCTCATTCCCTACAGGATCGACCGGGCACGCCTGTCAGGCCTCATCCGGACGCGGCTCGCCGGCGACCTGAAACTCGATGCCAGTGAGCCGGGCGCGCTCGAGGCGCTGGTCGGCGAGACGCGGCGGGCCTATCATCGCCGCTGCCCGGTCCTTGCGGTGATGAACCTCAAGGGCGGTGTCGGCAAGACGACCGTGGCCAGCCAGGTTTTCGGCACATGGCAGGGCGAGACCGGAAAGCGCGTCCTGCTCATCGATCTCGACCCCCAGTACAATCTCACCCAGGTGTTTTTCGACATGGACATGGCCGATGCCTGCGCGGCCAGGGACCGTTCGGTCATCTCCCTTTTCGAGAAGAGCCGGCTGCATGCCAGCGGTGTGCCCTCGCCGGCCGCCGACTGGACGAGCCTGTCGGTCGAGCCCTTCTCGCCCACAGCGCGGCGCGACCTGGTTCATGAATTGCTCGGGCCCGGCGGACCGGATGGCCGGCTGGATCTGGTCTCGGGACAATTCGAGATATCGAAATATGCCTTCGCCACGGATGCCGATGCGCTCAGCGCGATCAAGTCGAATTTCCTGGCAATGATCGAACATTTGCGAAGCCAGTATGATCTCATCGTGTTCGATACCAATCCCAATGCAACCTTCCTGACCAAGTGCTGCCTGGAAGCGGCGGACCGGGTCGTCGCGCCCATGCATCCGGATGTCTATTCCCTGCGCGGCGTGCGCCTGCTCAATCAGGTCATCGATGAGCATATTCCGCAGGACCGGCGCCCGGCCCTTTCGGTGCTTTTCAATTCGGTCGGGCGACAGGAACAGTCCACGTTCGAGGCGGATGCGCGGAATGGCGTCTATAATGCCGCTGCCGGGTTCCGGCTTTCCGGCGCACTGATGAGCGCGGCGCTGCCGCGTTCGGGCCATCTGGCGGTGCGCACGGCGCCCGAGCCGGAAACACCGCCCTGGCGGCGTCTGGTCATCCACCATTCGCGCGGCGGCGGGTTGAAACAGATGCGCGAGGCACTGCGCGCGGTGGCCGCGGAGGTCTCCAAGCTGCATGCCGGTCATCTCGCCGATGGCGAGGCCGGGGTCCGAGCCGGCGCGCCTGAGAGGCAATAGGCCATGCTGTCATTCATCCGGGCGGAGCTGCGCTGGCTTGCGGCGGGCTTCCTGCTCACCTTTTTTTCCGGTTTCGGGCAGACCTATTTCATCTCGCTGTCCAATGATGAGCTGATGGCCCGTTTCGAGCTCAGCCATGGCGGCATCGGCCTGACCTATGCGCTGGCGACATTGACCAGCGCGGGGATCCTTCTGGAATTCGGCAAGATCGTGGACCGAGTGTCCACGCGAACCTCTGTCATGATCGTGGTGGCCGGTCTTGGCCTGGCCTGCCTCCTGGTATCGGCAGCCTGGGCAGTCTGGGCGCTGTTTCTTGCCTTTCTGGGCCTGCGGCTGTTCGGGCAGGGGATGATGAGCCATGTGGCGATGACGGCGACGGGCCGCTGGTTCGAGGCGAGCCGGGGGCGGGCGGTCAGCCTCGTGGCGCTTGGCCATCCGGCAAGCGAAGCCGTGATGCCGCCGGTCGCTGTGGCGGTGCTGCTGGCCTTCGGGCTCAAGGAGCTGTGGTGGATCGGGGCCGGCGTGCTGGCTGTCATCGCGTTGCCGCTCTTTTTCTTCCTCCTGTATCGCGAGCGGGTGCCGCAACATGCCGGCGGGCAGGCGGGTGAGCCGGCCCCGGCGCCGAAGCTGAGCTGGCGGCGCGGCGACGTCCTGCGTGAGCCGGTTTTCTTCCTGATGCTGCTGGGCGTTCTCTGCCCGCCCTTCATGGTGACGGGCCTGTTCTTCCACCAGCAGCACCTCATTGCCATCAAGGACTGGCCAGCCGGGCTTTGGGCTGCGGGGTTCACCACTTTCGCGGGCGCGCAGGTGGCCAGCTCGCTCCTGTCGGGCGCGCTGACCGACCGGTTCTCGGCGCGCGCGCTTCTGCCTTTCTATCTGATCCCTCTTGGCCTGGCACTGACGCTGCCGGCCCTCCTGGAGCCGAGATGGTCGATTTTCATGCTGATGGTGATGATCGGCCTGACAGGCGGGGCGGCGGCCACGATCATGGGCGCGATCTGGCCGGAAGTCTTCGGACTGAAATATCTCGGCGAAATTCGTGCGCTGACCTTTGCGGCCATGGTCGCGTCCACCGCCGCTTCGCCGGTCATTACCGGGGCGCTGATCGATGCGGGCATCGTCTTTACGAGCCAGCTTGCGGTGATGGGCGGTTATTGCCTCTTGGCGAGCCTACTGATGGGGCTTATCCAGCCCCGGCTGGCCGCGCTCGCAAGCGACGACGTGCGCCCGCACAGCGCGCCTGCCACCTGAGTCGTCCGATAGGTTCCCTTCGATGTCCGTGACCGTCCGTTTCGCCCCCTCGCCCACAGGCCGCCTGCATGTCGGCAATGTGCGCACCGCGCTCATCAACTGGCTTTTTGCGCGCCATGAGGGCGGGCGTTTCATCCTGCGCATTGATGACACCGACACCGAGCGTTCGACAGAGGCCTACGAGACCGCGATCAAGGCCGACCTTGCCTGGCTCGGCCTTGTCTGGGACGAGACATTCAACCAGTCCGCCAAATTCGACGCTTATGCCGCGGCGGCGGAGGCCCTGAAGGCCAAGGGGCTGCTCTATCCCTGTTACGAGACCGCCGACGAGCTTGAGCGCAAGCGCAAGATCGCCCTCTCGCGCGGGCGCCCGCCGGTCTATGACCGCGCGGCACTGGACCTCAGCGAGGATGAGCGCGCGGCCCATGAGGCCGAGGGCCGCACGCCGCACTGGCGGTTCAAGCTGTCCGGCAAGCGCGTCGAATGGGACGATCTTGTGCGCGGCGGGCAGGGGATCGAGACGGCGTCCGTCTCCGACCCGATCCTGATCCGTGGCGACGGCTCCTATCTCTACACGCTGCCGTCGGTTGTCGACGATATCGATGCCGCCATCACCCATGTGGTGCGCGGGGAGGACCATGTGACCAATTCCGGCGCGCAGATCGAGATATTCGAGGCGCTCGGCGCGAAGGCCCCGATGATGGCGCACACGCCGCTGCTGGTCGGCGCGGACGGGGAGGGGCTGTCGAAACGGCTCGGCTCGCTGTCGATCTCGCAACTCGCCGAGGATGGTGTCGAGCCGATGGCAATCACCTCGCTGCTGGCCAGGATCGGCACATCCGACCCGGTGGAGGTGGGCGACAGCCTCGACCAGCTTGCCGAGGCGTTCAGCTTCGACAAGATCGGGCGCGCCTCGGCGCGGTTCGACGAGGGCGAGCTGATGCAGCTCAATGCCGAAATCGTGCATGCCAAGCCCTTCGAAACGGTGCGCGAAACGCTCGAAGCGCTCGATCCGCGCGCCGCCCGGGAGGATTTCTGGCTCACCGTGCGCGCCAATTGCGAGCGCGTGCGCGATGCGGTGCGCTATGTCGAGATGGCCTTTGGCGAAATCACGCCGGTGGTGGACGATGCGGACCGCGATTTCATCGCTGGCGCGGGCGCGCACCTGCCAGAGGGCGAGCTTGACGCGGGCAGCTGGGGCGCCTGGACCGGCGCGCTGAAGGCCGACACCGGCCGCAAGGGCAAATCGCTCTTCATGCCGCTGCGCCTCGCCCTCACCGGCGCCCCGCGCGGCCCGGAAATGTCCGCCCTCCTCCCCCTGATCGGACGCGAAAAGACACTGGAACGGCTCAAGGCGGCGTCGGGCTAGTGTTCTCCATCTGACATAAGATTCCCATGTCTGGCCTGGCGTGTCATCATGGGGACATGAGACGTACTGACATCTGCCTTTATCTTGGCCCCGCCGCGCG
>JAAANZ010000133.1 GCA_009909065.1 Alphaproteobacteria bacterium | reverse complement strand
CTCATCCTGGGGCGCCAGACCGTTTCGATCGGCTCGAAGCGCCAGATCGAGCGGCCCAGTTTCGCCAATGTCATCAAGAGCTATACCGGCGCGCGGCTCACCAGCCGGGCGGCGCGTGGAGATGAGTTGCATCTCGTCTATGTCGTCCCGGTGGCGCGGTTTCCCGATACGCGCCCCGACCTTGATGACAACGCCGTGTCGGGGGACGAGGAACAGTGGGGCCGGCGCATCTGGGGCGCGCATTACCGCCGCGCCGACATTCTGCCCGAGACCGCGCCCGGCCTGTGGGGAGAGCTGTTTGTCTACGGCCTGGAGGAAGAGGACACCGAAAACGTCCAGACGCCTGACCGGTCCTATATTGCGCCGGGCTTCCGGCTTTATCGTAAGCCCGAAGCCGGCCAGTGGGACCTCGACCTGGAAGCGGCGCTGCGCCGGGGGACGCGTCATGCGACACGCAACCCGGCCGACACGCAATGCCTTGATGTCGATGCCGCCATGATGATCGCGGTGCTCGGCTACAGTTTCGACGCGCCATGGCGCCCGCGTGTCTCGCTCGAATACTATTTTGCCAGTGGCGACGAGACTCCCGGGGACCTCGCCTTCGACCAGCATGAGCGCCTTTTCGGCGGCCGGCGGACCGATCTCAACAACACCTCGATCCACGGGCCGCTGACGCCGGCCAATCTCAGTGCGCCCGGGTTTCGCGTCGAACTCACGCCGAATGCACGCTGGGATGGCTGGCTGCAGTATCATGCCGCTTCCCTCGCCTCGGCGACGGACAGCTGGGTTGTCGCAGGCCTGCGGGACCCGACGGGCCAGTCGGGCGATTTCATCGGTCACGAAATCGATGCTCGCGCGCGCTACTGGGTCATACCGGACAGCCTGCGGCTCGAACTGGGCGCCTCGGGACTTGTTTACGGGGAGTTTCCCAAGAACGTGCCGGGCGGACCGGACGGGGACGCGACGCTCTACGGCTATGGCCAGCTCACCCTGACATTCTAGAAGGATCAACTGATGGGCGCATTCGAAAAATATCTCTCTGTCTGGGTCGCGCTCTGCATCCTGGCGGGGATCGGACTGGGCCTCGTCATCCCGGGCGCCTTCGAGGCGCTTGCGGCGCTCGAATATGCCCGTGTCAATTTCGCCGTCGCCATACTGATCTGGGCAATGGTCTGGCCCATGATGATCGGCGTGGACTTTTCCGCCATGGCGCGGGTGGGCGAGAAACCGAGGGGCCTGATCATCACCCTGGTCGTGAACTGGCTGATCAAGCCGTTCACCATGGCCGCGCTCGGCGTCCTGTTCTTTCGCCACGTCTTTGCCGGCTTCATTCCGCCATCCGACGCGGAAGGCTATATTGCCGGCCTCATCCTGCTCGGCGCGGCGCCCTGCACGGCGATGGTGTTTGTCTGGTCACAGCTCACCCGGGGCGACCCCAATTACACGCTGGTCCAGGTCAGCCTGAATGACGCGATACTGGTGGTCGCTTTTGCCCCCATCGTCGCATTCCTGCTCGGCGTGACGGATATTGCCGTGCCATGGGAGACGCTGCTCCTGTCGGTCGCGCTCTATGTCGTCATCCCGCTGATAGCCGGAACCCTGACGCGGCGCCTGCTGATCGCTCGCGGCGGCCCGCAAGCGGTCTCAGCGTTTACAGACAGGATCAAACCGCTGTCGGTCATCGGCCTTCTGGCCACGGTGGTCCTGCTTTTCGGCTTGCAGAGCGAAACGATCATGGCCCGGCCACTGATCATTGCGCTCATAGCCGTGCCGATCCTGATCCAGTCCTATGCCATCTTTGCGCTGGCCTATGCCGCCGCCTGGGCCTGGAAAGTGCCGCACGCGATCGCCGCCCCCTGCGCCATGATCGGCACGTCGAATTTCTTCGAACTCGCCGTTGCTGTCGCGATCAGCCTGTTCGGCCTCAATTCGGGCGCGGCACTCGCTACCGTAGTGGGAGTGCTGGTCGAAGTGCCGGTGATGCTCTCGCTGGTCGCCTTCGCGAACCGGACCCGGGCGGCTTTCCCGGACCCCGGGCTTCAGACCGAGGCGGCGTCATGATCGTCATTCATCACAATCCGGACTGCGCTACCTCGCGCAATGTTCGGGCCATCATCGAGGCCAGCGGCGAACAACCCGTCATTATCGAATATCTCAGGGAAGGCTGGACACGCCCGCAGCTGCTCGCCCTATTTGCCGGCGCCGGCCTCACGCCGCGCTCGGCCCTGCGCGAAACGAAATCGCCCGCCCGGCAGCTGGGCCTGCTCGAACAGGGCGTCAGCGATGAGACCGTGCTGTCGGCCATGCTGGAACACCCCGTTCTGGTGAACCGACCGATCGTCGCGAGCCCCAGGGGCGTGCGCCTGTGCCGGCCCAGCGAGCGGGTGCTCGATCTCCTGGCGCGCCTGCCCGCGGGGCCGGTCTGCAAGGAGGACGGGACGATGATCATCGATGAAAAGGGCGATCGCCTGATCTGAGCCCCGTGGCACCTCGGGAACGGTCTGGCCGGAGGGCCCGAACCGGCGCTCACAATGAAGCCAAAGGACACTTTACGGGTTGGCAGGTTTGGCAGGACCTGAAGTCCGAAGGGGCGCCTGCGACAATTGACCGGCTGTCTTTCGGTGGCCGGCGGATATTCAGATCACGCCCGATGTTGCGACCATCGAAAAATATTGCCAGCATTCTGGCAACGCTCGCCCTGATCCTGCATGCCCTGCTGCCCGCATCGGCCGGCATTTCCGGATCGGGCGAGTTTGATGTCTCGCGTTTCATATGCGCGCCGTCCGGCCAGGCTTCGGCTGAGGCGCGCGCATCGGCCGAACGGATTGCAAGACGTCTCGGCGAAGAACTGCCCGACGACCAGAACTTCCATGAGCCTTGCCCGTTCTGCACGCTGGCCAGCGTCGCCGTGCTTCCCGAACCGGCCGCTGTCGAAGGGCCGAGCCACGTCTTTCCGGGCGGAACCCCTGTCCGGGTCGAGCCCGTGCTCATCGCGACGGCGCACGGCCCGCCCCTGGGCGCCCGCGCCCCTCCCGCTCACGCCTGATTACAGACAATTTCGTGCCGGCCCGGTCCGGGGCGGTGAATGAACGCGCGTGAATGCGCGGCCTTTTTCAGTTTGTGAGACCAGAAATGTCAACAAGATCGATCGCTTCGCTCCTCGCCGGGGCGAGCCTGACGGCGCTTGCCGCGCCGGTTTTCGCCGAGGGCCCCGATCCGGCTCTTCAGGATGTCATCATCGTCACCGGGACGCCGATCAATCCCGCAACCGAAACCCGGGTCACGCCCGAGGCGGGCCCGCTGCAGGGCGGCGACGTCACCTATCTGAGCGCGCGCACGCCGGGTGGCGCGCGCATCGGCAATGGCGAGCTTTCCGGCCAGATGCAGTATCGCGGCCTGTTCGGCGAGCGGCTCAACCTGCGCGTCGATGGCCAGCGCTTCGCGTCCGGCGGGCCGAACCTGATGGACCCGGTCTTCCACTATGCTCCGGCGCCGCTTGTCTCCGCCGTCGTGATTGATCGCGGGGTGAGCCCGGTCTCGGAAGGCCCCGGCCTTGCAGGCGGCGCGGATGCGGTCTTCAAGCGCATCGACTATGCGCAAGACGGCGAGACCCGGTTCGGCTACGACCTCACCCTTGGCGGGCGAAGCGTCAATGACAGCGTCTCGACCGGCGGGGTCATGGGCGCGTCGGGCGAGGCCTGGCGTTTCAACCTCCTTGGCGCCTGGGAAGAGGGCGCCGACACCGAATTCGGGGACGGCGTCATTGGCGGCACGGCGTTCGAGCGCGGCGTCTTCGGGCTGTCCGCTGGCGCAAGAACGGACCTTGGCGAATTCACGCTCGACCTGCGTCGCCAGAATACGGGGCCATCCGGCAATCCGCCCTTCCCGATGGATATCCGCTATTTCGATACCGATTTCGCCCGCCTCGGTTATTCGCGGGACTTCGGTGAAATGCGCCTCGAGGCCCGCGCGCATTATACGGACGTAGCCCATCTGATGGACAATTTCTCGCTGCGTCCCGCGCCTATGCCGATGCGCCAGCGCGCCACCTTTGCCGATGCAACGACGCGCGGCGGCGAGTTGTCGGTCAGCTTTCCGGCTCTGGGCGGGGATCTGGAACTCGGGATCGATGGCGAAGTGGTCGAGCATGACGTGACCATCACGAATCCGAACAATTCCGACTTTTTCGTCACCCCGTTTCCCGATGTGGAGACGGAACGCTTTGGCGGGTTTGCGGAATGGACCGGTAAGGCCGGGCCGTTCAACACGCAGCTGGGGCTTCGCCTCGACCGGAACGGTTTTGACGCCGGCGAGGCTTCGCTCGGCCCGGCGCTTCCCATGGGGCCGCGCAGGCTGGCATCCGCCTTCAATGGCGCGGACCGGTCCGGCGATGACACCACTTTTGATGCGGTGGCGCGCGTCTGGACGCCGGAGCGCCATGGCTTTTCCTGGCGCGCAACGCTCGCCCGCAAGCAGAATATGCCCGGATATATCCAGCGTTATGGCTGGCTGCCGATCAAGGCCAGCGGCGGTCTTGCCGACGGCAATATCTATATCGGCGACCTTTCGCTTGATCCGGAGACCGCCTGGATCGCCGAGGCCGGGCTCGATTATGCGAGCACGAAAGCCTATCTGCGGCCGACCGCCTTTGTCCGCCAGATCGACGATTATATTCAGGGGGTGCCGTTCGATGCGACGGTGGGCGTGGCGGACACGCCGGTTGAGATGATCGCGGGCATGAATGGCGATCCAACGCCGCTAAGGTGGGCCAATGTCGATGCGCGTCTCTACGGGTTTGACGTGGACGGCGGATACGATTTCGCCGGGCCGCTGCGCCTGGACGGCGTTTTCAGCTATGTGCGCGGTGAACGGCGCGATATTGACGACAATCTCTATCGGATCGCGCCGCCGAACCTGACGGTTGGTTTGACTTGGGAAGCCGATGTATGGTCCGCCACGTTCGAGACCCGCGCGGTGGCCGATCAGGACGAGGTGTCCCTGACCAATAGCGAAGAGGCGACGGACGGTCATGTTGTCCTCAGCGCGTATGGCGAGTGGGATGTTCGTGAGAGTGTGACACTGGCGGCCGGCGTCGAGAACCTTCTGGACGAGGTCTATCTGGAACACCTGGCGGGCTACAACCGCAACGGCTTTGGCGACGTGCCCATCGGCGAGCGCATCCCCGGTGCCGGGCGCGGCGTGTTCGTGCGCCTCAGCCTTGCGCGCTGAGGTCATGAAAACAGGCCGGGCGCCTTCTCTGAGGCAGGCGCCCGGCAGGCCAGTCGTGTCCGGGTGAACGCAGGGGAAACGTTCGGCCGGCCGCGCCGCGCGAATGGGGAAGCCACGCGGCTGCCGGAGCGCCCATTCCCTCCGTGGACAGGCGCGCCAGCCTGTGACATACACCGCGCTTTCACGCGAAACCCCACAATTCTGACAGGAAGGGCGCGTCTGACAACGCGGCCCCAAGGACACCCAGGATGGAAGTCACCGAAAGCAAGGTCGAAGGCCTCTCCCGCACCTACGAGATCAAGGTCTCTGCCGATGAGTTGCAGCAGAAGCTGGATGCGCGCATCGAGGAGATCCGTCCTCAGATGCGCCTGAAGGGCTTCCGGCCGGGCAAGGTGCCCGCCACCCATATCCGCAAGATGTTCGGCAAGTCGATCATGGGCGAACTGGTCGAGGGGCTGGTTCAGGAAAGCAACCAGAAAGCCATCGAGGACGCCGAAGTGCGCCCGGCCTCCGAACCCCATGTCCATATGGAATCGGAGATGGAAGACGTGCTCGAGGGCAAAGCCGACCTAGCCTATCACATGCATCTCGACGTGATGCCGGAATTCGAGCCGGCCGATCCGTCGGGGATCGAGATCGAACGCCCCGTCGCCAGGGTGCCCGGCGAGGAAATCGACGAGGCACTGCAGAACCTTGCCGAGCAGAATACCCAGTATGAAGCGCGCGAGGAAACTGCCGAGGCGCAGGACGGGGATGCCGTGGTCATCGATTTTGTCGGCAAGATCGAGGGCGAGGCTTTCGAGGGCGGCAGCGCGGAGGAACAGGCCGTCGTCATCGGCGCCGGGCGTTTCATCCCCGGTTTCGAGGAACAGCTCGTCGGCGTGAAGGCCGGCGACGAGCCCGAGATCCATGTCAGCTTCCCGGACGATTACCCGGCCGAGCACCTGGCCGGCAAGGAGGCTGTGTTCGAGGTGAAAGTCGGGGAAGTGCGCGCGCCGCGGCCCCCGGAAATGAACGACGAATTCGCCCAGGGGCTGGGCCTGGAGAGCTTCGAACAGCTCAAGGCGATGGTGACCGACCAGCTCCAGGGCAATTATGATCAGGCTTCGCGCAGCAAGGCCAAGCGCCGCCTGCTCGACGCGCTTGATGAGAAACATGATTTCGAGCTGCCACCGGGAATGGTCGACCAGGAGTTCAACCAGATCTGGCAGCAATTCGAGCAGGAAAAGGCCGCCGGCCGCCTCGATGAGGAGGAAGCCGCGCGTGACGAGGAAGAGGTCAAGGCCGATTATCGCAAGATCGCCGCGCGGCGCGTGCGCCTCGGCCTGGTCCTGGCCGAGATCGGGCGGCTCAACGAGATCCAGATCACCGAACAGGAGGTCCAGCAGGCCCTGATCGCAGAAGCGCGCAATTATCCGGGCCAGGAACGCCAGGTCGTCGAGTTCTTCCAGAAGAATCCGGATGCCATGGCGCAGCTGCGCGCCCCGATCTACGAGGACAAGGTGGTCGATTATCTCCTCGAGAATGCACAAGTCGAGGACAAGACCGTCCCGAAGGACGAGCTTTTCGCCGAGGACGAGGAACCGGAACTTGGCTGAACGCCCCGCGGGGCAGGGGTGGGGCCCGGCAGCGGGCTGTCTTTCCCTAAGAAGGCCGCAGTCCATCGGGAAAACCGGCGGGTGATCTTGACGCTCCATGCGCGAGTGGGGTCAATGCGCAGACTCCGTGTGCGGGAGATGTGTGGCGGCCATGACAGTTCGGTTCGCGAAGCTCGGATGGGCCCTGGCCGCCTGCCTGGCCGGCACGTCATGCATGTCCGACTCGCCCGCCCCGGTCCTGTTGCTGAATGTCGAGGATGCAAAGGCGATCCAACCGGCGCCGGACTTGCCGCGCGAAGCCCGTCTGGTCGGCGCGCTGGAGACCTATTGTATCGACCCGCTGCCCGAACCCGGCGATATCCGCCGCGCCATCGCATCAACGGGCTGGCGCGCGCCGGCGCCGGACGTGTCCGGACAGGGAGCGGGCGAGCCTGGACCGGGGATCGGCAGCGATGCGGGTTTCGGAAAGCCGCTCATCCGGCGCAATGGCGAGATCGGCGACCTTTCCCTGTCGGTCGGCCTGTTCGGCTCCGATGACACGGGCGGAAAGGTGCTGACCTGTGCGATCGAGACCGCGAATGTCGAAACCGGGGCGTTTCTCGCGCTTCTGCGCCGGCGCGGGCATATCGAACGCGAGCCGATTATCGATATGAGCGCCCCGCCGCAGTCTCTGCGCGCCTGGCACCTGCGCTCTCGCCGCAACCTCACGGCCAATCATACGCTCAGCCTCGAAACCGACGCCCAGGACAGCCGGATTCGCGTGGCCATCAGCGACTGAAGCGCTTGCCATGCCGCCATACACATAATATGCGTGGCACAGGATACGTGGAGCCATCCCCGCATGGGCACAAGGAACATCACGCTCGCCATCGATGAGGACCTACTGGACAAGGCGCGGGTTCTTGCGGCGATGCGGCGCACGACCGTGAATGCCATGGTGCGCGAATTCCTGAGGCACGAGACCGAAGCCGAAAGACGGCATGACGAGACCACGGCGGCGCTGCTGAAGCTGGCGCGCGAGAGCGAAGCGAATTTCGGACCCGGACCTTTTGTCCGTGACGAAGCCTATACAGGAGCGGAGCGATTTGAACGCGAGCGTTGACTTCTTTCTCGACAGCAATGTCCTCTTGTACGCAGCAGGCGGAAAGTCCGAGGCGGCCGACAAGCATGAGCGCGCCATAGAAGTGCTGATGATGGATTTTGGCCTCTCCTCACAGGTGCTGGTAGAGTTTTATGTCAATGCCACGCGACAGGGCCCGGTGCCGCTTTCCCCGGATGTCGCGCTTGACTGGGTACTGCAGCTGGCGCGGAAGCCCTGCCAGGCGGTCGATTCATCCGTTGTCCAGGCGGGTGTTGATCTCGCACGCCGCTACCAGACATCATACTGGGATGGCGCCATTCTCGCGGCCGCAAAGCGTATTGGCGCAAAGACCGTATTCTCAGAAAACCTCGATCACGGCCAGGACTATGACGGCGTCACCGTCATCAACCCGTTCATCTAACCAAGTCACCGACCATCCAAGGGGAAATCCAATGTCCATTCTCGTCAACAGCGACACCAAGTGCATCGTGCAGGGGCTGACCGGCAATACCGGTTCGTTCCACACCAACCAGGCGCTGGACTATTTCGGCACAAAGATGGTCGCCGGCACGCATCCGAAGAAGGCGGGCCAGAGCTGGACCGCGGAGAATGGCACCGAACTGCCGATCTACGCCACCGCCGGCGACGCGCGTGAGGCGACCGGCGCGAATGCTTCGGTGATCTATGTCCCGCCGGTCGGCGCGGCGGCCGCCATCGAGGAAGCCATCGAGGCGGGCATCGAACTGATCATCTGCATCACCGAAGGCGTTCCGGTGCAGGACATGGTCCGCGTCAAGGCAAAACTTGAAAACTCGAATGCGCGCCTCATCGGCCCGAACTGTCCGGGCGTTCTGACCCCTGAGGAATGCAAGATCGGCATCATGCCGGGCAAGATCTTCAAGAAGGGCTCGGTCGGCGTGGTTTCGCGCTCGGGCACGCTGACCTATGAGGCCGTGTTCCAGACCACGAATGAAGGCCTCGGCCAGACCACGGCTGTCGGCATTGGCGGCGACCCGGTCAATGGCACGAATTTCATCGACATGCTGGAAATGTTCCTCGCCGATGAGGCGACCGAATCGATCATCATGATCGGCGAGATTGGCGGCACGGCCGAGGAGCAGGCCGCGCAGTTCATCAGGGACGAGGCGGCAAAGGGCCGCAAGAAGCCCATGGTCGGCTTCATTGCCGGGCGCACCGCCCCTCCCGGACGCACCATGGGCCATGCCGGCGCCATCGTTTCCGGCGGTGAAGGCGGCGCCGATTCCAAGATTGCGGCCATGGAAGCGGCGGGCATCAAGGTGAGTCCCAGCCCTGCCCGTCTCGGCACGACCATGGTAGAGGTTCTAAAGGGCTAGTTTTACGCTACATTGTCCGGTGACGCGGTCGGATGCGCGCCGGGGCGGGAGGACAGCGCGCACGAGGCCGGTTCAGGTGCTTGTTTAGGGGCGTCTTCGCCCTTTGAAAGGACGGTTTGCAGATGGCAGATGATGGCAGCCCGGTGACGGGCAAGCGCAGCGATCTCAATGCAGCAATGCTCGACACGCTCTTCCTGTATGGCGCGAATGCCAGCTATGTCGAAGCGATGCAGGCCGAATACGCCCGCGATCCTGCATCCGTTCCGGCAAGCTGGCGGGCCTTTTTCGAGGAGGTCGGCGACGGCGCTGCGGCGGCCACGCGCAATGCCGACGGGGCCAGCTGGAAGCGCACGAACTGGCCCGCTCACGACCCGGAAATGACCGCGGTGTTCGATGGCAACTGGGCGCTTGTCGAACCCGGCATCGCTGAGAAGCTGAAACAAAAGGCCCCGGCCGCCAGTGCCGACGAGATCGCCCGGGCGGTCAAGGACTCGATCCGTGCGCTGATGATGATCCGGGCCTATCGGATCCGCGGCCATCTCAGGGCCAATCTCGACCCGCTTGGCCTGGAGGAGATCGGCCAGCATCCCGAACTTGACCCGGCCACATACGGTTTCGGCCCTGAAGACATGGACCGGCCGATCTTCATCGACCAGGTGCTCGGCCTCGACTATGCCACCGTCAGCGAGATGCTCGACATCCTTCGCCGGACCTATTGCTCGACCATCGGCATCCAGTTCATGCACATCTCCGATCCCGAGGAGAAAGGCTGGCTGCAGGCACGCATCGAGGGGCCGGGAAAGGGCGTGGCCTTTACCAGTGAAGGCAAGAAGGCGATCCTGTCCAAGCTGATCGAGGCGGAAACCTTCGAAAGGTTCCTTCACAAGCGCTATCCCGGTACCAAGCGTTTCGGCCTGGATGGCGGGGAGGCGGCTGTCCCGGCCCTCGAACAGATCATCAAGCGCGGCGGCGCCCTCGGCGTCGAAGAGATTGTCATCGGCATGCCGCATCGCGGGCGCCTGAACATGCTCTCGGCGGTGATGGGCAAGCCCTATGAGAAGATTTTCCATGAATTCCAGGGCGGCTCGACGCAGGGTGCGGAGGAGTTCGGCTCGGGCGACGTGAAATATCATCTCGGCGCCTCGTCGGATCGCGAATTCGACGGCAACAGCGTCCATCTGTCGATGAATGCCAACCCCTCGCATCTCGAAGCGGTCAACCCGGTCGTGCTCGGCCGGGCGCGCTCGAAACAGGCCATGGAACACCGCGATACCGGCACGCTGGAGCGCGCGAAGGTGCTCCCCCTTCTCCTGCACGGGGACGCCGCCTTTGCCGGGCAGGGCGTGGTCGCCGAATGTTTCGCCCTGTCCGGCCTGGCTGGCCACCGCACGGGCGGAACGATCCATTTCATCGTCAATAATCAGATCGGTTTTACGACAAGCCCGATGTATTCGCGCTCCTCGCCGTATCCTTCCGATGTCGCGCTGATGGTCCAGGCGCCGATCTTCCATGTGAACGGCGATGATCCCGAAGCGGTCACCTATGCCGCCAAGGTGGCGGCGGAATACCGCCAGAAATTCGGCAAGGATGTCGTCATCGACATGTTCTGCTACCGGCGCTACGGGCATAATGAGGGCGACGACCCGACCATGACGCAGCCCAACATGTATGCCCAGATCACGCAGCAGCGCACCACGCGTGAGATCTATGCCGAAAGACTGGTGGCTGAAGGTCTGGTGACCGCCGAGGAGGTCGAAAAGGAGGTCACCGGGTTCCAGGATTTCCTCGACCGCGCTTTCGATGCCGGCAAGGAACTCGAACCGCAGAAGGCCGACTGGCTCGACGGCGAATGGAAAGGCTTCCGCCTGCCCGATGATGATGACCGGCGCGGCGTGACCGGCGTGTCGTCCGGGCGGCTGCGCCAGCTTGGCGGAGCGATCACGACGGTTCCCGATGGCGTCAATGTCCACAAGACGGTCAGGCGCGTGATCGACCGGCGCCGCCAGGTGATCGAGGATGGCGAGAATATCGACTGGGCCACGGCCGAACACCTCGCCTTTGCCACGCTGCTCGATGAAGGTTACCCGGTCCGGCTGTCGGGACAGGATTCCGCGCGCGGGACCTTCGTGCAGCGCCACAGCCATCTGGTCGATCAGGAGACCGGCGAGCGCTACACCCCGCTCAACAATCTCTCTGCAGACCAGGCGGCTTATGAAGTGATTGACAGTCTCCTGTCGGAGGAGGCGGTGCTGGGTTTCGAATATGGCTACTCGCTCGCCGACCCGAACACGCTGACCCTCTGGGAGGCCCAGTTCGGCGACTTCGCCAATGGGGCACAGGTCTATTTCGACCAGTTCATCTCCTCGGCGGAGCGCAAATGGCTGCGCATGTCAGGCCTCGTCTGCCTGTTGCCGCATGGCTATGAAGGCCAGGGGCCGGAACATTCTTCGGCACGCCTGGAACGCTTCCTGCAAATGTCCGCCGAAGACAATATGCAGGTTGTCAACCTGACCACGCCGGCGAATTATTTCCACGCCCTGCGCCGGCAGATCCACCGCGAGTTCCGCAAGCCCCTGATCGTCATGACGCCGAAATCGCTGCTGCGTCACAAGCTGGCGGTCTCCTCGCTCGAGGAGATGGGCCCGGATGACAGTTTCCACCGGATCCTGTGGGACGATGCCGAAACGCCGGGGCGTGAAGGCAAGGTCAAGCTGGCGAGCGATGACAGGATCCGCCGCGTGGTGATGTGTTCGGGCAAGGTCTATTACGACCTGTTCGAAGCGCGCGAGGAAAGCGGTGTGGATGACATCTACCTGATGCGGATAGAGCAGTTCTATCCGGTGCCGCGCAAGTCCATGATGACCGAACTCAAGCGCTTCCCGCAGGCCGAGATGGTCTGGTGCCAGGAGGAGCCGCGGAACATGGGCGGCTGGACATTCATTCGCGACGAGATCGAATGGTGTGCCAAGCAGGTTGGCGTGAAGGCGCCGCGTCCGAAATATGCCGGCCGGCCGCCGGCTGCGGCAACGGCCACGGGCCTGATGTCGAAACATATCGAAGAGCGCGACGCCCTGATCGGCGCGGCGCTCGGTGACAACCCGGTTGCAGACAGCGTGATTGGCGCATAAGGCGCCGACTCCCCCAGGACAATTGCGAGAGCGACGAGATACAGTATGACCGACATTACGGTGCCGACACTCGGCGAAAGCGTCACCGAGGCGACAGTGGGCGAATGGCTCAAGACCCCCGGCGACACGGTCGCAAAGGACGAGGTCCTCGTGGAACTCGAGACGGACAAGGTCTCTGTCGAGGTGTCTGCGCCGGAAGACGGGACCCTGTCGGAAATCGTCGCCAGCCCGGGAGAGACCGTCGAAATCGGCGCGCTTCTCGCCCGCCTCGGGGCGGGAAGCGGCGCAGGCGCGAAGGATGGTGGCGCAGCTGCCGAGGCGCCGGCCTCGAATGGCGGTGGCGCAGCCGAGGCGCCTTCCGGCGGCGGCGAAAGCATCGATGTCGTCGTCCCGACCATGGGTGAGAGCGTGACCGAGGGCACTATTGCCAGCTTTGCCAAGCAGGCCGGGGAGAGTGTTTCCCAGGATGAGGCGATTGCCGAGATCGAGACCGACAAGGTCGCGGTCGATGTGCCCGCACCGGCTGACGGCACGATCACCGAATGGCTGGTCGCCGAGGGCGACGCGGTCGAGCCCGGCTCGGTTATCGCACGGATGAGCGCCGGCGCCGGCGCGCCCGCTTCGCCGCCGGCCCGCTCGCCGGAACCGGCCGCCGCGCCGGCCGCTTCAGGCGCCGACGCAGCGCCCGCCCGTGCCACGGATGACCGGCCCGTCTCGCCCGCGGTGCGCCGCGTGACCAGTGAGGGCGGCGTCGATCCCCAGGCGATTCCCGGCACGGGTAAGGGAGGGCGCGTGACCAAGGGCGATGCGCTCGACTATATCGAGGCCGGCGCGCATGCCAGGCAGGATGATGGCGCCACCGCCAAGGAAACGCCCGCGCCGCGTGACCTCGGCCCGCGCGAGGAACGGGTGAAGATGACCCGCCTGCGCCAGACCATTGCCCGGCGTTTGAAAGAGGCCCAGGACACGGCCGCCATGCTGACCACATTCAATGATGTGGACATGTCGGCGGTCATGGACCTGCGCAATCGCTACAAGGACTCCTTCGAAAAGCGCCATGGCGTGAAGCTCGGCTTCATGGGCTTTTTCGTCCAGGCCTGTGTCAATGCGCTCAAGGAACTGCCGGCGGTGAATGCCGAGATCGATGGCACGGACATCATCTACAAGAATTTCTACGATCTCGGGATTGCTGTGGGCACCGAGCGCGGCCTTGTCGTGCCGGTCGTGCGCGATTGCGACGTGAAATCCATTGCGGAAATCGAATCGGATATCGGGGAGCTCGGCCGCAAGGCGCGCGATGGCGAGCTGTCGCTGGACAATCTCCAGGGCGGCACTTTTACCATCACCAATGGCGGGGTCTACGGATCGCTGATGTCGACGCCGATCCTCAACCCGCCGCAGTCCGGTGTTCTCGGCATGCACAGGATCGAGCAGCGCCCGGTCGCCATAAACGGGGAAGTGAAGATCCGTCCGATGATGTATCTGGCCCTGTCCTATGACCACCGGATTGTCGATGGCAAGGAGGCGGTCACCTTCCTTGTGCGGGTCAAGGAAGCGCTGGAGGATCCCGAGCGCCTCCTGCTCGACGTGTAATTCGGGTCCTCGCTTCCCGCAAAACCTCCGCAGGCCGGGCCTCGCCCTTCGCGTCCCCCGCCTGTCCCTGTAACCGGCGGGGCTTTCCCGGCCCCGGGAAAGGGCATGCCCGGAACCGGCCCGCGGGGCGGGCGTTGGCTTGCCAGGCAGATGCGAGAATGCGGGGCGCCATGATCGAAAAGTCGGAAACCGAGATCCGGCAAATGGATGACATGCCGACACTGGAAGACCTGCCGGACATCCGGATCTACTCCCATTCGCCCATCTTCTACTGGTGGCCGGTCTGGCTGTTCGGTTTCTTCATGGCCTTCTGGACCTGGATGAATGGCGGGTCGGTCGATCTTGACGACAACAGCCGGGCAATCGTGCTGACCGACTCCACATTCGGAATGATATTCGTGCTCGTGCTGAGCTTCGTCATCTTCGTGACTAATGTCACGCTTCGCGGGACGCTGTCCGTCATCGCGATTCTCAGTCTGGCCCTGCTGGCCGTTGTCTTCGCCGTGCTGGGCTGGTGGGACGATATTCTCGGCGCCATCCCGCATGTTTCAATTCATGCAAATGCGGGTTTTTACCTGGTTTTTTCTTCGATTTTATTCCTGATATGGGCGGCGATGCTGTTCGTCTTCGACAAGTTTCGCTCCTGGCGGATCCGGCCGGGGCAGATGACGGAACAGCGCGTGATCGGCCAGTCCGAGCGCAGCTATGACACACGCGGGCTCCTGTTCGAGCAGCGCTCGGAGGATTTTTTCCGCCACCACATACTCGGCCTCGGCGCCGGCGACCTCTATCTCATCACCAGCGGCGGGCGGTCGGAAAAGATCCAGATCCGGAACGTGCTGAGAGTCGAGCAAAAGGTGGATGCGATCCAGCGCCTGGCCGCCGTTCAGCCCGATGACCTTCTCGATGAAGAAGACACTGCAACCGGCGAGGGCAGATTCCGCCCAAATTGAATCACTTGGCCGCTTGGATTTTTCGTCAGGGCTAGGAGCGTGAAGTCCGGCGATGCGGGCATCGTCGGACCTTTGCGCGACGACGATCCTGGCGGAAAAGACGAGTGGCTGTTGAGCCTCTAAGAGTTTTCCTTCTACTTTTCAGCAGTCTGA
>JAAANZ010000109.1 GCA_009909065.1 Alphaproteobacteria bacterium | reverse complement strand
CGCTTCGAAGACTCCTCACGCGTCAATCATGGAAGCGCCCCATGCTTCCGCGCCGGCCCCTGCCTTTCAGGGGCGAGACCGCAACCGGACGCCGCAGGGTGGGCCGGGCAAAAGTGCTGGAAAAGGGCCCGCCGGCAACCTTCGCCTGATTGGAAGAACGTGGCCGGGACCCGGCCCCGCGACAAGGTCCCGGGCCTTTGGCAGGCTTCTGAAGGACGCCTGCAATCAGGCCTTTCGAACCTGGGAGCAGGATCTCGCCGCCCTCCTTCGAGACGCGATCCTGAACGGATCGCTCCTCAGCAACTGTGTTGAGGAGCGCGAAGCGCGTCTCGAAGGATGGAGATCCGCACGACTGTCCGAGCCATTGGATGGCCGAAGGGCCCTTTATTCACCAGCCTGTTAGAAAATAGCGAAATACCGCACGCAGCCTCCCGCGCCCGGATGTCGATTGACGCGCCCGCATCTGCCGATAGGGTCGCGCGCAGTCGAGGAAGGGCCCGCACAATGGCGAAATGGTTCGAAATTCATCTGTGGAAGCGCGTGATTTTTGCGCTTGTCCTCGGGATTGTGGCCGGCCTTGCCCTTCGCCAGGGGATGGGGCCCGATGCGGCCGGAGCCTTTGCCGAGACCTGGATCGCCTGGCTGGGCGAGCTGTTCCTGCGGCTGATCCGGATGCTGATCGTGCCGCTGATCTTCTTTACCCTTGTTTCGGGGATCATCGCCATGGGCGACCCCAAGCGACTGGGCAGCCTCGGGGCGCGCACCATCGCCTTGTATTTCGCAACGACCGCCTTTGCGGTCTCGATCGGACTGATCATGGCGAGCCTTTTCCGCCCCGGCGCGAGTCTCAGCCCGGAAACTTTCGAAGGGGCGGATGTATCGCGCATGGAAGAAGTGCGCTCGGGCGCGGCCGAAGCAGGCAGTCTTGTCGACCGGCTCCTTGCCATCGTGCCGACCAATCCGGTCGAGGCGCTGGCGAGCGGAAATATCCTGTCGATCATTTTCTTCGCCATCATGTTCGGTGTCGGCATCCTGATGGCCGGCGAAGTGGCCCGGCCCGTGGCGAAATGGTTCGACGGCGCCTCGGAAGCCATGCTGAAAGTGACCGAGATCATCATGGAAACCGCACCTTTCGGTGTCTTCGCCCTGATGGCTACCACCATGGCCACCAACGGGCTCGGCGTGCTCCAGAGCCTCGGCACGCTGGCGATCGCGCTTTACATCGCCTGCGTCCTGCACATCCTCATCACCTATGGCGGGATCATCATCAAGGGCGTCCTGCGATTGCCGCTGATCCCGTTTTATCGCGGTGTCACCGATGCGCAGGCCGTGGCCTATTCCACGGCGAGTTCCTCGGCGACCCTGCCCGTCACCATCACCTGCGCGGAAGAGAATCTCGGCGTCGACAAGGCCGTGGCCGGCTCCGTCCTGCCGCTGGGCGCGACGATCAACATGGACGGCACGGCCATCTATATCGGCATGGTCGCCCTGTTCGGGGCCCAGGCCATGGGCATCGATGTCAGCCTGGCCCAGTATGTCCTGATCGCGCTGATGGCCACGCTGGTATCGATCGGGGCGGCGGGAATTCCCAGTGCCGGCCTTTTCCTGTCGGGCCTTGCGCTCTCCCAGGTCGGCATTCCCGAAGAACAGGCCTTCCTGATCATCGGCTTCATACTGCCCTTTGACCGGCTCCTGGACATGATGCGCACGCTGACCAATGTCACAGGGGACTCCGCTGTCGCCACGGCGGTCGCGAAATGGGAGCGTGAACTGGACGAGGATGTCTACAGGGCGCCGGACTTCTACTAGACAAGCCATTCTGGAGGTCGCGTCGCGGGAGAATCGGCGCGCCAGCCGTTTTATTGCAGTTTATCCTCGAATTTTCTGACGCGCTGGGGCAAGATCGCAGCGTTCCAAACAGACGAAAAGGGGACCTCATGCGTTCGATCCTCCTGACTGCCGCAGCCGCTCTCGGCCTGGCCTGTGCCGCCGGCGCCGCCAGCGCCCAGGAAATGACAGTCAAGCCCGGCATGTGGGCATATGACATGACCGTTTCGACCAGCATGGACATGAATGGCGAGACCATGCCGGTTCCCGACCGCACGGAATCGAGCGAAGAGTGCATTTCCGAGGGGGATGCCACGCTCAACCCTAAGGAAATGGCCCAGGAGGGGTGTGACGTCTCGGGCGTTCAAGGTTCGGCGAACCAGGTCAGCTTCGACATGACCTGCAGCCAGGCAGGGTTTGTCCTGACAGGCGTCATGAACATGTCGAAAAACGCGGACGGAACTCAGACGAGCGGCAATTTCAACCTGACCGGCACGGGAAGGGGCATGGTGATGGAGGTCAATGGCAAGGTGAAGGGCCGGCGCACCGGCGATTGCTGATCGCCCGCCTTGTCCTGGCCCAGCCGGCGCAGGGCCGTGGCGACAGGCTTCCGCCTGCTTTCTGCGCCCTGAAGGAAAGCCCAGCGCGATGAAACCGCTTGCCCTTGTTCTCATGCTCATCCTGGCCGGCGCCCGCGCACAGGGCGAGGGGCTCCCCGTGGCCCCCGGCCTCTGGCAGGCGGAAAGCCGTGTCGAGGCCTATCGGCTGGCGGACGGCACGCGCTCGCCGCTGCCGGAGGTGACCACGTCGCACTCGCGCTGTATCGGCGCGGACCGGCCGGAGATCTCCGTGCGCGATCTTGCCGGCGCAGGCTGTGACGCCAGCGAGATCAGCCGGAAGGACGGCTCGATCTCCTTCGTTCTGGCCTGTCGCCGCCAGGGCGCCGATTTCTACGGCTCGATGAGCGCCGAGCGCCTGGACAGCGGCAACAGGGCGCGCACGCATATGGAACTGTCCGGCCGGCGCTCCGACGGGTCGGAGATACAGATCATCGCCGAAAGCACAGCGCAACGGACGGGGACTTGCGACTGACGGCGCCCCAGCCGGCTCATGAGCGATCCTGGCGGGAACCGAAAAAGGCGCGCGTCCGCCGCCAGCACCAGTTCGAGCCGATCGTGAGCAGCGCCAGGAGCAAGACCGACCCGGCCGCATTCACGGTCAACCTGTAAAGAAAGAGCGAACTGCAGAAGATCCAGCTTTCGCAGCGATGGCGGAGTACGCCAACTTCGAGATTGTAGATCTCCACCGCATCGAAAAGCGCGCCGCCAAGAGTCTGTTCTATCGCAAACAGAAAAAAGGCGCGGGGCGAAACGGCTTCAGGATTCTCGAAACTGCGCGCCGCAAAGGCCGGATCGATCGCATGTTCCGCGCTCATCATCGCAAACATGAAAACGGGCGCCACCACAATCACGGCCGACATCCCGAAAAGAGCGCGGCAGACGGCTCCATGGCGCCGCTCCGCGGGCTGTTTCAGTGCGCGCTGCAACCGCAGCATCCCGACAAGCAGAACAGCCAGCGGGGCAAGCGCGACACTGAACACGACAAAACCGAATTCCGTAATCAGGGACAAGACCAACTCCCGCATCGGCCCGCAGGTTGGGGGTGCGCGCAGTAAAAGAAAAGCCCGCCGGGCGGGCCGGCGGGCTGAACTCCTTGTCAACACCTCGTGAGAGGCGGGCGGTCAGGCGCTTTTCTTCTCGTCGTCATCGACTTCTTCATAATCGGCGTCGACGACATCCTCCTCACCTGCCGCATCGGCCGCTACGTCGGCATGGGCGGCGGCTTCCTGCTGGCTGGCATAGATTGCCTCGCCAAGCTTCATAGCCGCGCTCATGAGGGCCTGCTGCTTGGTCGCGATGGCCTCGGCATCTTCGCCCTCGGCGGCCGTTTTCAGCTCGCCTTTCGCCGTCTCGATTTCGCTTCTGACCTCATCGGAGACCTTGTCGCCATGCTCAGAGAGTTGCTGTTCGGTCTGGTGGATCAGCGCCTCGGCATTGTTCCGGGCGTCGACGAGTTCACGGCGTTTCTTGTCTTCTTCGGCATTCTTCTCGGCATCTTCCATCATCGTCTTGATGTCATCTTCCGAGAGCCCGCCGTCGGCCTGGATCGTGATGCGCTGTTCCTTGCCGGTGGCCTTGTCCTTGGCCGATACATTGACAATCCCGTTGGCATCAATGTCGAAGGTCACCTCGATCTGCGGAACGCCGCGCGGTGCCGACGGGATGCCTTCGAGATTGAAGGTGCCCAGTTCCTTGTTGTCGGCCGCCATCTCCCGCTCGCCCTGATAGACCTTGATGGTCACGGCGGGCTGGTTGTCTTCGGCCGTCGAGAAGACCTGGGACTTCTTGGTCGGGATGGTCGTGTTGCGGTCGATCAGGCGGGTGAACACGCCGCCCAGCGTCTCGATCCCGAGCGAAAGCGGCGTCACGTCGAGAAGCACCACATCCTTGACGTCGCCTTGCAGGACGCCGCCCTGAATGGCCGCGCCGATGGCGACAACCTCGTCCGGGTTCACACCCTTATGGGGCTCACGCCCAAAGAAGCCCTTGACCGCTTCCTGGACCGCCGGCATGCGGGTCATGCCGCCGACAAGCACGACATCTTCGATATCGGATGCCGACTTGCCGGCATCGGACAGCGCCTTGCGACACGGTTCGATCGTGCGCTTGACGAGATCATCGACAAGTGTCTCGAACTTGGCGCGGCTCAGCTTGATATTGAGGTGTTTCGGGCCGCTTGCATCGGCAGTGATGAAGGGCAGGTTCACCTCGTATTGCGACGCTGACGAAAGCTCTTTCTTGGCCTTTTCGGCTTCTTCCTTGAGGCGTTGCAGGGCGAGTTTGTCGGCCTTCAGGTCAATGCCCTGATCCTTCTTGAACTCTTCGGCCAGGTAATCGACGATCCGCAGGTCGAAATCCTCGCCGCCGAGGAAGGTGTCGCCATTCGTCGATAGCACTTCGAACACGCCGTCGCCGATCTCCAGGATCGAGACATCGAATGTGCCGCCGCCAAGGTCATAGACCGCGATGGTCTTGCCGTCCTGTTTCTCCAGGCCGTAGGCGAGCGCCGCCGCCGTTGGCTCATTGATGATGCGGCGCACTTCAAGGCCGGCGATCTTGCCGGCATCCTTGGTCGCCTGGCGCTGGCTGTCATTGAAATAGGCCGGCACGGTAATGATCGCCTCGGTCACCGTCTCGCCGAGATAGGCTTCGGCGGTTTCCTTCATCTTCTGCAGGACAAAGGCAGAGATTTCCTGCGGCGCATATTCCTTGCTGCGGCCTTTCACCCAGGCATCGCCATTCGGACCCTCGATGATCTCGAAGGGCGAGATCTCCTTGTCCTTCTGGGCGGTCGGGTCGTCGAACTGGCGCCCGATAAGGCGCTTGATGGCGTAAAAGGTGAAGTCGGGATTGGTCACCGCCTGCCGGCGCGCGGGCATGCCGATCAGGCGCTCGTCGTTTTCCGTGAAGGCAACGACAGACGGTGTCGTGCGCGAACCCTCGGCGTTCTCGATCACTTTCGGATCGCCGCCTTCCATGACCGCCACACAGCTGTTCGTCGTGCCGAGGTCGATGCCGATGATCTTACCCATTGTCTTTCTCATCCTCTGTCTGCGGCCGCCGCCGGACATTTTGCGCGGGGCCTGCTGATTGCAGCACCCATGAACGTGCGGCGCCTTGGGGTTTTCGTGTCCGCCCGGCCGGGTCGCCGGGCTTCGCGAGCGATATGGGAAGCGATTGGCGCGCCTCAATAGGCCGACCGGGATTCACCGCGCCACACAGCGTTTTCATGCAGCGCCTGGAGGGCTATTGTAACCGCGGCCAATCAGGACAAGGCACCGATGACATCCGCGCGCGCAGACCGCCTGCCCAATGGCTTCCGTCACTGGCCTGGCGAACTCACGGTTGACGAACAGGCCGCTCTGGCCCGCGAGGTGATGGCCGGTTGGGGGTCGGCTCCCCTCTACACGCCCCGCCTGCCGCGCAGCGGCAAGCCCATGCGCGTGCGCATGACGAATTTCGGCCTGCTCGGCTGGGTCACCGACAAGACCGGTGGCTATCGATACCAGGCCTGCCATCCTCAGACGGGCGCCCCCTGGCCAGCCATTCCCTTTCTGCTGCTCCAGCTCTGGGACAGGCTGACCGGCTATCCGGCTCGGCCGGAAGCCTGCCTCGTCAACTGGTATGGCGAAAACGCCCGGCTGGGCCTTCATGTCGATGCGGACGAGGAGGCCCTTGACGCACCGGTTATGTCAGTCTCGCTCGGCGATCCGGCCCTGTTTCGCGTCGGCGGGCCCGCGCGGCGCGATCCGACCACCAGTCTCTGGCTGGAAAGCGGCGACGTGGTGGTTCTGTCCGGCCGGGCGCGGCATTGCCATCACGGCGTCGACCGCATCCGTTTCGGTGAGACCAACCTGATCGGTGGCGGCGGGCGCATCAACCTCACCCTGCGGCGGGTCACGGAGCTGGCGCGCCGTGACTGCCTTACTCATGCCGGAGGCGCCGGGCCATAGAGTTCGCCGATCGGTTGTTTCGGCAGAATCAATTTGAGGAAGGCTTGCCGCAGATCACCTTCGTGGATGCATTGACATTCGGAATCAGATCCATGACCCGCGAACTTGCCAAAACAGCCAGCTTTTCACTTACACATCTCAGTGTCGCCGTCAGCGTGGCTTATGCCCTGACCGGTAACTTGCGCACGGCTTTCGCCATAGGTCTGATCGAGCCGATGGTCCAGACACTGGCCTATTTCCTTCACGAGCGTGCCTGGAAACCAAGACCTGCCGAATCGTCCGCGCAAGGCTTGCCGCCACAGCGGCGACAAGCCGAGCCACGTGACGACTTCGCTGCCGCCTGAGCAGCTTTAACCGCTCGCCCCATCGCCGGACATCAGCGTGATTTCCACACGGCGATTGGCGATCCGGCCGGCGCGGTTGTCATTGCTGGCCACCGGATTGCTCTCACCCTGCCCGGATGCCGTGATCCGGCGCGCAGCCACGCCATTCTCGGTCATCAGGTCGGCGACGGACTGGGCCCGGCGCTCAGACAGGCGCTGATTGTACTCGGTTGGTCCGGTCGTGTCGGTATGGCCCTCGATCCGCACGCGCATGCCCGGATTGGCGGCCAGATAATCGGCCAGGGCCGAAAGCCGCTCACGGGCCTCGCCCGACAAGGCGGCGCTTTCCAGCGAGAAACCGATTTTGCGCAGGGTGAACATCGTGCCATTGGCTGTCTCGCGCACGTCAAACGCACCCAGGGCCTCGCCCAGGGCGGCCAGGTCGGCATCGACGCCGCTCGTGCGGCATTGCTGCAATTGCCGGCGAACGCTGTCCAGTTCGTTCGAGCAGCTTTCGCGGGCGGCGCGTGCCTCGTTGAGCGCCTCTTCCATTCCCTGCGCCGAGCCGCGCAGCGCGTCCAGCTCCCCTTTCGTGACCGCAAGGTCGGCAAAGGCCGTGGTCAGTTGCGAATTGGCTTCATAGGCAAATTCCTCGCCGCTCTCATAAGCCTCTTCGGTTTCGCTCAGATAGCTGCGGGCCTCGGCAAGCTCGCGATCGGCCGCCATGCCGGAGGCTTCGGCCGTTTCGACGGCCTGGCGTGCGGATTCCAGCCGCGAATCGGACTCTATCGTGGTCGCGCAACCTGCCAGCACAAGCCCGGCCAGGCCCAGTCCAATCAATCTCAGCATTTGGGATACTCCTCTCGGCTTCCATGTCCTTGGCGTTCAGCCAACGCACCTTCCACAACAACGTTGCACAGATAATATCAGGTTTTAACCGACATCGCCTCACAGGCGAGTGCCATGCCTGATAATTTCAACCGCGGGCCGCTTCGCCTGTCCCGTTCGCGGCGGGTCGGCCGCCGTCGTTCTCGGGGCTTTCCGCGGCTTTCTGGCCCTTCTCCGTGGTGTCGGGCGGGCCGAAACTGATAAGCGTGTTGCCGGCCGCGCCGCGGGCCTCGCGATTGGGCCCGAGAAACTGCACGGTGCCGTCGCTGCGGACCTCCGCAACCAGATCGGAATTGGGACGATCGGCGCGAAATTCCTTCAGCCCGTATTTCTCGGTGAGCTGGGTTTTGGAGAACACCCAGCCGCGATAATGGTCCCGGATCAGCTGGTCATAGCCGCGCCCGCGCCGGATCAGGGTGCGCCCGCGCGTGCTCATTCCCATGGCCCGTGGGTCCTCTTCATCGCTGTCCTGCGAGGAGAGCTGATAGACCTTGTGGCGGCCGAGCTCCGGCGCGAAATGGCCCGATACGAGGGCATTATAGGGCTCGTTGGCCGACAGGGCGAGGGCGGTTTCGAAGCGCGAATGGTCGAGCCGCAGCTCGGCATCCTCCGACAGGACTTCACCGAAAAACGTCTCAAGGCCGGCATCGCGGGCCGGTCGCAGGCGCCGCCAGTTGCCATCGGCGACGATCACCTCGATCCCGGTTTGGTCGAGCGTGCGCGCAAAGTCCACGGTCCACGGCGTGGCGCCGACAAGCAGGACTCCGGGCTTGCCGCGCCGCGCCAGGCCGAGACTGCGCGCCAGCGGCCCGATCGAAAACCCGTGCAGGACAACCGTGGTAAACACCATGGCAAATGCCAGCGGGCCGATCTGGTCGGCGCTGTGAATATCGAAACTCGAATTGCGCGCCAGGTCGACCAGGAGCGAACCGAACAGGCCGGATACGGCCACGGCCACGATGCCGCGCGGGGCAATCCAGCCGAGCAGGAGAGCTTCCTTGCGCGAGAGCGTCCCGAATGTCGAAATCCAGATGGAAAGGGGCCGCACCATGAACAGCATCACGAAAAGAAAGGCTGCAGTGCGCCAGTTCACCGCCTGGGAAATGATCTCGGGGGTGAGATTGGCTGTCAGGATGACGAACACGCCCGACACCAGCAAGACGGCGATATCCTCCTTGAACTTGCGAAGCTCGTTGAGGCCGGCCAGCCGCGAATTGGCAAGATACATTCCGTAGGCCGTGACCGCGACCAGGCCGATTTCCCGCTCGATCATCTCGGCAAGGGCATAGCAAAGCAGGATCGAGGCGAAGATCAGCGGCGCCTTGAGGAATTCCGGCGTCATGCCGCTGCGGAACGCGCGCACCATGACAAAACCGAACGCAATGCCGAGGCCGGCTCCGAAAGCGGCTGCGAAAATGATCCATGCCGCGGCCATGAAAGCCGAGTCGCCGGCCGAGACCACGCGCACGATCTCGAAAGCGGCCACGGCGAACAGCGCGCCGATCGGGTCATTGACGATGCCTTCCCATTTCAGCGCCGCGCCCGTCCGGCCGCCGAGCTTGGACTGGCGCAGGAGCGGCATGATGACCGTCGGTCCGGTCACGACCATCACGCCGGCAAAGACAATCGAACTCGCCCAATCGAGACCGGCGACATAAAACGCCGCCAGCGACCCCAGCGCCCAGGCGAGCGGGCCGCCGAAAAAGACCATGCGGCGCACGGCGGCGCCGGCATCGCGCAGGTTCTGGAATTTCAGGGCGAGGCCACCCTCGAACAGGATCACGGCCACGGCCAGCGAGATGGCCGGGCGCAGCAATTCGCCGAATTCGGCGGTCGGGTTGAGCAGGGCGCCCGGCTGTCCGAGATAGACCGGCGAATCCGGATTGCCGAGGGTGACGGCCCACAGCGGCCCGACCGCGAGTCCGGCCAACGCCATCAGGACGATAGCCGGGGCCTGCAGCCGCCAGGCGAGCCATTGCGCGCCGAGGCCAAGCGCGCCGATCAGCGCGACTGAAAAGATCAGTGCGCCGTCGCCTCCACTGGCCAGAAAGACGGCATGATGCGCTGTCAGCGCGTCAAGGTTCAGCATGTCCGGAAAGCCCCAATACTTCTTGGACGCGTTACGGTGCGTCAGACCTTGCCCTGATCGGCTTCCACGGCAAAGTCAAAGCCGATTTCGCGAGTGCCCGAGTCCCCATCCCGGTAGCGTGCGATCCGGGTGTCGAACCAGTGATGCACATGCTCGTAGATCTTCTCGTAAAAGGGCTCTGGAGTGTTCTCCGCCAGGGGCAGCCTGAATGTGTGCTCCTCGCCTCCCTTGATGGCCACGGTCAGATCGTCTCCGGTTTTGCGACATTCCAGCGTCAGGCGCAGCCAGTCGGTTCCCTTCGTGACCCGCACGGCAAGGCCGAAGCTGACAGGGCCCAGGGGACGGAAACCGCGTGGCGGCACGGAAAAGGCCTGATCGCCATAGGGGCGAGGCTGGAACGGCCCGGCCGGGGGCACGAGATGCACGCATGTCCCGTCGGTGGCCCCCAGATACGCGCAGAAGCCCTCGCGCAGCTCCTCGGCGAGCCGGCGGATGCGGTCATAATTTTCCGTGGCTAGCTGCTGATAGGTCTCGACCGTGCTCAGCAGGGTATCGAATCGGGCCATGCGCGAACCTCATCCGTCGTCGCAGGGAGCAGGTCCCGGCGGGCCGGCCATTTGCGCAGGTGGAGCCGTGGCAAGGATCCAGGCGCCGGCCCGCGCTCGATGGCCGCGACTTAAGCTGAAGAGAAGGCCCGATCAAGCCTTGCACGCAACTGGCGGCTGGGTCAGGTCAGTTCTGCCCGTTTTCCAGCCACCTGGAACCAGTAGAAGTGCAGGCCGAGATAAGCCAGCGTGATCCCCGCCGCCGAGGCCCCGAGCGTGTTGAGCATCTCCGCACGGGCCGGCATCACGATGAGTTCGAGAATGGCGGCAAAGACCATCACCAGCATCGCTGCGGCGCCTCGCCGGCTGAGCCCGATCGTGAAGGTCGCCCAGATCGTGAGAGAGGCAAAGGCGGCCATGCGGACGAATTCATGCTGGAGGGCAAAAAGCTCGGTGCCCGGTGTCCAGGCTGCCGCCTTCAGCGCGACGAGCACGGCGATGATACCGGTCAGGCCGGTCGCAATGCGTTCAGCTGTTCCATGGAGCCAGTAGCTCCGCTCAATCGCCTGTCCAAGCGCGCGATCATTCATTTGACACTCCCTACCGGCAAGCCGTTCCCCCGGTGTGACAGCCAAGGCTTGCTGCGCGTTTCATCAGCCGGGACAAATCACAGTATTGCTCTTAACCGCGCGGTAATACCGGGCGCGGCGGCCCGCCGCTCAGGCGGCCCGGTCAAGGGCCGGCGAGAAGCGGAAAGCCTGGACATCGCGGTCGAGCGCCGAGGTTTCAGGCCGGCTGGCGGCCGGAATCCCGGACAGTGCCATCTCGAGGGCGATACGCGGTGCACTTCCCGCGGCGATGGCCGAAACAAAGCTGTTGGCCGTCTCGAGCGCGGCGGCCTCGTCTTCCACGACCTGGCCGAATCGCACCGCCACCGGGCCGACAAGGCCATAGGCGAGAAACACGCCGAGAAAGGTGCCGAGAAGCGCACTGGCAATCATCGCCCCGATCACCGCAGTCGACTGGTCGATGGCGGCCATTGTCTTGATGATGCCCAGCACCGCGGCAATGATCCCGAGCGCGGGCAAGGCGTCGGCCAGCGTGTGCAGCGCCGAGACCGCCCGCATCCGCTCCCCGACACGCGCATCGATGAATTGCTTCATCTGGGCATTTATGCGCCGCGGGTCGCCCGGATCGATGGCCATCAGGCGAAAGGCATCGCAGATCAGGTCGCACATGACGCGATCGGCCTGAATGGCCGGCGCGCGTGCAAACAGCTCCGAGGTGTCCGGCGCTTCGATATCCGGCTCGATACTGACATGGCCGGATGTCCGCGCGCGGCGCGCAAGCTCGTGCAGCAGCGAGAGCATTTCGCGATAGGCCCGCTGGTCCCAGCGCGACCCGCGGAATGCGCGAAGGAACCCTCCGGCGGCCTCGCGGGCAACGCTCGGGGCGTTTGCGATCAGGAGCGTTGCCACGGCTGTCCCGGCGATCAGCCCGAGTTCGAAGGGCAGGGCGGTGAGCACGGCCTCTGCGCCGGTGGCGTAGAGCCCGCCCGTGATCAGGAGAAGAAGCAGGATCAGGCCGGCAATCTGGGTCATATCGGGTTCGCGCTCTCTGGACGGGGCTGCAGGCCGCCACTCTGCACCGCGAAGCTTAACAGGCCGCTGAGGAGCGGGGCGAACTGCAGTTTGACCGCGGTCGGCTGCGCGGCGCGAATTGTTTCGCCCTGCGGGCTCTGCTAGCTTTGAACAGGTAAGCGGGGGAGAGACAACGGGAGTGGTTCGCGATGACGACGCTCGACACGATGAGCGGGGCGAGACCCGGACAGCCCGCCGGGGCTGGCTGGTTATCGGCAGGTCCGCTCCGGGACGGGGCACTGCGCCGGGTAAGACAGTATTAAGCCTGCCAGAGGAAAATTTCAGATGACGTCCGAAAGGAGTTTTTCGATGAAGATCGCGTTTGCCGCCCTTGCCATTACAATGACCGCCGGCACGGCCTCGGCCCAGCAATATGCCGCCGCTGATGGATACCGTGTGTGCCCGCAGGCCCAGACCCTTCAGGGTGTGAAGGTCGTCGAGGACACTTGCGGTTCGCTCGAGAGGCCCAATTTCTCCGACTCCAGCTTCGGATCGCTTTCGGAGCTCAAATCGGCCGAAGCCCGGCGAGAAGCGTTCACGACAAAGGTTTCCGATTACGGCGCCTGTGTGACCCGTTTCATCAATTCCTACCGCCGCCCGGGGGCCGATGCCAATTCCAAGGCGCCGGATCAGGCCGCCTGCGCTCATGCCTGGGCCCAGGACCAGGCCACGGAGGTGGTGCGCGAATACGGGCGCGCCTGTATCGAATTCTCCAACCGGTCGATGCGTGACAGCGAGATCGAGCCGTGGAGCGGGACCTGCTACCCTTCTGTCAAGGGATCGGGCCGCGGCTGACCTGCCGGAATACTTGATCTTTTCGCGCGTCCGCCGGATGAAGGGGCATGGACGCGCCGGTCGACAGCCATGAAACCGACAATGCGCCGCGACCCGACCGTCGCGGCGCCTTTCGTTTGCTGTTCTTCGCCCTGGCGGTGATCGGGGCGGGCAATACGATGCTCATTGCGGCGGTGCTTCCGCCCCTGACCCGCCATCTCGGCCTTCCGGACTGGATGGCCGGCGCCATCTTTTCGCTCTCGGCGGCCATGTGGGTCATCATGAGCCCTTTCTGGGGGCGCAAGTCGAATTTCTGGGGGCGCCGGAGGGTCGCCGCTCTCGGTCTGGCAGGCTATTCGGCGTCGATGCTCCTGTTCGGCATTTCCGGACTGCTCGCCATGACCGGGATCGTGACACTCCCGCTCCTGATATTCGCGATGCTCCTGGCCTCGCGCTCGCTTTTCGGCCTGTTCGGTTCGGGCACCAACCCGGCGGCGCAGGCCTATGTGGCCGACCGGACGGACCCTGCCCACCGCACGACCGAGATCGCCTCGGTGACGGCCGGTCACAGTTTCGGCACCGTGGCCGGGCCGGCTTTCGCCGCCGCGCTGGTTGCGGTTTTCGGCCTGCTCACGCCGGTCTTCCTGACCTTTTTTCTGGCCGCGGCCATGTCCGGGTTGATCCTGACAAGGCTGCCCGAAGCCACGCCGCCCCAACGCGCCGTTGGCGGCGCGCGGATCACGACAAGGGGGCTCTGGCGCGACAGGCGCGTGATCGCCTATCTGGTCTTTGCGACCGCGCTGTCCCTCGTGACCGGCGTGCTGATGCAGACCTTCGTGTTTGCGGTGATGGACAAGATGCAGGTGCAGGGCGCGCAGGCGGCGCAATTCACCGGGCCGGCCTTCACCATCGGCGCGATGGCGACGCTGATGGCGCAGCTTGTCCTGATTCCGCGCCTCGACATGTCGAACCGCCGACTCATGGTGGTGGGCGCGCTGTCGATCTCATTCGGCGCTTTCCTGATCATTCCGGCGCAGGATTTCGCCACGCTCATCCTGGCCCAATTCGCGATCGGCCTGGGACAGGGACTGGCGCGCCCCGGCTTCTTCGCAGGTGCCTCGCTGGCCGTGGACCCCGATGAGCAGGGCGACATTGCCGGTCTGGTCATGGCGACGAACGCCATCGGCTTTGTCGTGTCTCCCTTTTTCGGGCCCTGGATGTACGAATTTGCCCATCCGGCCGTGCCCTTCCTGATTGCCGGCACGGTCCTGCTCGTCATGGCGCCCTTTGCGGCAGTCACCGCCAATCCCGCCCGCGACGAGCTTGCCAGCGATGCGCCCGGGCCGGCCGATTAGGCTCGTCCTTGTCCTGACTGGCCCGCCAAGCGTCAGCTGCCTGCCGCCTCAAGGACGAGCGAGAGCATGCTGGCGGTCGGGAAACCATCGGCGATGAGGCCCCTGTCCGTCTGGAACCGGCGCAGGGCGCTCTTCGTCATGCGGCCGGGAATGCCATCCACGGGACCGGCCCCGTAGCCGAGATCATTGAGACCGGCCTGGAGGCGTTTGACCTGCGCCACGCTCAGCGGGCGAATATCGCTCGGCCAGTCGGCCACGGGGCTGTCGCGCCCCTGGACGCCCTGCGAGAGTAGCCCGACCGCAAGCGCATAGGAATCGGCACGGTTATACGTCTTGAACACGTCGAAATTCTTGAACAGCAGGAATTTCGGGCCGCGATGGCCCGCCGGGACCCAGAGCTCGGCGAATTCTGCCCCGCCCGCGTCGAGCTGGTCACCCCTGGCCGCGGCAAGTCCGAGCGAACGCCAGGTCGCAAGCCTGCGATCCTTGCCATCGGCATGGCTGTAGTCGAATCCCTCGGGCAGGATCACCTCAACCCCCCAGGGCTCACCGGGCTGGTAGCCCGAGACGGCGAGATAATTGGCTGCCGAGGCGAGCGCATCGGCCCGGGAATTCCACACATCGATCTTCCCATCCCCGGTGAAATCCTCGGCATGGGCGAGGAAGGTGCTCGGCATGAACTGCGTCTGGCCCATCGCGCCCGCCCATCCGGAGACAAGATCGCCGCGTTCGGCCAGGCCCTGTTCGAGGATCTTCATCAGGGCGATCAGCTCGCCCTCGGCAAAGCGGCGCCGGCGCCCTTCCACGGCCATGTTGGCAAGCGTGTTGGCGGCATCATTCGAACCGATGAAGCCGCCATAACTCGTTTCCATGCCCCAGATCGCCGCGAGCACTTCTCGCTCGACGCCGTACTCGGCCTCGAGCCTGTCGAACAGGGCGGTGTTGGCAGCGAGCTTGTCGGCCCCGATCCGCTTGCGCGTGGATGTGACGGTCGAGCTGAGATATTCCCAGATCGGCTTGGCAAATTCGGCCTGGTCCTCGATTCCGGAGGACTGGGCGGTAAAGGCCGATCCGAGGAAGGTTTCGAGCGGAGAAATCCCCTCTAGTACAGACCGGATCACCTCCCGGTCACGCCCCTGAGCCTGCGCCCTCGAGGCAAAATCGGCGCGCCAGGCATCCATCCGGGCATGCCCGGAGCTTTCGAACGGACCCACTGGCCGGGCCGGGGCCGGCCCGCTATCGCCCGGCGTTTCCGGCGCGCCGCTGGCCGGCGGCGGCGATGTTGGGCCGGCAGGCGGCGGTGTCTGCGGCTCCGGACCGGCTGCGCACGCTGTCAGCAGGGCGGTTACGGCTGCGGCAAGGCCCCAGCGCAGGCGGTTTGAAGAAACATGGCTCATCCTGATCAATCCCCGGCGTATGATATCGGCTTGAAACACGCGTTGACTCTCGCCTGCGGTTTGGGTAGGCACCCGCCTTTCGCTGAACCCTGCACCTTACGGACCAGATCCATGAAAGTCAGATCCTCCCTGAAGGCCCTCAAGAACCGGCACCGTGACTGCAAGGTCGTGCGCCGGCGCGGCAAGGTGTATGTGATCAACAAGACAGACCCCCGGTTTAAGGCAAAACAGGGCTGAGCGAAACGCTTAGTCGCATTTTCGGTTAACGGGGACTGAATGCCGGCGCATATCGTCCTGTTCGATCTTGGAAATGTCGTGGTCGACTGGGAGCCCGAGCGCCTCTATCGCCAGCGTTTCGAGGATCGCCAGGCCGCTGACTGGTTTTGCCGGGAAATCTGCACGCGTGAATGGCACGCCCGCCATGACAGCGGTGTGCCTATGGAAGCTTCAATCGCGGCCAAGATCGCCGAGCACCCGGAATATGCCGACCATATCCGTGCCTGGCGCGGCGAATGGCTGGACATGTTCCATGGCTATGTGCCCGGTGTGCCGGCGCTGATTGCCCGTCTGGAGGAACGTCGTGTGCCGCTTTACGGCCTTTCGAACATTCCTGCGGAGGTCAGCGAGGAGACGTTCGATGCCTTCCCGATCATCCGCGTGCTGCGCGATGTCGTCGTGTCCGGAGCCGAGGGTGTCATCAAGCCGGACAGGCGGATTTACGAGATCGCGCTATCACGAATGGAAAATCCCGATCCGGGTGCGGTGCTGTTTGTCGATGACCGGGAAGACAATGTTTGCGCGGCCCGCGCGCTGGGCTTTGCGGCTCATCATTTCGACACCGCATCCCGCCTGGAAGCGGCGCTTGAAGAGCATGCTCTTCTGTAATCGGGCGGGCTCGCCGCGAAAAAGCTGCTTGCAGGCCGCGGCCACCACCCCATACTCAGGCTGATGCTCAAGGCGATCGCCATTGCCGGAATGATCCTCGCCAGCGGCCCAGACCATGGGCCGCCCGACAGCATGTTCGAGGAACTGAAGAATGCGCCTACCGAGGAAGAGGCAAAAAGCACCGCACTGGATATCTGGGCGGCCTGGCTGGAGAGCGGCTCGCCCACTGTCGACATTCTCATGGAACGCGCCCTTGCGGCACAGTCGAGCGGCGATCTCGACAAGGCGCGCGCGCTTTATGACCGCGCCATTCTCATCGAACCGGACTATGCCGAAGCCTGGCATCGCAGGGCAACGGTTTTCCTGGCACAGGAACGTGTCGATGAAGCGCTGCGCGATCTCAATGAGGCGCTGACGCATGAGCCCCGTCATTTCGGTGCCTGGGCGGGGCTGGGATCGATCCTCGAACGTTTCGGGGCGAAGCAGGAGGCTCTGGAAGCCTACCGGCAGGCCCTGAAGATCCATCCCTATATGGAGCCGGCCCGTCGCGCCGAGGCCCGTCTTTCCAAAGCGCTGGACGGGACAGCCCTTTGAGGATGCTGACACTCCTGATCTCAGTCCTCCTGGCCGGCGGAGCCGTCGGCGCGTGTGTGCACAGCTCTATCTACACAGCGCGCGCGAAGGACAATCACCCGCCTGTCGGGGAAACGGTCGAGGTCGATGGCCACCGCCTTCATGTGCTGACAGCCGGCCCGGACGGCCCGCCGGTCCTGATGATCCACGGGGCATCGGCCAATGCGCGCGAATTTACCCTGAACCTGATGCCCCAGCTCAGCGACAGGTTTCGCGTTCTGGCGCCGGACCGCCCGGGCCATGGCTATTCCGAACGCCCCGAAACCGAGGGCGCGATACTCGCCATGCAGGCGCGGCAATTGGCCGGTCTTCTCGATGTGTCGGAAACCGGGCCGGTGATCGTGGTCGGCCATTCCTATGGCGGCGCGGTGGCCCTTCGCCTCGCGCTGGACCATCCCGATAAGGTGCGCGGTCTGGTCCTGCTCGCACCCGTGACGCATGACTGGGGCGATAATGGCGGGACCGCCTGGTATAATGACATTGCCGCCCCGCCCATTGTCGGCCACGCCTTCGCGCAGCTCGCGCCGCTCGCCGGGCCGGGGGCTGCAAGATCCGGCATGGCCAGCGTCTTCCATCCCGCGCCCGTGCCCGAGAATTATTATGACGAAGCCGCGATCGGTCTTCTCTTCCGTCCGGCGGCTTTTCGCGCCAATGCCAGGGACATGGTCGCACTGAGGCGCGAACTCGCCGCTCAGGAAACGCGCTATGAAGAACTGGACATGCCTGTCATCGTGTTTTCGGGCGCCAAGGATACGGTGCTCAAGCCACAGCTTCACGCCCGACGCCTGGAAAAACAGGCGACGAATGTGGAACTCGTCAAACTCCCCGATGGCGGACACATGCCCCATCACGAACATGCCGCGCAAATCGCGGACGCCGTTGCGCAGCTGGCCAGCGCGCGCAACTAGGGATTTTCCCGTTAAGTCGAATCACTTGGCCACTCGTCTTTTCCGCCAGGATCGTCATCACGCGCCGGTGCGACGATGCCCGCCTCGCCGGACGCCACGCTTCTAGCCCTGACGAAAAATGCAAGCGGCCAAGTCATGCAATTTGCACGCAAACCGCCCTCGGTTTAAGAGCCGCGTTTTGTCACTGTCTGGAGGAGATCGGCATGGATGATGCCGCAAGCACATCGCTCAGCGAATCCGCGCGCGAGAAGCTGAAACAGACCATCGAACGCATCGAGCGGCTGGAAGAGGAAAAGAAGGAAATCGCCGAGCAGATCAAGGAAGTCTATGCCGAGGCCAAGGCCCTGGGTTTCGACACCAAGGCTCTGCGCCAGGTCGTGCGGATCCGCAAGAAGGACCGGCAGGAACGTGAGGAAGAAGAAATGGTCCTCGACACCTATCTCGCCGCGCTGGGCGAGATCTGATAGGCTCCATCCATGCCGCGCGACATTGATGAGCGCAAGAAACGCAAGGCCCTGCGCCGGTTGAGGCGCGCGGCTGAACGCGCTGAAGCCGGTCTGGGCCCGCCGCTGACGGACTGGGAACGAGACTTCCTGGAGGAGGTCGAGGCCCGTATCGAGACCTATGGCTCGGCCTTTGCCGACACGTCCAAGGGCGACCCGGAAGCGCCGCTTTCCGCACTGCAGGATTTCAAGCTCAAGGAAATCGACAAGAAAGCACGCGGCAAACCGCGCCGCGGCCTCGGAGCGCGCAAGCCGATGGGCAAATCGTCCGAGCCCGTCGAAACCCGAAGCGGCGAAACCGAAAGCGCGGAACAACCGGACGCCAGCGAAGAAGCCCCCGCCAGGGGCGTGGCGCCTCCAACACCGCCGGCACGCCCGAACCTGCGCGTGATCGAGGGCGGTCGGGGCGACTGAACCGCAGGCATCTCGCGCGCGTAGAATCTCGCAAGCCCCAAGCGCGGATCCGAAGGAGTCAGGCGGCATGAAAATGGTTGTGATCACGGGCGCGTCGAGCGGTATCGGCCGGTCGGCCGCTGAATACCTCGCCGGCCGCGGGTGGACGGTCCTCGCCGGTGTGCGCAAGCCGGCCGACGGCGAAGCGCTGGCCGGCGCCGATGGGGATATTCGACCGCTGATCCTGGATGTGGTGGATGAGGAATCGATTGCCGAGGCGAAGACCCGGGTGTCGGAGCTGCTCGGAGGGCGCACCCTGGCGGGCCTCATCAATAATGCCGGAATTGCCGAAATGGGCCCGCTTGCGATCCAGCCCATGGAGACCGTGCGCAAGCATTTCGAGGTGAACCTGTTTGGTGCGCTGGCCTGCTCGCAGGCCTTCGCGCCGCTGCTCGGCATGGACAGGACCCGACAGGGGCCGGCGGGGCGCATCGTCAATATCACCAGTGTCGGCGGCGTGATCGCCTCGCCTTTCCTGGGGGCCTACACGGCCACGAAACATGCGCTTGAAAGCGTCACCGACACATTGCGGCGCGAACTCATGATTTACGGGATCGATGCCATCGCTGTCGGGCCCGGCGCGGTGAAAACCCCGATCTGGGACAAGGCCGAGGAGGCCAATGACGGCGCCCCCTACCCGGACAGTGACTGGGCCGAGGCGATCGGAAAATTCTCCGACACGATGCTGGAGGGCGGTCGTACCGGGCTCGAGCCCGACACCGTATCGGCGGTGATCGAGACCGCTCTCAGCGCCAAGAAGCCGAAAGCGCGCTACGCACCGGTCCCGGACAAGCTGACCAACTGGACGATTGCCAGGCGCTTGCCGAAGCGCTGGCTCGACAAGGTCTTTGCCGGACGCTTCGGCCTGAAACCTGACTGAAAGGAAGCTGTCCGACCGGCGGCCGTGGCGGCGGCCACAGCGTATCGGCGAGCGATGAGACACGCCTTGAAGAGCGCTTCGAACATTCGATCCCGCTTTTACAGTTTGCGTACCGGTCAGACGAACGATCCCACCTGTTCCGTCGCTACACAAAAAATATTCTTTTCGGGGGCGTATCTTCCGGGCTGAACAAGTGTTCAGCTTGGAACCTCGCGTTCATACACGTCCGGCGGCGTGGCGCTGGCCTTGTTGGCCTGGCAGACGCGGATCATCCGGCCGGCCACGAGCGCCTTGGGCGCACGGAACCGGGTTTCCTCGCCATCAATCCGCAGGTCGCAGTCGCAATCGACACCGGTCGCCTCGTCGAGCCGGACGCCGGAGCGCGATAGGGTCTGGCTGAGGACCGGGCAGCCATTGCGCGTGCGCGGCTCCACCACCGTGCGGTGTTCGACGCCGTCCGTCTCCCAACGGATCGACTGGGCCGCGCAGGACTGAGCCTCGGCCAGCGCCGGGAACTGGGCCAGCACAACAAGGATAAGGGCGGAACGCAACATCTCGCGCCTCTCTGGGGGTCGTGTTTCGTCTTGCGATTGGGGCGCGACGTGCAGTTTCCGGGCCAGCACGGCCTTTCAGTCAAGCTCGATCTCGTATCGCTCGATCACAGTGTTCGCGAGCAGCTTCTCGCACATTTCCTTCACCCGGGTCTCGGCATCGGCGGGTGACAGGCCGTCTTCGAGGTCCAATTCGATCACCTTTCCGATCCTTGCGCCTGCGACTTCGTCATAGCCCATGCGTCCGAGCGTGTCGGCAACCGCCTTGCCCTGCGGATCCAGGACACCGGGTTTCAGGCTGACATGAACGGTGGCTTTCATGGGCGCATTCCTCGCGAGACTTAGGCTTTGGCGTGACCTATCAGGTGGCCAGCGCGATGGCCACTGCGGTCAAGAGGAGGGCGCCGACAATCCATGGCACCCAGGCCAGTCTTTTCAGCACCGTGACGCCCTTGCGAAATTCCGCCGTGTCATTGACCCGCGGAAAATCCCAATCGGGCACTTCGTGACCGAGGAACTCACAGAGCGGCTGCCAGCCCTCACTGATCTCCATGACAAGCAGACGTTCCGGCGGCAGCGCCGCCTTCACGGCCGCGACATGGCGCTCGTAAATATCGATGGCGTGAGCCTTGTCCTCGAAACGGCCATCAAAGACATCGCGCCAGACGAGCTTGTTCACGAATTCGTCGATCCTGCGCATGCGCGGCAGCAGGGTTTTCATCCAGCCCGGCACGGCCTTCGTCAGCGCATAGATCGTGTTGTAGGCGCTGTCATACCATTTTTCCGCCGGCCGCTCTGTCAGTATCAGCTTGGCATCGGGATAGGCCTCGGCCAGTTCACGCCAGAAGATGCAGGCGGGAAAATCCACCGCGGCCTGGTAGCCCTCAAAGACCTCGTCCCAGTCGGGCGTCTCTCCGCGCGCAATTGCCAACCAGTGACCGACCTGCCCGGGGCTTGCGAACACCTCTGTCATATGGTGGCACTTGGTATAGCCAAGCTGTTCAAGCGCAGCTTTCATGGAGAGGGTCCCGGTCCGCCCATAGCCCGCGCCGATCACTTTCAGTCCCATTTCGCTTCCCCGCTGACCTGCATGCGCCGGATGGCTCAGCCCTGTCCGCCATTGAAGGAGACGATATTGTCACCCCCGGACGTCTCCTTGATGATCCCGAGCCTCCGGGCGACTTCCGAATAGGCCTGCGTGACGCCGCCCATGTCCTGGCGGAAGCGGTCCTTGTCGAGCTTCTCACCGCTCTCGAGATCCCAGAGCCGGCAATTGTCCGGGCTGATTTCATCGGCGAGGAGGGTGCGCACCGTATCGCCCTCGAAAAGCCGGCCATATTCGAGTTTGAAGTCGATGAGCCGGATGCCGACTGCGGAGAAAAGCCCCGTCATGAAATCATTCACGCGCAGCGAGAGTGAGATCATGTCGTCGATTTCCTGCGGGCCGGCCCAGTTGAAGGCGGTGATATGTTCCTCCGACACGATCGGATCGCCGAGATCGTCACGCTTGTAATAGAATTCGACGATGGCGCGCGGCAGAGCGTTGCCTTCCTCGACGCCGAGGCGGCGCGAGATCGAGCCGGCCGCCACATTGCGGATGACGACCTCGAGCGGAATGATTTCCACCTTGCGGATGAGCTGCTCGCGCATGTTCAGCCGCCGGATGAAATGATTGGGAATGCCCGCCGCGGTCAGGCGCGTCATGACGAATTCGGAGATGCGGTTGTTGAGCACCCCCTTGCCATCGAGGACCGCACGCTTTTCGGCATTGTGAGCGGTGGCGTCATCCTTGAAATACTGGATCAGCGTGCCGGGTTCGGGCCCCTCATAGAGGATCTTGGCCTTGCCCTCATAGATCATGCGCCTGCGGGCCATTGCGGTAATATGTCCTTCCTGAGAAATCGCGGGGAGCGCAAGCGGCATGGGCAAACGCATGCCCACTGAAACTTCCCCAAAGAATAAGCATAGCTGTTCTCGCCGTGGCCTGAAAGACGCGACATCACATATGCGACGCTGTCGCTGGCCGGTCAGTCTTGATTGCGCCCGTCGATGCGCCGTAATATCATTTGTGCGAAAATGTGAGCCCGCAGCAGAAAAGGCCGCTTGCCAGATGTCCAGTTTCGATGATCGCGAACGCGCGGAAGAAGCCAAATACGCCCTTGACCAGGAAACCCAGTTCAAGGTGATGGCACGTCGCAACAAGCTGCTCGGCCAGTGGGCCGCTGGGGTGATGGGCCTCAGTGGCCCGGACGCTGACAGCTATGCCAGGGAAGTGGTGGTGTCCGACCTCGAAGAGCCCGGCGATGAGGATGTTTTCCGCAAGGTCCGCAGGGATTTCGACAAGAAGGGAATTCAGCGCACGGACGCGCAGATCCGTGAGCAGATGGCTGAACTCCTTCCGGTGGCCCGCGAGCAGGTGCTCAAGGAAGCCGACTGAAGCGCCCGAGGCGCTATTGCGCGCCGTCCCCTGCGGCGGCATTCAAGAGGGTCGCCGCCTGGGTGATGGCGTCCACTGAGGGGCGCTTGCGGTAGCCCTCTTCGCGCAGGACTGCGGCAACCCGTCCGTTGTTCCGCACGAAAACGACCGCGGGATGGGGTATGCCATCCGCGCGGCTGCCGGATTTGACACTCGTGTTTCTCAGGCCGAAGGCATCAATGGCGGTGGATTCCGGGTCGGACAGGAATGTGTAATTGATCCCGTTCCGGACGGCGAAAGTCTTCAGTGATTCCGGCGAGTCATAGGAGAGCGCCGTCAGGCGCCAGCCCTTCCCGGCGAGCGGGCCGGCGGCCGTTTTCAGTTCGGTGAGCTGCTTCTTGCAGAACGGGCACCAGACGGCGGAGCGGAAGAAAACGATCGCAACGCCCTGGGATTCCTGCACCTCGAGCACGTCTTTGCTGGCCACCGCCGTCACCGAAGAGAGCTTCGGGGCTGGCTCGCCGACGACCGGGCCAATCGTTTCGGGGGCCTGCGCCGCGGCCGGAAAAGCGCATAATACGGTGGCAAGCGCGCCGGCGATCAGACGTGTCAGCATGTCTTCGTCTCCTGTCGTTGCCTCGCTGAAAGGCTAACAAGATCCTTGCAAAAGGCGAGCCGGCGCGTCCGCCTTCACGCTGACTTGATGCAATTATCTGTTTCCGAGGGCGTTCTCAGGCCAGGCTCGGGTCGATACCCTTGCAGGCTTCGATCAGGCCGTTCACGGCCTCGACCGAGTTCTGGAACATGGCCCGTTCGCTGTCATTGAAATCGAATTCGATGATCTTTTCCGATCCGCCCGCCCCGATCAGGGTCGGCACGCCGACATAGATTCCGTTCAGGCCATATTCGCCGGAACAGCAGGCCGCGGCCGGCAGGACGCGCTTCTGGTCGCCGAGATAGGATTTGGCCATGGCGATCGCACTCTCGGCAGGCGCATAATAAGCCGAGCCGTTTTTCAAAAGGCCGACAATCTCGCCGCCGCCTTTGCGGGTGCGATCGACAATCGCGTCCAGCTCATCCTGGCTCATCCAGCCCTGTTCGACCAGTTGAGGAAGCGGCAGTCCGCCGACGGTGGAATGACGCACCATGGGCACCATCGTGTCGCCATGCCCGCCCAGCGTCCAGGCCACGATGTCGGCAACGGAAACCCCGGTTTTCTCCGACAGGAAATAGGAAAAGCGCGAGCTGTCCAGCACGCCTGCCATGCCGACCACCTTGTTCCGGGGCAGGCCCGAGAATTTCTGCAGGGCCCAGACCATGGCATCGAGCGGGTTGGTGATGCAGATGACGAAAGCATTCGGCGCATTGGCGGCAATGCCTTCGCCCACCGCCTTCATGACCTTGAGATTGATACCGAGAAGATCGTCCCGGCTCATGCCTGGCTTGCGCGGCACGCCTGCGGTGACGATGCAGACATCCGCGCCGGCAATGTCGGCATAATCCTGCGTGCCCTTCAGCGAGACCGAGGAATTGTAGACCGGTGTCGACTCGGCGATGTCGAGCCCCTTGCCCTGGGGCAGGCCCTCGGCAATGTCGAACAGGACGACATCGCCCATCTCCTCGCGTGCGGCGACATGGGCGAGCGTGCCCCCGATCATGCCGGAACCGATCAGGGCGATTTTCTTGCGAGCCATCTGGGCCTCCTCGACGGATGTGGTTCTGTGTATCGGCGGCAGGCATAGCCGAGCCTTCGCACCCGCGCAATGCGCCGAAAGACGAAGCCCGGTCCGCTATACCGACGCGCCGCGCGCTGCGTCGATCGCGTACGCAAAGGCCTGCGCGCGGTAACAGCGCAGGCTCAGCGTCGCCGCCGCGGTCTCGATATCGATGATCCGCGTGGCCAGCCCGAAACGCTCGGTGACGCTGCGAATATCGCCAAGCGGGATCGCGATCCCCAGCGTCTCGCCATTTCGGTGGGCCATCCGGTTGACAAGGTTCGGCCGGAACCGAAGGGTCTCGCGCGTCAGCCCGGCATTCCCGCCTACCCAGGTTCCGCCGACGAGTTTCTTGGTGATGGCGATGCCGGCGCGCCCGTCAAGGCCGAGCATCCATTTCGCGGCGAGCCCCGGTTCGGCCTCCGCGAAAAGCACGCTCGCCATGCGCCTGTCGATCACATCATCCGCCGAGGCCATGTTTCCTGTCCATCCACGAGAACGATACTATGAAACGGCCCCGAAACGAAGCATTGGCGTGCGAAAAGACACCCTCGGGGGCTGGATTTCATCGGCGAACCCATCCATGGCCACCTCATGCCGTCCTGCCCGCCGCGCGCCACGAAATCGCCCGTTCCGCCCGAGGAGTGCCGCCTGGCTTCGGCCGCTGCCCTTGTCGGTGAGCGCTGGACGCTGCTGATCCTGCGCGCGGCCATGTATGGTGTGCGCCGGTTCGATGATTTCCAGGCCGAGCTTGGCTGCCCGCGAACCGTGTTGTCAGGGCGGCTCAGATCGCTCGAGGCAGCCGGCCTTTTCGAGCGCCGGCCCTATCGCGAGCCCGGAAAGCGCCAGCGCCATGAATACCTTCTTACGCCCGCGGGACGGGCGCTTCAGCCCGTGCTGATTGCGCTCACCCAATGGGGTGACGCTCATCTTGGTGATGGCAAACCCGGGCCGGTTGGATTTGCCGATTCGAAAACGCGCGGCCCGGTGCGCGCCGACTTTGTCGATACCCAAGGCCGCGAGGTCACCGCCGAGAGACTGCGCGTGAAACTTCGCCCGCGCTGAGCCCGGCTCGGACATATTGCCCGCGCGCGCCGGCTGCGACACACTACGCGCCATGACCGACCATCTCGACACACAAGCCGGGCGGCGCATCGCCTATCGCCGGCACACCGGCCGCAGCGGACATGATTTTGTCTGGCTTTCAGGCTTCAATTCCGACATGCAAGGCACGAAGGTCCTGCGGCTGGAAGACTGGGCGCGATCCCGGGGGCATGGCTTCCTGGCCTTCGACTATTCCGGGCACGGACAGTCCTACGGCCGGTTCGAGGAAGGAACGGTCACACACTGGCATGAAGACACGCTGGCTGTCCTGGATGGGCTCACCGAGGGGTGCCAGACTCTGGTCGGATCGTCCATGGGCGCCTGGATGGCGCTGCTGGCCGCGATTGCCCGGCCGGAGCGGGTCGGCGCACTCGTTCTGATCGCACCGGCGCCCGATTTCACCGCGAGGCTCATGTGGCCGGGTCTCGCGCCCGAGGCGAGGAAGGAGATCCTGGAGACGGGCCTTCACATGCAGCCCTCCGATTATGGCGAGCCTGTGCCGCTGACCCGGGCGCTTTTCGAAACCGGTGAGCAGCATCTGATCATGGACGCGCCCATCCGTTTTGACCGGCCCGTTCGCATCCTGCAGGGCCTGTGCGACACGGACGTGCCGGCAGAGCATGCGCGCCGGCTGGTCGAACTGATTACCAGCGATGATCTGGTCTACACACTGGTCAAGGGTGGCGATCACCGGCTCTCGCGAGAGCGCGATATTACCCGGCTCATCAACACATGTGCGGAGCTGGCCGATGGCTGATCCCTCCGGCGGGGCGGCGCTGATCATTGGCGCCGGCGAGGCGACAGGCCGTGCGGGAGCGCGCGACGGGCGGCTCCGGCCTTGAGGAAATCGCGAAGAATTATGTCTGGCTGCACCGACAGCACCGCTCGGCCTGGACGCATGAACTGGACCTGCGCCCCTGGTGCGAGGCCTTGTAGCCGCCAGGCCTTGACCTCTAATCGATAAGGCTTTATTGATATTCAATAATTCAAGACTGAGGGCCTCAGATGAGCCAGCTCCAAGCCGATATTGTTCGCCTGACCCGTTCGGAAGTCGATATCAAGATCACCAAGGGTGAGCGCATGCATGTATTGCAATGGCGGCGCACCCTGTTCTGGGACGCGGTGCTGCTTGACGGCAAGCGACAGGCCCACAGTGCCGGCCTCTGGGGCCGCGAGAAGGTTTATGGACTCGTTTTTGGCCGCGACCGTGAAGGACGCGGCGGGGAACGGGTCATGTTCGTGGTCGATCCGCGTGATCTCGGCTGGTCCGGCCTGCAGGAACAGGTGGCCGGCGTGCGGCTCGAAGCTGCTGATGGTCCGATTCTCGCCTACGGAACCCTCGACCCGAAAAATCTCGAAAAGCCGTCTACCTTTTCCGACTGGATGAAGAAGCAGATGGGCATGGAGTGGTAGGGTTGGCCTATTTCTGGCGCCGCCGCGTATGGCCAGGATGGGGTGCGGCGCGGACCGGATCGTCCGGCCAGTCGTGTTTCGGATAGCTTGCGCGCATATCCTTGGCCATGTCGCCATAGGCCCCGCTCCAGAATCCGGCAATGTCGCGCGTAATCGCGACCGGCCGTCGTGCCGGCGAGAGCAGGCTCAGCGTGACGGGCCGCGTCCCGTCGGCGATGCAGGGATGGCGGGTCAGGCCGAACACTTCCTGAACGCGCGCTTCGACGAGCGGCGCCTTTTCATCGAGATAGTCGATCGGCGCGGCGCGGCCGGCCGGCAGTTCGAGCCGCAAGGGCGCAAGACGCGCCAGTTCGCCGGCCTGGGGCCAGCCGAGATAAGCGGTCAGCGCCTCCCTCAGTGCCTTCGGCGAGGGAGGCGCTGCCCCCTCCGGCTCCGGCATCCAGTCATCGACGCATGCCCGCAAATGCCCGATTGTCCAGTCGGGCCAGTCCGCGCCCGCCCGCGTGCGCGCAATTGCGACCCGCGCCACGGTTTCGCGAACGGCCGAATCGCCGCCGATCGACTCGAATCCCCCGGCCGCGACGGCGTCAATGACCGCGCGCCGCGCCGCCTCGCCGGAGGGGGCGGGCAAGGGCTGGCGCGACAATTCGATGGCCCCGACATGGCGAACCCGGGCCGCGCGCAATCGGCCGGCTGCGGTGTCGAATTCGGCAATTTCCTCGCTGACCGGCGGACGGGCCGTGAAGGCGGCCGCTTCGCTGAGCGGGGCTGCCAGCGTTATGCGCCTCGCCGTGCCCGATCCGACCATTTCGGCGACGGCCAGCCAGTCATGGCGGGCGAGTCGGTCGCCCTCATCAAGTCGCCCGGCCTCACCGGAGGCGAGCAGGAAATCGGTGCGGTCCCCACCGCGCCGGCGCGCCAGAGCTTCAGGCCAGGCGGCGACGATGAGCGATGCGGGGTCGCCGCGCGGCGGGGCCGGACCGCCCCATCGTTGCGCCTGACGTTTCAGGGCCGTCGCCCGGGGGGCATTGTCGCGCAGGAAGCCGGCGAGCCGGTCATTGAGGTCGCTGGAGTATCCACCGATTCCCCGCTCCGTCAGGATGGCCGCAAGATGGGCGCCCAGCGCGCGCGGTTCGCCTGTCTCGCCGGCGACGACAAGCGCGGCGAGGCGCGGTGCCAGGGGCAGCGCCGCCATCTCGCGCCCGCGCGGCGTGATCGCGCCGGACCCGTCAAGTGCGCCGAGATCCTGCAGGCGCCGGCGCGCCGCTCTCAGACGGCCCGGCGGCGGCGGGTCGATCCAGTCCAGCCCGGCCGGATCGCTTTCGCCCCAGTCGGCCAGAGACAATACGAGCCCGGTAAGGTCGCCCCCCAGCACTTCCGGCTCCGGGCGGGGCGGCAGGCCTTTGGTCTCCGGCTGGCTCCACAATCGGTAGCAGGTGCCCGGCCCGGTCCGCCCCGCACGGCCGCGGCGCTGCGCAACGGAGGCCTGCGAGGCACGCACGGTTACCAGACGGGTGCGAAGCCCGGCGGGATCGGATTGCGGCACGCGCGCCATGCCTGAATCAACGACAATGCGGACATCCTCGATCGTCAGGGCACTCTCGGCAATATCGGTGGCCAGGACGACCTTGCGCCGCCCCTTGCGCGCCCGCCGGATCGCCGCATCCTGCGCCTCCGGGGAAAGCGCGCCGAACAGGGGTGCGATATCGACAGCCTCATGGCCGGCATCCTCGAGCCGCTGGGCGGTCCGGCGGATTTCCGCCGCGCCCGGCAGGAAGGCGAGGACCGATCCGGTTTCGCGGCGCAGGGCCATCTCGATGGCGTCGGCCATCTGCTCTTCAATCCGGGCCCTGCTGCGGCCGAGATAATGTGTCTCGACGGGGAAGATGCGCCCCTTGCTCTCGATGACCGGCGCAGACAGGGCCCCGGCGATCGCCTCGGTGTCGAGCGTGGCCGACATGAGGATGATGCGCAGTTCCTCCCGCAGCGCCGTCTGGACATCCAGCGCCAGGGCCAGGCCGAGATCGGCGTTGAGCGAACGCTCGTGAAACTCGTCGAAGATGAGCGTGCTGACGCCTTCAAGGTCGGGGGAGTTGAGGATGCGGCGCACCAACAGCCCGTCCGTCACCACTTCTATGCGCGTGTGCCGGGAAATCTTGCGTTCGAGCCGCGTCGACAGGCCGACCGTATGGCCAAGAGGCTCGCCCAGGGTATCGGCCATTCGCGCGGCCGCGGCGCGCGCCGCGATCCGCCTGGGTTCGAGAAGCATGATCCGCCCGCCCGCGCAGGCCGGCTGATCCATGAGGTCGAGCGGCACGCGCGTCGTCTTGCCGGCACCGGGCGGGGCAGCCAGCACAAGCCGGTTATGCGTGGCCACCCCTTCGCGGATCTGCGGGAGCACATTCTCGATCGGCAGGCTGGGCGACGTCATGGCCGCCCGATCAGACACCGGCCCGCCGCGAAACGAAAGACCTTTGCATCAGGTCTGTTCACCGCTTGCGGAACCATTGTCCAGCGTGCCGGACAGTAGGCTCCGCCCGCCATCAAGCGTGAGGGTTTCCCCGGTGATGATCGCCGACTGGCTCGACGACAGGAACAAGGCCGCATCGGCGATCTCATCGGCCAGCGCGGCGCGGCCCAGGGGCGTGCGAGACTTCAGCCAGGCGCGCTCATTATCATCGGACTGGGCGCGCGGACGGACTGCCGAAACCGCGTTCACGCGAATGCGCCTTGGGGCAAGCTCCAGCGCACCGGCCCGCATGACCGCCTCTATCGCGCCCTGGCTGGCATTCTGTGTAAACCGGCCCGGAATCATCAGTCTCTGTTGCAAGGAAAGAATGAACACGACCGAACCGCGCTGTCGCGGCTGTGTGGCGCGCGCCCCGGCCGCCTCCTCGAGGGCCTCCAGTTCTTTCGCGAAGAGCTGCATGGCGAGCATTGCGGAATTTGCCGCCTGCATCATGGCGGTTCCGAACCTGTCCGCCTCGACGGAGCGGAGTTCATCAGGTTCGGGCAATTGTGGCACGATGACCAGATTGTCCAGCCGTTCGAACTGGTTCTTGGCGATGGTCAGGCAATTCTTGAGGCTGCCGGCCTTGTAAAGCTGGTCCTGCTTGGTGACCTGGACCTGGGCATCCAGCTCCCGCCGGGCATGATCCACGCGTTCGGAAACCGAATCGGCCGCGACGACCCCGTGCCCGGCCTCGAAGAAGCGCCGGGCCACGGCCTCCCCGACCTCCCGGCCAAGGCCGATTATGACAGTGACGGGCTGGGCCATCCTCTAGCCAGCCCCGCCAGTCGCTGCGGACGGACGCCTGACTGGCACGCCAGCTTGCGGTTTCATGTCAGGTGCGCCCCGTTCTTCTGGCCCCTCGGGCCGGTCAGCTGGGCTTGAGAGTGCGCAGCTCTTCCTTAATGCGCAGTTTCTCGCGTTTCAGCTCCTGCAGGCGCACCGGATCGGCGGCCGGGCGTTTCTGCTCGCTCTCGATCTGCTGGTCGAGTCGGCGATGGCGGGTTGATAGCTCCTCGATACGGCCCTGAATTGACATCGAACAGGTCTCCTCTGCTGCTGAAAGCCATCATCCTTGGCAGGATTAAACCACAGCCGTGCGAGGGATGTCACGCATGCTCCGCTGAATTCCTGTTCAGGTGCGCTTGAGGTCATTCCCGCTGCTCGCTCTTGCGGCATACATGGCCGCATCGGCCCGCGAAATAAGCGACTCCGCCTCCATGTCCGGCTGCCAGCCTGCGACGCCGCAGGACACGCTCACCCGCAAGACAGGGCCGTCGGCCGCGCCCCCGTCGCGCATACGGATCCTGTCGATCCGGCCGGCCAGTCTTTCCGCGTGGCGCGCGGCATCGTCAGCCGTGGCGTGAGGCAGGGCGATGGCGAATTCATCCCCGCCGATCCGGGCCACGATATCCGTCTCGCGGGTGTTATCGACAAGGATTCCCGCAACCCGCTCGAGAACGGCGTCTCCGGCAGCATGACCGAAATCATCATTCACCGCCTTGAAGCCGTCCAGATCCAGATAGGTCACGGACAGCGGCGAGCCGAAGCGCGCCGCCCGCGCAATCTCGCGTTTCAGCTCGCGCCGGAAAGCGCGTCGGTTGAGGACAGGGCAGAGCGTGTCACGATCGGCCAGCTGCAAAGACTTCTGAAGCTGCCTACGCAGGCGCGCCCGTTCGGCATGCAGGCAGACCACCTCGTCACTGAGGGCGCAGAGTGCGGCGCGAAGCTTCGGCTCGGCCGGCAGGGTTTCAAGGCCCAGCATCCTGGCAATCCGGTCCTGCCCCTCACCCGGCCCGGCGCCAGCCGGAGACGATTTGCCCGCGTCTGCATCTCTATCGCTCATGCCCAAGCCATAATCCGGACAACAGGCGGCGACCAGTGCGCTTGACCGTATTTCGCAGCTGCCTATTGTGAAGCGCTTTCCGAGACAGGAGAGCGCGGACGCATGGCGCCCTATCCTTCACACACCAACCCGCAGGTCGGCGTCATCATGGGCAGCCAGTCCGACTGGCCGACCATGAGGCATGCCTGCGAAACCCTCTCGACCCTGGACATCGCCCATGAGGCACGGATCGTCTCGGCGCACCGCACACCGGAACGTCTGGCCGAATATGCCGGAAGCGCCGCGCAGCGCGGCCTGCGCGTGATCATTGCCGGCGCGGGCGGGGCAGCGCACCTGCCCGGCATGGCGGCGGCCATGACCCATCTGCCCGTGCTCGGTGTGCCGGTCAGTTCGAAGTCGCTGTCCGGCATGGACAGCCTGTTATCGATTGTGCAGATGCCGCGCGGCGTCCCTGTCGGGACGCTTGCCGTCGGCGAGGCCGGCGCGTTGAATGCCGGGCTGATGGCGGCATCCATCCTTGCCCTGTCCGACACACAGGTCGCCGCGGCGCTGAAAGACTACCGCGCCGAACAGACCGGCGCCGTGCCGGCGATCCCTGACGAGGCATGATGCTTCCGGCCGGGTCTGTCATCGGGATACTGGGCGGCGGGCAGCTGGGCCGCATGCTGGCCTGTGCGGCCGCGAAGCTCGGTTTCGATGTCCATGTCTATTGCCCCGAAACGGCGCCGCCGGCCGCACGCGTGGCGGCGAGGCATGTGTGTGCGGGCTATGAGGACGCCGTGGCCCTGCGCAACTTCGCCAAGGCCTGCGATATTGTCACGGTCGAGTTCGAGAATGTGCCGGCCGCGGCCGCTGAAGCCGTCGCAGCATCGGGAACGCCGTTTCGCCCCGGCGCGAAAGCGCTGGCCGTTGCACAGGACAGGGCCGAGGAAAAAGCCTTCCTGGAGAGCGTCGGCATAGCGGTGGCGGACTGGCGGCGGGTCGATACGCGCGAGGACCTGCTGAACGGGTTGCAGGCGTTCGGGGGCGCAGGGCTGCTGAAGACCCGGCGCGAGGGTTATGACGGAAAGGGACAGGCCGTCATTGCCAGCCGCGCTGACGCGGACTCAGCCTGGGAAGATCTGGGCGCTCGTGCCTGCGTGCTCGAAACGCTGGTGGAATTCGATCTCGAGATATCCGGGCTCGTCGCGCGCGGCCTGTCAGGCGAATGCGTGGCCTGGACACCGCCGCATAACATGCATTCCGAAGGCATGCTTCGCCGCTCGCGCGTGCCCGCGCCCGTTGATCCGCAGGTGCTCGGGCAGGCACAGGACATATCGGTGCAGCTCGCCGAGGCGATGGACTATGTCGGCGTGCTCGCGCTGGAGTTTTTCGTGATGGCCGACGGCCAGCTCCTGGCCAATGAATTCGCCCCGCGGGTGCACAATTCAGGACACTGGACGCCCGAGGCCTGTGCCACCGGACAATTCGAAAACCATATTCGCGCCGTTGCCGGCTGGCCCCTTGGAAGGGCGGAGCGTTTCCATGATGTCGAGATGATCAATATTGTCGGCCAGGAGGCGCTTCGACCGCCGGCCGGTTTCGGGACGGACGTGTCGCTGACCCTCTATGGCAAGGGCGAGGCGCGCGCCGGGCGCAAAATGGGTCACTCTGTCAGGCGGACCGGCCCGGCCCGGTCTCGAACAGCCTGAGAACCGGTCCGAGCACTTGCCCGCCCGTCTTGCCCAGTGTCATCGCGTTTTTCAGCCGGCGCATGATGAAATCATCCAGCGCATCACTGTCGGGTTCGCCCTGCCAGTAGAATACAATGGACGGGATCACGGAGGCGAGCAGGCCGCGCTTGGTGTAACGATTATAGTCCTCGGCGGTGTCGCCAGCCGCCTGCCAGACCGCATCGGCCACCGACCAGGCTCGCTGCGCGGCATCCCCGGTCTGCCATGGCAGGAAGGCATGCGAGGTTGCGCGGGCCACGGCCTCGCGGTGCGGGGCAAGCGTGTCCAGCCAGATGCGCACGCCGAGCGCGACACGTTCATGCATCTTCAAAGGCGAAACCTCGCGCGCCGCCATGTCGGCCATCATTGCCTGCTCGGCGCTGTCAAAAAAGGCTTCACGCAGGTCCGCCACTCCGCCCGGTGCGGCCAGTGCCTGGTCCTCTTCAGAGATACCGGCTTCGCGCGCGGCGGCCCTGGCGGCCGATTCGCTCCAGCCGAGATCCGGAACACGCGGCAGAAGCGCTTCCAGCCAGACAGTACGGATCGTTTGCGAAGGAGGCGTCATTGTGCTACATTCCGATGGTAGGCAAGGATTGTGCGCTGTGATATAGGCGCATCGCCGATTCAGCCAATCATCGGGCCTCTCGGTCCGCAACAGACAATCCGGCGGGCATGTGGCGCGCCGGAGACAAAGGAGACAGAACCATCGTTCAGATCATCGTCCGCGACAACAATGTCGAACAGGCCCTGCGCGCATTGAAAAAGAAGATGCAGCGCGAAGGCCTTTTCCGCGAGATGAAATCGCGCACTCATTTCGAGAAGCCATCGGAAAAAAAGGCGCGCCAGCGGGCCGAGGCCGTGCGCCGGGCGCGCAAGCTCGCGCGCAAGCGTGCCCAGCGCGAAGGCCTGGTCTGAGGCCGGGTTACGGGACATTTGCGCGGCTTCTGAGCGCGCGGACATGAATGGCATGTCCAGAAGACCCCTGCGGCCCGGCCTCAGGGGTTTTTCATGTCAGGGGGCAGGCTTGCCGAGGCCCGGAAGCCTGTTCTTCATCCAGGCAAGCGCATCATTGACGCCCGCGCCGTGAACCGCTCCGGCGCGATAGACGCGGGTCGCCAGCCAGAGAATGACCATCGCCGCCGCGGCCATGAGAACCAGCAAGGCTGCCACCTCCCAGATGGCCGGCTCGGTCGGCATTCTCAGGATGAGCAGGAATGGCGTGAAGACGGGGATCCAGCTCATCACGCCGATGATCGGCGATTCCGGATTCTCGATCGCGATCACCAGCATGAATAGCGGCACCATCAGAAGCACCAGCAACGGCGTCATCAGGGTCTGCGCCTCCTGGATCGTGTCGCAGAGCGACCCGAGTGCCAGGAAGAGGGCTCCGAACATGAGATAGCCCAGCAGGAAGCTCAGAAGGGCCGGCAGCAGGATGGCCGGGTTCAGGGCCGCGGCCGCGAAGGTCTCGATCAATCCGGCCGCCCCGCTCGGCAGCGCGGCGCCGACAAGCACGGTGACAGCCGTCCCGCCCAGCCCCCAGACAGCCATGAGGGTCAGTGACACGGCGAGCACCGCGATCAGCTTGCCCGCCAGCAGGTGCGACAGGCTGACCGAGGTCAGCAGGGAGTCGAAAATCTTGTTCGAACGCTCTTCGATCGTGCCCATCAGCAGATAATTCACGACCGAGAAAATCAGGGTCCACAGGAGGAAGGCGATCGCGATCGAGACAATGAAGGGGGCCCTGTCGGCAAGGGTCACCTCGCTCGGCGCGCCGGCCTGATCGCGCACGCGTTTTTCCTCAAGCTCGGGCGTGGCTGCCGAAATGCGTTCGAGGATCCCGGGATCCACACCCGCCTGCGCAAAGACACGCGCGCGGGTCAGCCGGGTTGCCGCGTCACGCGCAAGCGATTTGAGGCCGCCCTCGGTGACATTCTCGCTCCAATACTCGATCCGGTCCGGCTTGACGACGAGCACCGCGAAAAGCGGGGCCGGGCCGGCTTCGGTTTCGATCTGGCGCTCGCCCAGCAGCCAGGGCCGCAATTGCTCCAGCGATCCGGCCGGCGGCGGGACATAGGCATAATCCCTCTGGGGCACGCTCAGCGTCGCTCCCTGCCCGGTGGCCGATATTGCGTCTTCCAGGGAGGCTCCGCCCTCGAGTGCGGCATTGAACGCCTCCAGAGCGCCGGGCCCGTTGCCGGAGCCGACAAGTTCCAACGTCTCGATCTGGAACCGCACCGCGTCGGCGCGCGACTCGGACATTTCCTCCATCAAGGCGTCGCGAAAGGCGTCATTCCCGTCGATGATGGTGAAATGACGAACCGGCTCGGAGGAGGCGGCAAGCGTCGGCGCGATCATGCCAGCGCCCAGCAGAACCGGTGTGAGCAACAGGCCAAGCCAGAATCCCCAGGCCGTGACATAGCCAAGATAATCGCGCCGCGCGACGAGATAGATCGAGCCGATCATGTTGAACTCTCCTGACGCGGCAGTTCGAGGGCCTCGGCCTCGCCGACAAGCGATACGAAGACATCGCGCAGGCGGGCCAGTTGAGGGGCAAAACCGGCAATCGGCGCCCCCTTGTCGACCGCGGCGCGCAAGGCGTCCTGGGCATCACAGCCGGGCGGCAACTGGACCTGCCACCATTTGCGGCCGGCCTCTTCGGGCTCCGGCTCGGCGGTGAAGCCTGCCGGAGACAGGGCGGCATGAAGGTCGAATCCGTCGGTGACGGCGATGCGCGCGCGCTGGCCAAGGGCCGAATAGGCCGCTTCGAGGCGGCCATCGAAGACCTTGCGCCCCCGCGCCATCATCACGATCGTTTCGCACAGTCGCTCGGCATGTTCCATGACATGGGTCGAGAACAGGATCGTCGCGCCGCGCGCATGCTCGGCCCGGATCAGGGCCTCGAGATCCTGCTGGTTGACCGGGTCGAGCCCGGAAAACGGCTCGTCGAGGATCAGCAGGTCGGGCTTGTGGGCGAGTGTCGAAAGGATCTGGACCTTCTGGGCCATGCCCTTGGATAGTTTCGAAATGCGCGAACGGGAAAACTCGCCCAGGCCGGCTGCATCCAGAAGCTCGTCGGCCCGCCGGCGCGCCGGATCGGCATCCATTCCCCGAAGCCGCGCAAAATAGGTGATGATCGCATGCGGGCTCATCTTCTTGTAAAGACCGCGCTCTTCAGGAAGGAAGCCGACCCGGCGCAGCATCTCCAGCCTCGGAGGGGCGCCGAAGAGTGAAACCCTGCCGGCATCGGGCGTGAGTATGCCGAGCGCCATTCGCAGGCTGGTCGATTTGCCCGCCCCGTTGGGGCCCAGAAACCCGACAATCGCGCCTTCGGGCACACGAAAGCTGAGATCATCGACCGCGAGGAACGCGCCGAAACGCTTGGTGGCGCCTTCGAGCTGCATGGCCGCAAGATTCATGGAAAAGCCTTATCGCTTGGGTGCGGGGGGCCGAAAGAGGAAATACTGGGCGCAAAGGGCTTGCCAACTCCCTAAGCAGCGCGCAGCATCCCGAGGTGGACAAGGATCTCGGCCCGATTGAGAAGCGGCTGGCCAGGCGCACGCGCCCGCAGGACCAGGCCGCCCATGACCTCCAGCGCATCGATGACGCGCTCGGGCGGATGGAAAGAGGCTGTTTCGGCTATTGCGAAGCGTGCGGCACGCAGATTGACCTGGCGCGACTGACGAAGGATCCGGCGGCGCGCTGCTGCGCCTCCTGTGAAACCAAGACCGGCGACTGATCTCAAGCCGGAATCAGCGCCCTGGAAATGGCAATCACGATCTGGATGAAGATCGCAAGCGCCGAAAGGCCGATCACCGTGGCGATCCAGGCGCCGCCCATTCCCATCAGAAGCCCACCGACAAGTCCGGAGCCGGCGCACAGGACCAGGGCGATGAGCCAGTGCATGCCCGTGGCAAGCGTCAGCGTCATATAGGCAACCGCAAGGATCGTGATGAAACCGCTCCACACCGAGAACTTGATGAAGCCGTCCCAGGTGCGCTCCTGAGTGGTGATGTCCATTTCGCCGCGTGTGTAGTCAGCCGCTGCCATCTCGTGCCTCACAAACCGTCTTACCGAACCTGCTGACAACGTGTGTAAGCGCAGATGTTCGAGCGTCAAGCGGCCAGAAGCGCGCATCCCTGTTCAGTTGACATCCTTGTCCGGCTTGGGCGGCTTCGGAGCCAATCCATCGGGAAGCGGGAGTGCGGGTATCCCCTCCTCCAGCAGAGCGCTCGCCTCTGCAGGGCTCGCCTGCCCCCAGATCGCGCGCCGGCCGTTTTCATCATCCTGCATGTCGCGCGCCTCGCGGGCAAATTCCCGGCCGACATAATCGAAATTTTCCGCGATATGCCGGCGCGTCCTCGCCGCGAATTCGGCAAACGCCTCGTCGTCTTGCCCCTGACCGGGCGTGGGCGAGTTCATCCGCCCGCGACCAATCGCCGGCGCCATGATCTGCTTTCCGGTATTCACGCCGTCACAATCGGGGCATGCGACAAGACCGGCCTCGACCTGGCGGTCATGGGCGGCCGACGAGGCGAACCAGGCCTCGTATTCGGCCGAACAGTCGTGACAGCGCAGGGCATAACGTATCATCGCGCCCAACCCCCACTATTGCGCAGCAAGCAGGCCATCAAGCTCGCCGCGGCGCTCGAGCGCCATGATCTCGTCGCAGCCGCCGACATGCATGTCGCCGATGAATATCTGCGGGAAGGTGCGGGCCCCGCCGGACCGGCTTACCATTTCACGCTTGCGCGCCGGGTCCATCCCGGCATCTATCTCGTCAAACCGGGCCCCCTTGCGCTGCAAGAGGTCGATCGCGCGGGTGCAAAACGGGCACATCGCCCGGGTATAGACAGTCACCTTCGCCATTGGGCCGCTAACTCCGTCGTTTCAACATGTCGCCTTATATGGTCACGTCGTGCTCGCGCACAACGCGCGCGAGCACGAGGACATCAACCGAGGCAGCCCCGGCTTTCAGCAGGGCGCGCGTGCAGCCATTTACAGTGGCCCCGGTGGTCAGCACATCGTCGATCAGGAGCACCCGGTGTCCCGCGACATGACCGGCCCGGGCCGGCGACACCGAGAACGCGCCCGCAACATTTCGCCGGCGCGCGCGCGGGTTCAGTCCGCCCTGGGTGGGCGTTGAGCGCACGCGTTTCAGGATCGCCGGACGCATCGGCAGGCCCGACTGCCGGGATACAGCGGACGCAAGCCAGCCAGCCTGGTTGTAGCCGCGGCTCGCCAGACGTCGGTAATGCAGGGGTACTGGCACGATGAGGTCATTGCGCGCCAGGAGGTCATGTCCGGCCTGAACCATCCAGTTGGCCATGACCGCCAGCCCGTCGCGCCGACCGGCCCGTTTGAGTTCCAGGACCGGCCGGCGCGAGGCTTCATCATAGGCCAGTGCGGCCCGGGCCGCCTGCCAGCGCGGGGGGCGCGCCACACAGGCGGCGCAAACCGTCTCCTCGCCCAGATCCATTTCCTGGGGCAGGCCGCAGCGCCGGCAGACCGTGCCATGGAGAAAGCTGAGCGCGGTCCATTCCTCGGGGCTGACGGTGCCTTTCGCCGTGCTCGGGGCGCCTGAAACCATGGAGCGCGAGGGCCAGATGAATTCGGTTCCCGCGCGCAGAAAACCTTTGGCGCGGCGCCAGGCCGGCGCCATATCAATGTGCATGAATTCCGCCCCTGTCCCACATGTCTTCGACCCGGTACGCCATGCCCGCCGCCGCTCTCGCGCCGCGGCGCAGTATCATGAATATGACTTCCTCAAGCGCCGCCTGTCGAGAGACCTGGCCGAGCGGCTGGCCGACAGTTCCCGGCAATTCCCGGTGGCGCTCGACCATGGCTGCCATAATGGTGTGCTCGGGGAGGCCCTGCTGGAAAGCGGGCAGGTGAGCGGCGTCATCGCGACTGATCCCGCCGAGTCCATGGCGCGTCTGGCGCGCGCGCGGGGACTGTCGGGGTGTGTCATGCCGCTTGAAACCCTGGCATTCGCCCCGGGAAGCTTCGACCTTGCGGCGAGCGCGCTGTCGCTGCACTGGGTCAATGACCTGCCCGGACTGCTCGTCCAATTGCGCGAGGCCCTCAAGCCCGACGGGCTTTTCCTCGCCGCACTCGCCGGGGCGGGCACATTGCCGGAACTGCGTGAAAGCCTGGCGCTCGCCGAGGCGGAAATCAGGGGCGGCGCAGGGCCGAGGATTTCGCCGCTGCCGGGTTTGCAGGATCTTGCCGCCTTGATGCAGCGCGCGGGCTTCGCGATGCCGGTCGTCGATATCGAGTCGATCACGGTTCGCTATGACAATGCCATGAGCCTTCTACAGGACCTGCGCGGCATGGGCGAGACAGCCGCCTTCGCCCAGTCCGCCGATCAGGGGCTTTCCCGGCGCATCCTGATGCGCGCGGCCGAGACTTACAGCGCTTCGCATTCGGACCCTGATGGCCGTGTGCGGGCGACTTTCCGGATCGTCTGGCTGTCGGGTTGGGCGCCCGCCCAAGGGCAGCCGAAACCGCTGAAGCCGGGAAGCGCAAAGGTCAGTCTGACAGAAGTGTTCGCGCGCAAGGACAACACGTCCGATTGAGGGTTGCCGCTTTCTTGAATGGCGCGTGTCAGTCCGGGAAGCCGTTGGCGGCCGCTTCGAAATGGTTCTCGACCGGGGAGCCGACCTGGGCGACCGAGCCGATGATGGCCAGTGCGAGCAGTCCAATGATGAGACCATACTCCACAGCCGTCGCGCCCTTGCGATCGCCGGAGATCTGGCGAAACACCCGCCTGACAAAATGTTTCATGCCTGCACGTCCTTGCCGCCTGCCAATACCCGGAAAAGGGGTATGTCCGCTGCCGGTGCAGGATGCTCTGCAAGCGCGGAAGGCTCAACCCATTTGAGGGACTGGCCTTCCCGCGGCTCGACATCACCGTTCCATTTCCGACATGCATATAAGGGCATCAGGAGATGAAAGCCGGAATAAGCATGACTGGCGAATGTGACCGGAACCAGATGCGTCCTGTTAACGCTGATGGAAAGTTCTTCCTGGAGTTCGCGCACCAGCGCCTCTTCCGGCGTTTCGCCGGGATCGACCTTTCCGCCGGGAAACTCCCAAAGCCCGGCCATCGGCTTGCCGGCGGGACGGCGTGCGAGAAGGATCCTGCCGTCGCCATCATACAGCGCCGCGGCCGCGACAAGCACCAGAGTCATGTGCGATAGGCTCCGTTGATGTCGATATAGGCGTGCGTGAGATCGCAGGTCAGGAATTCGATCTCGCGTGACGCGCCGACGCCGAGATCCACGCGGATGATCACTTCGTCCCCCGCGCAGGCGGCCCCTGCGGCGGCCTCGCTGTAGCCGGCCGCCCGCCCCCCCTGTTCGGCAACCAGATGGTCGCCGAACCAGATCCGCAGCCTCTCGCGCGCGGCTTCGACCCCGGCATTTCCGACGGCCATGACGATCCGGCCCCAATTGGCATCCCCGGCTGCCAGCGCCGTCTTGACCAGCGGCGAATTGGCGATGCTGGCCGCAACCCGGGTGGCGTCCGCCTCGCTCGCGGCGCCGGAAACGCGCAGCCGGATCAATTTGCGCGCGCCCTCGCCATCGCGCACCACAAGCTCGGCGAGATCACGGCAGGTGGCGGTGAGATCGGCGGCGAAGGCCTCTATGTCCACCGGGCCAGCCGCGCCGGTGGCGAAGGCCATAAGCGTGTCGGATGTCGACGTGTCGCCATCGACGCTGATCCGGTTGAAAGACGCGTCGGCAGCGCTGCGGAGCAACTCGTCGAGCTGGTGTGCGGGAAGCTCCGCGTCGGTGAATACATAGGCGAGCATCGTGGCCATGTTTGGCGCGATCATGCCCGAACCCTTGGCGATTCCGGCAATCGAATAGCCGTTTCCGCGCCGCGCCGCGCCCTTGGCAAATGTATCGGTGGTCATGAAGGCCCGGGCGCAGCGCTCCCAGTCAGGCCGGTCGAGCGCGCCGGCAAGTTCCGGCACCAGTTCGGCGATATAGCCGGGCCGTGGAAGCGGTTCCCCGATAACGCCGGTGGCCGCGAGAAAGCACTGCTCACGCGGAACAGCGAATTGCCCGGACAGCGCCGCGAGGCTGGCCGCATTCTTGGCCTGTCCGAATTCGCCGGTGAAAGCGTTGGAATTGCCCGCATTGACGAGCAGGGCGCGGGCCTTGCCGCCGCCCGCCACGAGCGCCTGGCGGCACCAGTCGACATCGGCCGAGGCGGTTGCGGACCGGGTGAAGACACCGGCGCAGCGGGTGCCGGCATCGAATGCAAGCAGAAAAGTGTCCGGCCTGTCGTCGCCCGCGGCCGCATAGAGCCCGCGCGAGCCCGTGGCTGCACGCAGTCCGGCGATGTCGGGCAGGGCGGCGAACCGGTCGGGGGCCAGCGGCGAGCGCGGGAGTTTCAAAGCGTGTCCTCGTCAGCCGGGGCGGGGCTGGTCTCCGGCTGGACCCGCGGCACGCCGCTTCCCGGAGATATGACGGCATCGGCGCGCAGCTTTTTGAGCACCCGGCCGATCTGCTCCCAGGTCAGGAATTCGACAATGTCAGGGCGCATTTCTTCAAGAGTGGCCGGGGGCGGGGTCCGGCGGTCCTCGACCTTGATGATATGCCAGCCCTCTTCGCCCTCGAAGGGTTCGGAAACTTCTCCCGTGGGCGTATCGGCAATCCTGCTGGTGAAGGGTTCACCCATGCGCCCCGGCGCGACATAGCCAAGCTCGCCGCCCTCGATCCGTGTCTGCATGTCCCGCGAGACATCGAAGGCCACGGTGGAGAAGTCCTCGCCTCCCAGGACCCGCTTGCGCGCCGCTTCGGCGGCGTCGCGTGTGTCGGTGAGGATATGGCGCAGGCGCACCTCGTCATCGAGTTGCTGCAGGTCCACTTGCTCGGCATACATCTCGCGCACCCTCTCATCGGTGACCTCGGCGGCAACGAGGTTTTCCACCAGGAGATTGCCGAGGACCCGCTCGCGGGCCACTTCCAGCCGGCGCCTGGCCGTTTCATTTAGGTGCAGCCCGCGTGCTTCGGCCTCCTGAGCCATCAGCCTCTGGTCGATGAGCTGGTCGAGGACGGACTGGTATTCGGCATGGCCGATTCCGAAGGGCTCGCCCGGCCCGACCAGCCCGCGCGAAACGGCCTCCAGCTCGACATCGGCAAAATAGATGGGCGATCCGTTGACGACGGCCGCGATCGCCGCGTCGACGCGGATTTCTTCCTCCGGCGCCGGCGCTTCCTGGCTGCAACCGGCTGCAAAAAGGGGGCACCCGATCGCCGCCATCGCGATTATGCGGGCAATTTCAGGCATGAATTCTCCTGCTCCAGGTGACAGCGGGTTGGATTGACACGTTTCTGACCGGTTCTTAAGTCTCCGAGGCCCGGCCAGTTGGCTCCGGGCCGTTCGGGCCGGGAGCGCCGGAATCCATGATCTTGAATCCGCCCTCAGGCGTTTGGTGTATCCGACATGCTCTCCGTTGCCCGCAAGATTTTCGGCTCCGTCAATGATCGCAAGCTCAGGCCCATGCGCGCCCGGGTGAACCGTATCAATGCGATGGAGCCCATGATCGAGGCTCTGTCGGATATCGCGCTCAGGGAGAAAACCGACGAGTTCAAGCAACGCCTCGCGAACGGCGCGAGTCTCGACGACATACTTGAAGAAGCCTTCGCGGTCGTGCGCGAAGCGGCCAAGCGCACGCTTGGCATGCGCCATTTCGATGTGCAGCTGATCGGCGGCATGGTTCTGCACAACGGCACCATCGCAGAAATGAAGACCGGCGAGGGCAAGACGCTGGTCGCCACGCTGGCAGTCTACCTGAATGCGCTCGAGGGAAAGGGTGTCCATGTGGTCACCGTGAACGATTATCTCGCAAGCCGCGACGCGGAATGGATGGGCCAACTCTACGGGTTCCTCGGCCTGACGACGGGCGTGGTCGTCAATGGTGTCGATGACCAAGGCCGAAAACAAGCCTATGACGCCGACATTACCTATGGGACGAATAACGAGTTCGGCTTCGACTATCTGCGCGACAATATGAAATACTCGCTCGACCAGATGGCGCAACGCGGGCACAATTTCGCGATCATCGACGAGGTCGATTCCATCCTGGTGGATGAAGCGCGCACTCCCCTGATCATTTCCGGGCCGACCGATGACCGTTCGGACCTTTACCGCGCCATGGACCGTCTCGTCCCCCAGCTCGGCGAGGATGATTACGAACTCGATGAAAAGCAGCGTGCCGTGGTGTTCTCCGAAAGCGGGACGGAAAAGATCGAGGAGATGCTGACCGAGGCGGAATTGCTGGAAGGGTCGCTCTGGGATCCGGCCAATGTTTCCATCGTCCACCATGCCAACCAGGCGCTGCGTGCGCACAAGCTTTACCATCGCGACAAGGATTATATCGTCAAGGACGGCCAGGTCATGCTGATTGACGAGTTCACCGGCCGCATGATGGAGGGCCGGCGCCTGTCGGAAGGCCTTCACCAGGCTATCGAGGCCAAGGAACAGGTCGAGATCAAGCCGGAGAACCAGACGCTCGCCTCGATCACCTTCCAGAATTATTTCCGGCTGTATGACAAGCTCGCCGGCATGACGGGAACGGCCACGACAGAGGCCGCCGAATTTGCCGACATCTACAAGCTTGAAGTTGTCGAGCTTCCGACGAACAAGCCGATCGCGCGTGTCGATGAGGATGATGTCGTCTACCGCACCGGCGAGTCGAAATATCGCGAAATCGTCGAGGAGGTGAAAGCCTGCCGCGAAAAGGGCCAGCCGGTGCTGCTCGGCACCGCCTCGATCGAGAAATCGGAAATTCTTTCCTCGCTGCTCGAACAGTCGGGCGTGCCGCATAACGTGCTAAATGCCCGCCATCATGAACAGGAAGCCCAGATCATCGCTGATGCCGGCGTGCCGGGCGCGGTCACCGTCGCGACCAACATGGCCGGGCGCGGCACCGACATTCAACTCGGCGGCAGTTTTGACATGCGCCTGGAAAAGGAATCGGCCGCCCAGGCCGAAAAGCTCGGACGGGAACTGACGCAAAGCGAGACGGACTCGCTGGCGGCGCAGATCAAGGCCGATATAGAGGTCAAGAGGAAGCAGGCGCTGGATGCCGGCGGTCTCTATGTTCTCGGGACCGAGCGGCACGAGAGCCGGCGGATCGACAACCAGCTGCGCGGGCGGACCGGGCGGCAGGGCGATCCCGGCAAGTCGAAATTCTTCATCTCGGTCGAAGACGACCTGATGCGCATTTTCGCGGCCGACCGGCTCGACAATGTCATGAAGCGTCTGGGCATCAAGGAAGACGAGGGCATTACCCATCCCTGGATGAACAAGGCGATGGAGACCTCCCAGAAAAAGGTCGAGCAGCGCAATTTCGAGATGCGCAAGAACGTCCTGAAATATGACGATGTGGTCAACGACCAGCGCAAGGTGATCTTCGAGCAGCGCCGCGAATTCATGGAGGCCGAGGACGTTTCGGAAACCATTTCCGACATGCGCGAGGAGGTGCTCGAGCATATCGTCGCGACCACCATGCCCGAAAAGGCCTATGCCGAGCAGTGGGACATCGAGGGGCTTGACCAGCTCCTCCAGCGTGACCTCCGGCTGGAGCTTCCCGTTCGCGACTGGGCCGCAGAGGATGGCGTTGCGAATGAGGAAATTCTCGGGCGAATCAAGGAGGCGGCTGACAGCGCCTATGCCGAAAAGCGCCAGTTTGCCGGCGATGCGCAGATCAATTATATCGAGAAGCAGGTCCTGCTGCAGGTGCTGGACATGCAGTGGCGCCAGCACCTCCAGCAGCTCGACCAGTTGCGCTCGGTGATCCACCTGCGCGGCTATGGCCAGCGTGATCCGCTCAATGAATTCAAGGAAGAAGCCTTCAAGCTGTTCGACGCCATGCTTTCGGACCTGCGCGCCGTCGTGACCCGTTCGCTGATGGGGCTGCGCGTGGAAATGGGCGACAATCCGGCGCCTCAGTCGCCGCCGAGGCGCCAGGCCGCGGAAACCCATCTCGACCCGGATACAGGGCGCAACGAGATGGACCGCGTCGACACAGAGCATCCCGATGCCGTGCCGCAGGCCGAAGATGACTGGTCAGACACGCCGCGCAATTCCCCGTGCCCCTGCGGCTCGGGCAAGAAATACAAGCATTGTCATGGCGCCATCGCCACGCAGGAGGCCTGATCGGGCGCACGGTCAGGGGGAGGCCTGATTGCCGACGCTCCGTCTTGCCCCGGCCAGCCATGAGGATTACCGGCGGCTCGCCGAAAAACGCCTGCCGCGCGCCCTGTTCGACTATGTCGATGGCGGGGCCTACGGCGAGCGGACACTGCGCAGCAATGTCGCCGATCTCGAGGCGCTGAAACTGCGCCAGCAGGTCCTGCGCGATGTCTCCTCGATCGACACCACCGCGCGCCTGTTCGGGCGAAGGCTCGACATGCCTCTGGCGCTGGCTCCTGTCGGGCTTGCCGGGATGATGGCCCGGCGGGCCGAAACGCAGGCCAAGCGCGCGGCCGACAGCGCGGGCCTGCCCTTTTGTCTGTCCACGGTCGGCATCTGTTCGATCGAGGAGGTTGCCGCGGTCTCGGACATTCCGTTCTGGTTCCAGCTTTACATGCTGCGCGACCGTGGGCCGGTGCGCGAATTGCTGGCGCGCGCCGCTTTGGCCGGTGTCAGGACACTGGTCTTTACCGTGGACCTGTCGGTCGTCGGGGCGCGCTATCGAGATATTCGCAACGGCCTCAGCGGGAGCCTCGGCCCGCTGAAGCGGTTTCGCGCCGGTCCGGTTTCGTATCTGATGCATCCGGGCTGGCTCAGCGATGTGGCGATCGGCGGGCGCCCGCACAGTTTCGGCAATCTCACCGAATATGTCCCGAAAGCGACGACGCCGGCCGACTTCAAGGACTGGATCGACAGCCAGCTCGACCCGGGTGTGACCTGGTCGGATATCGAGTGGCTGCGCGACATCTGGGATGGGGATCTCGTCATCAAGGGCGTGCTCAGTCCGCGCGACGCGAGAATGGCTGTCGATTCCGGGGCCGACGCCGTGATCGTCTCCAATCATGGCGGACGACAACTCGATGGAGTCGCGTCCTCGATCGCCATGCTTCCGCGTGTGGTCGAGGCGGTCGACGGGCGCGCGGGCCTGTTGATGGATGGCGGCGTGCGCAGCGGCCAGGATGTGGTCAAGGCGCTCGCCCTCGGCGCGCAGGCCGTTCTGATGGGGCGGCCCTGGGTGTATGCCGTGGCGGCTCGCGGCACTTCCGGCGTCACCGACCTCCTGGCCACGATGAAGGGGGAGTTGGAGGTCACCATGGCGCTGACCGGGGCGACGACGCTGGCGGAGATCGGGCCCGACACGCTGGATCACGGCGCTTGAAGCGCTTTCAGGCGAAGTGGGCACCGGTTTGCCGTCCGGAAGCGCTTAAAAGCAAGGATTTGAAGCGGCACGTTGATTCCAATTGAGAGCGCGCCGCTTTTGGGGCCGGGCCGGAATGCCGGATCGGATTTCTCGATGACACGGCCTGACGGCCAAACCGGCACATCGCCCGGTTGCCCTGACTTGTCCGGCGGTTCCAGGCGCCCCTGCGTCAGGCTGGACCTCGCGCGCAAGGCCGTTAACCTCGACGGCAAGGCATGACGGGGCCGGAAAACGCCCGCTGCGGAGGAACACTCATGGACCTGGCTTTCGCTCCCGAACTCGAACGATTCCGCGGAAAGGTGCGCCACTACTTCGAGACCGAATTTCCCGGGGATATCATTGCCAAGACGGCGGCGGGCCGCTCATTGACGACCCGGGAGGTTCGCCGCTCCGAACAGGCGCTGGGCGCAAAGGGCTGGCTGGCAACCGGCTGGCCGGCCGAATATGGCGGACCCGGCTGGTCGATCGAACAGCAATACATCTTCGACGAGGAACTCGAACGCGCCGGCGTGCCGACTGTCACGCCGATGGGCGTCATCTATGTCGGCCCTGTACTCTATACGTTCGGAAGCGAGGAACAGAAGGCGCGCTGGCTGCCCGGCATCCGCGAGGGCCGCGAGGGCTGGGCTCAGGGCTATTCAGAGCCCGAAGCCGGCTCCGACCTTGCCTCCCTGCAGTTTTCCGCGGTGCGCGAAGGCGATGAATATGTCCTCAATGGCACCAAGGTCTGGACCTCCGCGGCCCAGCATGCCGACTGGATCTTCCTGCTCACACGCACCGACAATTCCGGGCGCAAACAGGAGGGTATCACCTTCCTGATCAGCGAGATCGACCGGCCCGGCGTGCGCGTGACACCGATCATCTCGATTGACGGGAAGCACGCGCTCAATCAGGTGACATTCGAGAATGTCCGCGTCCCGGTCGATTATCGCATCGGCGAAGAGGGCAAGGGATGGACCTATTCGCAATACCTGCTCGGCCATGAACGCACCTCTTATGCCCGGATCGGCGGAAAGCGGAAAATGCTGGCTGGCCTGCGCGAAATTGCGGCCTGGGCACCGGCGGGTGGAAATCGACGCCTGATCGACGAACCGGCCTTTGCGGCAAAACTCACCGGGGCGGAAATGGCCGTCGACAGCCTGGAAATGACGGTGTTCCGCATCCTCAGCGCTGTGGCGGCCGGAGGGGCGCCGGGCAATGAGGCCTCGATTGTCAAGATCCTTGCCACCGAGACGCACCAGCAGATTACCGAGCTGATGCTCGAGGCCAGTGCGCGCGCCGCGCTCATCGCCAGCGAGGACAGCGCCGCGCCGGACTGGGCGGGCGAGGACCGGCTTGCCGCCTGGGCGCCGCCGGCCCGCGCGGCCTATCTCGGCGGGCGGGCCCAATCCATCTATGGGGGGACGAATGAAATCCAGAAGAACATCATCGCCAAGCGCGTGCTGGGCCTGTGACTTCTTCACCGTCCGGCTCACGCCGGCGTGTATCGGAGTGATATGACGTCCGGCGCGATCATCCCCAATTGTCCGGTCAGAGCAAGGCTGTTCGAACAGTCACACAGACACGAAGGATTGGACAAATGAACCGCTCACAGCATGTTTCGCACGCCATTTCGCTACTGCTCCTGGCCGCCATGGCGGGTCTTCTCTCCGGCGCATACCTGCAACCGGCCGCGCCGCTGCTGGCAGGTTAACAGGCGGCTGAAGAACTCCTGCGATCGGGTCTTGCGAACCTGAAAGCATGATCGCGCCGCCATCCTTCGAGACGCGATCCTGGATGGATCGCTCCTCAGCAACTGTGTTGTGGATTTGTGTTTTTGAGCTTTGCATTGAGGATTGTGAGGAGTTTTCTTGCGATAGCGATGAGGGCGAGTTTTGGGGGTT
>JAAANZ010000128.1 GCA_009909065.1 Alphaproteobacteria bacterium | reverse complement strand
CCCTAAAGCGTTTCCGTTTCAATCGACTCCATAACCTGCGGCGTTGAAGTAGTTGAGGCATTCCTCGGAGCTGAAGAGTTGAAGGATGTCGGCGATGGCGTCGTTGAGCGCATCGATTTTGCGTGCGCCGATGCGCCGAAGATGGGCCTTGATTTTCGAGAAGGCCATTTCGATCGGGTTCAGGTCTGGGCTGTAGGCCGGCAGGAACAGGAACCAGCATCCGACTTGTCTCAGCGCTTCGCTGGCCTTGTCGCTCTTGTGCGAGGAGAGGTTGTCGAGGATCACCACGTCACCCTTGTTGAGAGCGGGGGCGAGCTGGGTCTCGGCATAGGTTTCGAAGGCGGCCTTGTTGATGGGACCATTGATGATCCAGGGCGCGATCATCTCATCGCGGCGCAGGCCCGCGATGAAGGTCTGGGTCGACCAGCCGCCGAAGGGTGCGGTGTCGTGGAGCCGCTCGCCCTGCTGCGCCCGGCCACGCAACCGGTGGAGCTTCGTGTTGATATAGGTTTCATCAATGAAGACAAGGCGGTGCAGGTGGTCAGCCATGAAGGGCTGGCGCCGGGTGATCCAGTGCAGCCGTTTCGCCTTATGCTTGCCGCGCGTAGCCTCGCTGGCCAGCAGCGATTTTATGGGATGGCCCGCCCCTTCCGCCGGCACCGGTCTATGGTGTCGGCCTGTTGAAGGAAAGGAGCAGGCCAATGACGATAGTGACGCTTGGGATCGATCTGGGCAAGAATCTGAGCAGTGTTGCGGGTATGGACGGTGACGGTACGGTCGTTCTGCGCCGTCGTGTGAGGCGGGCGAGCCTTTCGAGGCTGGCAGCGGAGCTTGAACCATGCATCGTGGCCATGGAAGCGTGTTGCGGTGCCCATTATGTGGGCCGTCTCTTCGCCGCGCACGGCCATGAGATCCGGCTGATGTCGCCGGAATATGTCCGACCCTATGTCCGGGCGCAGAAGAATGATGACAATGACGCCGAGGGCATTGCCGAAGCGGCCACACGCCCGACCATGCGGTTTGTCGAGCTCAAGAGCCAGGACCAGCTCGACCTGCAGACCCTTCACAGGGCGCGCTCGCGGCTCGTCGGTGTGCGCAAGACCCTGATCAACCAGATGCGGGCGATTCTGCTCGAGCGCGGGCATGTCTTTCGCCAGGGACGCAAGGTGCTCGAAAGGGAGATTGACGGGCTGCTCGAAGCGCCGCCGGCCGATCTGTCGCCGCGCATGCTCGCGCTGGTGGCTGACATGCGCCGCGAATGGCAGGGTCTGGATGAGCGGATCGATGCGCTGAATGCCGAGTTTGGTGACATCGCGCGGCGCGAGGCACCAGTTCAGCGGCTCACCTCGATCCCGGGTATCGGCGTGCTCGGCGCGACGGCACTGGTTGCCGCCATAGGCAACGGCGAGGCGTTCCGGCGTGCACGCGACCTGCCGGCCTGGCTCGGCCTGGTCCCGCGCCAGATGAGTACGGGCGGGAAGGCGCGTCTGCTGGGCATCACCAAACGTGGCAATGTCTATCTGCGCATGCTGCTCATCCATGGGGCACGTGCCGCGCTGCCCGGCTTGTCGAAGCAGGACACGCCGCTCGGGGGCTGGCTGCGCGCTCTGTTGGCGCGCGCGCACCGCAATGTCGTCGTGGTGGCGCTGGCAGGAAAGCTTGCGAGGATCGCCTGGGCGAGCCTGCGCCATGGCCGCGTGTTCGATCCCATGGCAGGCGCAGCTGTGCGCTGAGTGAAGAGAATTTGCCTGCCGTGGAAAGCGAGCGCAGCAGGCAGATGAGGTTGGCGGAAGGAGGATGATGGCCGGAAGGGTCGAACACCCGCGTCCCTGGTAGCCTGGTTTAAAAAACGGCACATTGATGCCGGCGCTTTTGTGAGGCCCAGGACGCGCGGATCTCCATCATGGCAACGGCTACAAAACCGATATGCCGGATACGTTTTTGCACGACCGATCCAAGCCATTCATCAACCGACTCGGTGCAGGTGGTCAGCCATGAAGGGCTGGCGCCGGGTGATCCAGTGCAGCCGTTTCGCCTTATGCTTGCCGCGCGTAGCCTCGCTGGCCAGCAGCGATTTTTTTATATGTGTACCCGGCCCGGCGCAGCATGTCCGACAGGCCCGATGTGGAGGCTGTCACGCCATGGATGTCCATCAGCCGCTCGGCCATCTGCTGCAGCGTGATGTCCGGGCGCGCCTCGATCCAGCCAATGATCTCATGCTGGAAGGCGACCAGCTTCGAATGGCGCGCCCCGCCGCGCGGACGCGGCGCAAGATCCCCGGTCTCGCGGAAGTGCCGCATCAGCTTGATCACGAAGCTGCGGCTTGTCCCGAACACCCGGGCGGTCTGCGAACAACTCGACCCGCGGCCAACATGGGCGACAACGGCCCGGCGAAAGTCCATCGAATAGGCAGATGACATCGGCGATCCTCCTGAAACAGAAGGAATCAGCATTCGGCAAAAATGGGAATCCCCGCGATTCCCTTCGGCGCGGAAGTGCTTTAAATGAA
>JAAANZ010000068.1 GCA_009909065.1 Alphaproteobacteria bacterium | reverse complement strand
CGTGGCGGCCATCTACTTCACCTGCCGGGGCTTCATTGGCCTCGGTATGGGCATGGAGCTGGTGATCATCCTGACCACGCTGTTCGCGGCTCTGTCCTGGATGCTCTCGCAAGCTCTGCTGCGGTTCCTGGAGGTTCGCCACAACAAGCCGATGGCTGGGGCGATAATAGTTCTGGGGGCTGCGTTCCTCGCAACGGCAGCCTGCTTCGCTCATCTCGGGCTGGAATGGCTGCTAAAGCAGGGGCAGGAGGTTCACGCCCATCCCGCCATTGTCTGGTTCTTCTCGGTTAAAAGAAAAACCCCGCCCGTGACACGAACACGGGCGGGGCAGGGCGCAACCGGGAAAGGAGAAGAAAAAACCGGCTGACCTGTTTCTGGGCTGCGCTCGCCCGCACCGGACGCGCACGCCACGCTGACAGGCGTTCCCGTGCCATGGGTGCCGGTGAATTCGGCCTTCACCTTCACATAGCGTTTCCCGCCGACATAGTTGGCGATGTAGCTTGCGGCCGCGGCATGTTCGGCCGTGAAGCCCAGCACTTCGCCCAGGTCTCCGACGCTGGCCACCTTGTCCACGTCGGTGGCGTCAACGGCCTCATAGGCCACGTCATCGTCGGAATGGGTGAGGATGAATTCCAGCTTGTTGTCGGCGTCGAAGGTGATCCCGCCGACCCCGACCGAGATCAGAAAGGAAGCGACGTAATAGCCTGAGAGGTCGATGGCCGCCGATTCGGTGTCGGTATCGAGCACGGCCGCGGCGATCTGGCGCCCGAACACGCTCGCGCTGATGATCAAACCGTTGCAGGCGCCTATTGCCGGGCCCGGGCGGGCTTGTCATGGCAAGGCCAATCGGGCAGGGCGTCCCCGGAATGGAAACCGCGCCATGAGCCTGCAGATCGAATCCACAGCGCATCCCGACATCCGGCTGCTCACGCCGGCGCGGTTTGATGACCCCCGCGGGACCTTCAGCGAGACATGGAATGCCCGCACCTTTGCCGAGGCCGGAATCGGGGCCGATTTCTGCCAGGATAACCAGTCCTGGTCGCGTCAGGCCGGGACCGTTCGGGGGCTTCATTTCCAGGCGCCGCCCTTTGCGCAGGCCAAGCTGGTTCGCGTGGTCAGGGGCGCGATCATCGATGTCGCCGTCGATGCGCGCCGTCACTCGCCGCATTTCGGGGAGTGGATCCGCGCGCGGCTGACAGCCGAATCGGGCGCTCAGATCTTCATACCGCGCGGCTTCCTGCACGGTTTCGCCACGCTCGAAGCCGACACGGTCGTCCTCTACAAGGTGGATGCGCATTATGATGCCGGATCGAGCGGTTCGGTGCGCTGGGACGATCCTGACCTGGCGATCGACTGGGGGCTTGGCGAACGGACCCCGGTTCTGTCGAAACAGGATAGGCAGGCGGTGTCCTGGAGCGAGTTCCGCTCGCCGTTCTGATCGGGTCGCCCGGGTCTGCGCAGGTGCGGTTTTCGGCGATGGGACTTCGTAGTAAGCCGAGCGCTCCGGTCTGAGACAGGAAAGACGAAAATCATGCGCATTCTTGTGACGGGCGGGGCGGGTTTCATCGGATCGGCCTTGGTGCGACAGGCGATTCGCGTCGGCCATGATGTGCTCAATATCGACAAGGTCACTTATGCCGCCAGTCCGGCCAGTCTCGACTGTGTCCGTGCGCATCCGCGTTACAGTTTTTCCAGAACCGATATCTGCGATCGCGGCGCGGTGGAGGCCCTCATCGACCGGTTTCGCCCCGAAGTGATCATGCACCTGGCTGCGGAAAGCCATGTCGACAGGTCGATTGACGGGCCGGGCGAGTTTATCGAGACCAATATCACGGGCACCTATACGATGCTCGAGGCGGCGCGGGCCTATCTGGACGCGGGAAAGGCGCCGCCGGATTTCCGCTTCCATCATGTCTCCACCGACGAGGTTTTCGGGGCCCTGGGCGCGCAGGGGCGTTTTGACGAAAACTCGCCCCATCGCCCGAATTCGCCCTATGCCGCCTCGAAGGCCTCGGCCGACATGCTTGTCAGGGCCTGGAGCGAAACCTACAGGCTTCCCGCGCTGGTCTCCAACTGCACAAACAATTACGGCCCCTTTCAATTCCCCGAGAAACTGATCCCGCTGGTCATCCTCAAGGCCCGCGCCGAGCAGACCATTCCGGTCTATGGCAGGGGCGAGAATATCCGCGACTGGGTCTATGTGGACGACCATGTCGATGCTCTGCTGCGCGTTGCCGCGAATGGCCGGCCCGGATCGACCTATCTTGTCGGGGGCGGGGAAGAGTGGCGCAATATCGACCTGGTCCGCCGGATATGCCAGTTGATGGATGAGCGCTGTCCCCGGCAAAACGGCCAGCCGCATGCAAGCCTGATCGATTTCGTCGAAGACCGCCCCGGCCATGACCTGCGCTATGCTGTCGACACCAGCCGGATCGGCCGGGAACTCGGCTGGCAGGCGCGGACCTGCCTGGAAGACGGGCTGGCGCAGACCGTGGACTGGTATCTGGACCGGAAGGACTGGTGGCGGCCGATTCAGGACCGGCTCTACCGGGGAGAGCG
>JAAANZ010000071.1 GCA_009909065.1 Alphaproteobacteria bacterium | reverse complement strand
TCAGTCCCGCTGGCCGCATCGGGCCCGGCAATTTCTGGCGCGGTTATATCATTATCCTGGCGGTTTCCCTGATCATCCAGGTCATCAATGTCCTGATGGGCCCGTCCGCCCTGTCAATGCCGCTCGGCCTCGTCAGTCTCGTCCTCTACTGGTGCACGATCGCGGTCTTCGTGAAGCGGCTGCATGATACCGGCGCCACGGGCTGGTGGGTGGTCGCCATAGCTGGTGGCTGGACACTGGTCATGCTGGTCGGTGTCGCCATCATTCTCGGGATTTTCGCGGGCGATGTCATGTCGACCGCCATGCAGGATGAAAGCTATGCCCAGTCACCGCAATTCATGCGCGACATGCAGGATGCGATCTTCGTGCCCGGAACGGCGCTCGGCCTGGTGATCAATATCGCGCTCGGCTTCATCATGGCCAATCTCAGATCCGATCCCAACACGAATGCGTACGGACCGCCGACGATGACGTCGCCCGGCGATACGTTTTCCTGAACGCCGAGAAAGACACGCGATGAGGAACGCCGAACCGATTGATCCGAAGCATCCGTGGATTGACGACCCCAGCGACCTCCCGGCCAGGATGAACTGGGTGGAGAGCTTTTTCGACCCGACGGGGCAAACCTCGCGCGTTCATTTCACCCGCGGCTGGACCGCGCTGTTCTTCGCGCGGCTGCTATTCCTTGTCTGCACGAGCGCTTTTGTCTTCATCATGATGTCGGCCGGGGCCAAGGATCCGCAGGCCTTCGCGCCTCCGCCCTGGGCCTTTCCCGCGCTTGTCGTGATGACCGCCATCATGTCGAGTGTCCTGCATGTGCGGCGCTTGTCGAATGCGCAGCGCAGCCCGCTCTGGGCGACGCTGGTGATGATCCCGATTCTGCTCGGTGCGGCGGGTTTCATGGTCGGCGCTGCGCAAGGGGCTGGCGAGTATGAGACCAAGCGTGCCGAGTGGCAGGCGCGCCAGGCCCCGACGGCCGGGGATGGTCTGCGCGATGACCGCGCTTCGGCCGGGCAGGGCAATACAGCCGAGAACGGCGAAACCGCCGATGATGAGGCGCCAGAGGATTCCTCCAAGGAAGAGGGCGAGAAGCGCGAGCGCGGGGAGCGTGAGCGTTTCGACCCCACGCAGACGAGCCAGAGGGAGTATGCCGCGCAAGCCGGACTGCGATTCGCCAGCCTGCCCTGGGCGATCGGTTCCCTGTTCGTCATGCTCTGGAGCCTGCTCTGGGTGGGGCGCCTGCCCAATGGCGGGGGATCGATCCGCTCTCGCTTTGAAGAGGCCGGCCCCTACGAAGCCGGTTGAAGCCCTGGCGGCGGCGCCAGGACTGTCGCGCAACCAAACACGCGCTCGAACGCGCTGCGCAAGGCCCCGTCGGCCTCATCCATGCCGACCGGCCGGCCGAGATCGACAAGGCTGGTCACGCCATAGCGCGGATCGGCAATTCCGCAGGGCGTGATCCCGCCGAAATGGCTGAGATCGGGCTCGACATTCAGCGAAATGCCATGGAAGCTGACCCAGCGTTTCAGCCGGATGCCAATGGCGGCGATCTTGTCCTCGCGCACCGGTCCGCCCGGCTGGGTGCGATCGACCCAGACTCCGACCCGGCCGTCTCTAATATCCGCCTCGACATTGAACTCGGCCAGTGCGGCGATGATCCAGGCCTCCAGCGACTGGACGAAGGCGCGCACATCCCGGCCGCGGGCAGCTACGTCCAGCATGACATAGGCCACACGCTGTCCGGGTCCGTGATAGGTGTATTGTCCGCCACGTCCGGCCTTGTGGACAGGAAAGCGTTCCGGCTCGCGCAGGTCTTCCGGCCGTGCGCTCGTGCCGGCCGTGTAGAGCGGGGGATGCTCCAGCAGCCAGACAAGCTCGGCCGCCTCGCCGCAGCGAATCGCCCTGGCGCGCGCCTCCATCAAAGCGCTGGCCGCGTCATAATCTACGAGCCCGGGCGAGACCGCCCACTCAACGGGGGAAAAATCGTCCATTCAATGCATATAGCTCGGCATCCGGGCTTCACATAGGCCCCTTGCTCGCCTATACACCCGCCTCTGACCCTGACGGGGTCGGTTCAAATTGTGCGGTCGTGGCGGAACTGGTAGACGCGCAGCGTTGAGGTCGCTGTGGAGCAATCCGTGGAGGTTCGAGTCCTCTCGACCGCACCATTTTTCTTCTATAAAATTCATTATAATCAACGATCTAGCTCCCGAAAACTCTGCTGATTTCTGCGCTTCTCCCGATTTTGTGCCACAAATTGCGCTCATTTTGTGCCACACGAATGCATGGATCGAACCCGCGACATTGAACGGCACCTGCGCCAGAGGGGTGGCCGCTGGCATTATTACCGACGGGTGCCGAAGCAGTTTCAACGCTTCGATGATCGCGGAACAATCCGGCTCGCGCTGGGGACCTCTGCAATGGAGACCGCCCGTATTCGCCGCGATGAGCTGTCACACGCCGACGAAGCCTTCTGGGCCGGCATGGATGCAAGACTGCGAAACCCAATACCGCCAACAGGCATATCGGCAATATCCGCCTGCTTTACAGCGCCTATTTCAGGCATGTGGGCGAGGAGACCCGGCCAAACCC
>JAAANZ010000081.1 GCA_009909065.1 Alphaproteobacteria bacterium | reverse complement strand
CAACAGCATCTTCGAAGACCGGATCGCCCCAGCGCAGGAGCAGATCGGCCTCGTAGCCCTCGGGGACGTGATGCGTTTCGTCCATGCCCCTGGCGATCTCGGCGAAGGAGAAGGCGCCCTGCCCTTCGCCGGCAAGCTCGCCAGCCATGCCCGAGGCCCCATCAGAGCCTTGCGCGGCATGGGTGCAGCCGGCCGCGACCAGCCCGGTGCTCGCCGTCAAGCCGGCCAGGAAGCCACGCCGCGACAGACGTGATGCCACAACATCACCGATCGTCTCCGCACCGCCTGAAATCCGGGGATTGCTCGTCCTGTTCTCACTGTCTGCCATAAAATTCACCTCTGTCGTGAAATTCCGAACCTAATGGCGTTGCATTGCAGGGATATGTCAGCGCCGGCCCGCAAAGCCAGGTTTCAAAAATTTTCCGCCGGCAGACGCCTGTATCTTGCGCTTGCGAGATTTTCCGGCTTTATACGTTACACGATAACATCACTAACAAGAGGGGTCTTTGACATGAAGCAGGAATTCGGTTGGATCGCGAGCGCTGCCGTCTGGTTGTCGGCACCCTGTCTTGCCGTCGCACAGGAAGACGATGAATCGCTGGTCGCCTCCCCTGTGATCGTCACCACTCCGGGCCCGGCACGCACGGCCGATGAGCTGATCGGGAATGCCAGCGCGCTCGAGCGCGAGGAGATCGTCGAGACCCTCGCCGGCTCACTTGGCGACACGCTGGACGGCGAGCCGGGCGTCTCCTCGACCTTTTTCGGCCAGGGCGCCAGTCGTCCGGTGCTGCGCGGCCTGGGCGCCGAACGGGTTCAGGTGCTGACCAACGGGATCGGTGTGATTGATGCCTCTGCCGCCAGCCCGGACCATCAGGTTGCTGCTGACGGAATCGATGCCGAAAAGATCGAAATCCTGCGCGGCCCCGCAGCGCTGGCCTATGGCGGACAGGCCATCGGCGGCGTCGTCAATGTGATTGACGGCCTGATCGTCGAGACCCGGCCGGAGGAGGCGGCCACGGGTGAGGTGTTTGCCGCCTATAATGATGTCAACGAAGGCACGGAGGCGGCCGGCCGCGCGCGCTTCTCCGCGGGGGATCTGGTCTTCACGCTGTCGGGATCCATCCGCGATTTCGGGGATTATGACATTCCCGGTTTTGCCGAATCGGCCGGCCTGCGCGCGTTGGAAGACGCCGAACACGGCGACGAAGAAGGCCATGGCGAGGAAGACGGCCATGACGAGGATCATGATGAAGACCATGGCCATGACGAGCATGGCGAGGACGAAGAACATGATCATGGCCATGACGAAGAGGAAACCCGCGGCATGCTGGAAAACTCGTTCGTCGAAACGGCGACACTCGCCGGCGGTCTGTCCTGGGTGGGCGAGCGCGCCTCCTTCGGCGTTGCCGTGCGCCGTCAGGACGCGGAATACGGCCTGCCCGGCCACAGCCATGGCCATGGCGGGCACGGCCATGGGGAAGACGGACATGGCGAGGAGGCCCACGACGAAGACGGTCATGGCGAGGAAGGGCACGGCGAGGAAGAGCACGAAGACGAGGAGCATGGCCATGAGGGGCATGGCGAACATGGCGAGGAAAATGCCTTCATCGACCTGGAACAGACCCGGGTCGACCTGCGCGGGCGCATCCATGTCCATAACGGATTCCTCGAAGATATCGTCGCCACTGCCTCATTCGCCGATTATGAGCATACCGAGTTCGAGGCCGCGGGCGAGCCTGGCACGGTTTACGAGTCCGACGGTGTCGAGGCGCGGCTGGAATTCGGTCATGCCATCGGCGAGTTGAAAGGCGCCTTCGGGCTCCAGTATCTCGACAAGGAACTCAATGCCTTTGGCGAGGAAGCCTTCATCACGCCGACGGCGACGGAAAGCCTCGGCCTGTTCCTGTATGAGACCCGCGAATGGCAGAGCGGCTTCGGCATCGAAGGGGGGCTGCGCGCCGAGAGCGTCGAGCTCGACAATTCCATGCATGGCAGCGCCGATTTCGATCTTTTCAGCGCCTCTGGCGGCGTGCACCGGCATTTCGATGGCGGGGTCTTTGTCGGCGCCCAGCTGGCCTATACCGAGCGCGCGCCCAATGAGAGCGAATTGTTCGCCAATGGCCCGCACCTCGCCACATCCCAGTTCGAGGTCGGCGATCCGGGGCTCGACAAGGAAAGCGGCCTCAATCTGGAGGCGACAGCCCGGCTCAGCGGGAACGCCGGACGCATAGGGGTGAACCTGTTCGTCACCGATTTCAGCGATTTCATCTTCCTCACGCCCGGAACCCTCATTGAGGAAGGTGTGGAAGTGGCTGAAGAGGATGGCTTGCCTGTCTTCCTGTTCGCCCAGCAGGATGCTGATTTTGTCGGCGGCGAGATTTATGGCGAGGCTGATATCGAGGATGGCCCGCTGGGGGCCGACTGGGCGTTCGATGCCAGCCTCGACCTTGTCGAAGCGGAGCTTGATGGCGGTGGCAATGTCCCGCTGATTCCGCCGCTGACCGTGAATGCCGGCGCCAGCGCCGAATGGGGCGCCTGGCAAGTCGGTGCACAGCTCACCCATGCCGGCGAGCAGGAGGATCCCGGCGCCGGCGCCCTTCCGACAGACAGCTATACGC
>JAAANZ010000032.1 GCA_009909065.1 Alphaproteobacteria bacterium | reverse complement strand
GCCTGGGACGGTTTCCCGGCGGCACGCGAACGCCTCTACAAGGCGGCCGCCGAGGCCGGCGCCAACCTGGTCACGCTCACCGGCGACACGCATACGGCCTGGGCGAACAATCTGCACGATTCCGGGGGCGAGCTGCGCGGGGTCGAGTTTGGCTGCACCTCGGTCACCTCCCCGGGTTTCGGCACCTATATGCCGGGCGTTTCCGGCCTCGGGGACATGTTTGAAGAGGCCAATGAGGATGTCGTGCATTACGATCCGCATGGCCATGGCTACACGCTCGTGACATTGACGCCCGACACCGCACGCGTCGATTTCGTGAAGGTCTCGACCATTCTGGAACCGGATTATGAAGCAGGCGTCTCCGACAGTTTCCTGACCCAACTCGGGAATGGACGCATGAAACCCCTCACAGAGGCCTGACCTATCCGTCCGGGTCAGGCGGGTTTAGGGGCCATTTCCGCTCCTTGCGGATGGGGGCGTTTGCCGATCCTGATCTCGGCGGCGGCGGACATGCCGGGGGTCACGAGGCTCTGCGGCAGGGGTGCGGCGGGGCCCGTGCCCGCCTCATGGCCGAGCGAGGCGGTGCGCAGGCTGGACCCGGTGATCCGTATCCGGGCCGGAAAAACCAGCCCCCTCGCTTCATCGATCACGGCATCTGGCGACACGTGTTCAACCTCCCCTTCAAGGTAACCATATCGCATGAAAGGACAGGCTTCCAGCCGGGTTATCGCCCCGCTTGCGGGCGGTTCATCCAGCGGAAAAGCGGACGCAGCGGCACCACCCAGGCCACGCCGGCAAGGATGTAGAAGCCGAGTTGCGCCCAGCGCGGGGCGGTGGCCAGAATACCGCTGAGGCTGGCCACGCCGACAATATAGGCCGTCAGCCAGATGATGAGCACGGCCATGGCGACAGGTTTGCGCGCAGCTTGTGACATTCGAGACGGCCTCCTTGATCCCGGCGGGCCTGCGACACTTGTCGCCTTGCCTGCAGGCAGCTTGCTGTCATCTAGGCTTCATGCGTACCGAAACCCATCCCCTTCGCCCACACGTCGCACCCCGCGGCGGTGACCGGGCCGTTCGCGGCTGGCTGATCATTCTGGGCCTCATGGTTTATGCGATGATCCTGATCGGAGGGGCGACCCGGCTGACCGATAGCGGGCTGTCGATCACGGAATGGGCGCCCGTGCACGGGGCCCTGCCCCCGCTGTCGGAGGCGGCCTGGCAGGCGGAGTTCGACAAATATCGGCAAACCGCGGAATACCGCTTCCAGAATGCCGGCATGAGCATGGCCGAGTTCCGCTATATCTACTGGTGGGAATGGGGTCATCGCCTTTTCGGCCGGCTGATCGGGCTGGTCGCCCTGGGCGGGCTGGCCGTCTTTGCCGCGCGCCGCTGGCTGACCGCGCCGTTGGCCCGCCGGCTGGTCGTCCTGATCGCGCTTGGCGGGCTCCAGGGCTTTATCGGCTGGTGGATGGTTGCAAGCGGCATTGGCGAGACGACGCGGATCGATGTCGCCCCTTACCGTCTGGCAACGCATTTCACGCTGGCGCTGGTCATTATCGGCATGATCGCCTGGCTCTGGATGGATCTCGGCCCGCGAACGCGGCAAGGCGCCTCGAATTCCGCGAAATGGGCCGCCTTCGGCCTTGCCGGTCTGGTGACGCTGCAAATGGCCACGGGCGCCCTCGTGGCCGGTCTGGACGCCGGGCGCACCTATACCGACTGGCCGCTGATGGCGGGCGAGGCCTTTCCCACGCATTATATCGACAGCCAGCTCGGCTGGCGCAGCCTTTTCGAGGGGCGCGAAGCCACGCAGTTCAATCACCGCGCCCTTGCCTATCTGCTGTTCGCGCTCAGCCTGATCGCGCTCGGCGCCTTTCGCCGTTCGGCCGAGGCGGCAAGCTTCGCCCTGCTGGCGGGGCTGGTGACGCTGCAGTCGGCATGGGGCATCCTCACCCTCGTCAATGCCGCGCCCCTCAATCTTGCGCTGCTTCACCAGGGGCTTGGCGTCCTCGTCTTCCTGGCCGCCATCAGGCTGGCCTGGCGCACCAGCTATTGCCCCGAAGGCGCGGTCAGGTCGCCGGCATCGACGAAAACCGCCTGATGCGTGTCCGGGCCGGTTTCGCCGGCCACGACGATCACACCGCCGGGATAACCGCCCCCGAAAGGAGCGCCGAGCGCCGCCATGGCTGAGGGCTTGACCGGAACGCGCACCGTTATCCCGTCACGCAGGGCCAACGGACTGAGGGTCTCGCCCTCGCGCCCGGCCCTCAGCTCGCCCGCCTGCGAGAGCGTCACGCGCGCGAAGCTGCCCGGCCTGACAAGCCCGCCGCGCGCCCTCGCCCCGGTCTCGGAAAATTCCATCCCGCCCTCGAGACTGCAGGCGCCGATATCCATGCCGGCCTCACCTTCACTGACATCCCGCCACGCGAATTCGCCATCCTCGACGCTGATGACCCCCACCTGGAGGCGCTGCGGGGCCTCGTCGGTCCAGTAGCCGAGGCGGAGTATGTCGCCCTCGCGGCCCTGGGCGCGCGTCGAGCAAATTCCGGCGATACGCCCGTCAGCTTCAACCGGCAGCTCGACCTGCGCCGGCGTGATCAGCCCGTCGCCATAGACATAGGCCTTGAGATCGCCCTCGCGATTGAGGCCCGGAAACACGGTCACGCCGGCCCCGTCGATCTCGGCATAATGGCCGTTGGCGAGGTCC
>JAAANZ010000033.1 GCA_009909065.1 Alphaproteobacteria bacterium | reverse complement strand
GCCCGGCAGTGCGTCGAAACGCGCATGAAGCTGAAGGACATCAAGCGGATTGACGAAGCTGCTCGATAACGGCGTGCCTGCGTCGCCAAGATAGGTGCGGCTGTCCTGCAGCTCGAGGGCAAAGGAGACCGGCCCGGTATCGGCTTCGACGCGCAGGAGCGAGCGGAATGCGAGCAGCTGGTCGCTGCCATCGCGTCCGGCGCGGAACTGGCCATCGAGACTCTCATAGCGCATGCGGGACTCCCCGGCGAGCGTCAGCCAGTCCGGCGCATTCACGGCCCGGTCGAGACGCAGGGGCTCCTCGGCGGGCGCCGGCGCCGCGAAAAGGCAGATCAGGCTCAAGGCAAGCAGGACGGGCTTCATCGCATCTCCCCTCCGCGGAGCCGCCGCGGCCACACCGTGCTAGGGGAGAATGGATTTTATTTCAACATTACATCGAATATTGATTCAAGATGAGCGCCCGGAGAGCCCGGCAAGGGGCGCACAGACCTCCGGGTGGCCATGGCAGCACGTCTCGACCAGCATGGAAAGCAGGCGGTTCACCGCGTGCGGTTCACCGCGTCGATCTCGGCGCGATAGATCATGTGCCGTCCAGCGCGCTCCACGCTGACCAGGCCGGAATTGACCAGGATAGCGAGATGTCCCGACAGCTTGTTGGGCGCCAGGCCAAGCTGGTCGGCGATGGCCCCGGCCTGCAGTCCGTCAGGTCCCGCCTCCATCAGTGCGCGAAACGCCAGGAGCCTTGACTCCTGGGACAGTGCTGAGAGCTGCTTCAGGGTCTGTGCGAACTCGCTCATCAGCTCATGCATACATGATTTTCAGCCAACATGCAGCGCGTTTTCAGCTGCCGGGCGGGCCCTATTCGACAGTCACGGACTTTGCGAGGTTGCGCGGCTGGTCGACATCGGTGCCCTTGATGAGGGCGGTGTGATAGGCGAGCCGCTGCAGCGGGATGGCTGCCAGGATGGGTGTGAGCAGGGGGCCGGCGCGGGGGATTTCCAGGCAATGATCGGCGCGCGATCCGGCCGCCTCGAGGCCGGCCGCATCGGAAACCAGGATCACTTTCGCGCCGCGCGCCTGGACCTCTTCCATGTTCGACAGGGTCTTGGTGAACAGCGCGTCGGAGGGCGCGACCACGCCAGGACCTGGCCGGGCCCGCGGCCCAGGAAAAGCACGTCGCGCGCCTGGCTGAGCGCGTGGGCCGCCGGGGCGATCGCGTCGGCCTGTTTCAGCGTCTGCGCCACGAGCCGCGAGGCCGACAGCAATTCGCGCACATATTCCTCTTCCCGGGCCCGGTCGATCCAGCCGCGGGCCTTGCCCGCCGACACGGCCGCCAGCGCCAGGACGGCCAGCTGGGCGGTGAAGGCCTTGGTCGAGGCCACGCCGATTTCCGGGCCCGCGCGGGTGGGCAGGAGCGCGGAGGCTTCCCTGGCGATCGAGGATTCGGGCACATTGACGATGGCCAGGGAGGCCATATCGCGTGCCCGACAGTAGCGCAGCGCCGCCAGCGTATCGGCCGTTTCGCCCGACTGGCTGACAAACAGGGCCGGGCCGGTCTGCGGCAGGACCGGGTTGCGATAGCGAAACTCCGAGGCGATATCGACCTCGAGGGGAAGCCGGGCGATATCCTCGAACCAGTATTTCGCCGTGCACGCGGCATAATAGGCGGTCCCGCAGGACACCGCGAGCGCGCGGTCGGCCCCGGCAAAAAGCGAAGCGCCTCGGCCTCGGCGCCGAGTTCCACGCTCAGCCGGGCTTCATCGATATACGGGATGATGGAACGCGCCAGCGCGCCGGGCTGTTCCTCGATCTCCTTGAGCATGAAATGGTCATAATCGCCGCGTTCGATCAGGGCCGCCTCGACCCGGCTCTCCTGGCGCGGGCGATGGACCCGGCGTCCCTGGCTGTCGCGGATTTCGGCGCGGTCCGGGCCGGCCACGACCCAGTCGCCATCCTCGAGATAGGTCACGTCGCGCGTCAGCGGCGCCAGCGCAATCGCATCGGAGCCGAGATACATCTCCCCCTCGCCATAGCCCAGGACCAGCGGGCTGCCCCGGCGCGCGCCCAGAAGAAGACCGTCTTCCTCGGCAAACACCGCGGCAATGGCAAAGGCGCCGGTCAGCCGCGAGAGCGTTTTCTCGAACGCCTCCACCGCGTCCAGGCCCTGGTCCATACAGGCGCCGAGCAGCTGGGCGATCGCCTCGCTGTCGGTCTCGGACTCGAAGACCCGCCCCTGCTCTTCCATCTCGCGGCGCAGCGCCTGGAAATTCTCGATGATCCCGTTATGCACGATCGCCGCGCGGCCGCTGAGATGGGGATGGGCATTGGCCGCGTTCGCGCGCCCGTGCGTGGCCCAGCGGGTATGGGCGATGCCGGTCGTCCCCTCGAGCGGGTCCTCGCCGATCGCCTCGCGCAGCGCAGGCGCGCGATCTTGCCGGCCGCGCGCCGGCGCTCCAGCCCCGCCTCGCCGGATATCGCAAGGCCGGCCGAATCATAGCCACGATATTCAAGACGCTCCAGGCCGGAGACCAGGCGTTCGGTGACATTCCCCTTCCCGGTGATCGCGACGATCCCACACATTCTCGACACTCCTGACGGGCCATTCCGCAAGACCGGCCATGCACTGGCCGGCCCCTTGCCTACAGCCTGTAGGCCGCTCTGGTAAGGCGAAACCGTCATGCCGGGCATGACGCTGGCGCCCGGCCAATTGCCTACTCGACAGGCGCCGGGAGAAAAGACACAAAAGGTTTCCGGCCTGAAACATGCCTGTCCCCGCACGGCCCGGGCCCTGCGCGTGGCCATGCCGGTCCGGGACCGGTATCCGATCAACCCCTGCAAGGACCTGCTTTGCCATGATGCCCAAGCCGCGCCCCGACATTCTCCCCAACACGCTCGATTTCGAGTGTTTCCCGCTGGTCAGGCCGTCGGGCTTTCGCGAATATGATGCGCGCTGGTGGTTCAACGGCATCGGGGCGGACAAGGCGCCCGAACTCAATCTCGAAGGCGTCAAGGCGCTCGGCCTGGGCATGGCCACGCTGCTCCACGAGCTGGGCGTTGCGCCGAAAATCGTCACCGGCCATGATTTCCGCTCGATCTCCGGGGGCATCAAGAATGCGCTGATCCTGGGGCTGACCCAGGGCGGGTGCGAAGTGCTCGATATCGGCCTGGCGCTCAGCCCGATGGTCTACTGGGCCCAGTTCGAGCTCGACGTGGCCGCCTGCGCCATGGTCACCGCGAGCCATAATGAAAACGGCTGGACCGGCGTGAAGATGGGCGCGAACCGCCCGCTGACTTTCGGGCCCGAGGAGATGGGCCGGCTGAAGGAGATCGTCCTGGACGGGCGCTTCCAGCCGCGCGAGGGCGGCAATCATCACCGCGTCGAGGGATTGCGCGATCGCTATATCGCCTCGCTCGCCGAAGGGGCGTCACTGACCCGTCCGCTGCGGGTGGTCGCCGCCTGCGGCAATGGCACGGCCGGCGTCTTCGCCCCGCAGGCCCTGCGCGCGATGGGCGCGGACGTCATCGAGATGGATTGCGAGCTCGACTGGACCTTCCCGAAATACAATCCCAATCCCGAAGACAGCGAAATGCTGCGCGCCATGGCCGAGGCGGTGAAACAGCATGGCGCCGACCTTGCGCTCGGTTTTGATGGCGATGGCGACCGTTGCGGCGTGGTCGACAATACCGGCGAGGAGATCTTCGCCGACAAGATCGGGCTGATGCTGGCGCGTGACCTGTCGCGCGAATATCCCGGCGCGACATTCGTCGTCGATGTCAAGTCGACCGGGCTCTACAAGACCGACAAGGTCCTCAAGGCGAACGGCGCCTCTGTCGACTATTACAAGACCGGCCATTCCTATATCAAGCAGCGCACCCATGCGCTCGACGCGCTGGCCGGTTTCGAGAAATCGGGCCATTTCTTCTTCCGCCCGCCGATCGGGCTGGGCTATGATGACGGGCTTGTCGCGGCCAGGGCCATCCTGGAAATGCTCGAGCGCAATCCCGGCCAGTCCATGGCCGATCTCAGGAACGCGCTCGATGCGGCCTATACCTCGCTGACCATGTCGCCGCATTGCGCCGACGAGGACAAATACGAGGTGGTCGCGCGCATCACCGCCGAATACCAGGCCCTCGAAGGCGAGGAGATCCTCGGGCGGAAAGTGGTCGACGTGAACACCGTCAACGGCGCGCGCGTCACGCTCGAGGACGGCTCCTGGATCCTGGTGCGCGCCTCGTCCAACAAGCCCGAACTCGTCACCGTCGTCGAAAGCCTGCAAAGCCACGCCGACAAGACCGACCTGTTCCGAAAAGAAGTCAAACCCCGACTGGCCAGATACCCCGAAATCGGAAAATACAACCAGGAAATCTGACCCCGGCCACGGACCCGGGACAGGCCCGATTCCCCGAGCCTGCCCGGCCATGGCCGCTCCGCGTCAGACAGGCCCCTGCCCCCGAGCCCTGCCACTCCGCCAGCCTTCGCCCGGCGGCGTGCACGGCGTGCGCGCAACACTCTCGCCGTGACGGATTGAGTTGTCAGCGGCCATCTGATAGGCCACCGCCAGATCAAATCACATAAAGGGTCGTTGATATGTCAGATTATGCCATCGCGGATATTTCGCTTGCAGAATTCGGGCGCAAGGAAATCGCCATTGCGGAGACCGAAATGCCCGGCCTGATGGCGGCGCGCGAGGAGTTCGGGCCGTCCCAGCCATTGAAAGGCGCCCGGATCGCCGGCTCCCTGCACATGACGATCCAGACGGCGGTGCTGATCCAGACGCTTGAAGCGCTGGGCGCCGATGTGCGCTGGGCCAGCTGCAATATCTATTCGACACAGGATCACGCCGCCGCCGCGGTGGCCGAGAACGGCACGCCGGTTTTCGCCCACAAGGGTGAGACGCTGGACGAATACTGGCAGTTCGCTGACCGGATCTTCGAATGGCCGGACGGCTCGGGCCCCAACCTGATCCTCGACGATGGCGGCGATGCCACGCTTTACCTGGTCCTCGGCGAGCGCGCCGAAAAGGATCCGTCGGTCCTCGACAATCCGTCATCGGAGGAAGAGACCGCACTGTTTGCTCAGGTCAGGAAGCGTATGGCGGAAAGCCCGGGCTGGTTCGCCCGGACCAAGGCCGCCATACGTGGTGTGTCGGAGGAGACCACGACCGGCGTGATGCGGCTCTACCAGATGGAGAAGCGCGGCGAGCTCGCCTTCCCGGCGATCAATGTCAATGACAGCGTGACCAAATCGAAATTCGACAACAAGTATGGCTGCCGCGAGAGTCTGGTCGATGCTATCCGGCGCGGCACCGATGTGATGATGGCCGGCAAGACCGCTTTCGTGGCCGGCTATGGCGATGTCGGTAAGGGCTCGGCCGCCTCCCTGTCGGGCGCGGGCGCGCGCGTCGCCGTCTCGGAAATCGACCCGATCTGCGCGCTGCAGGCCGCCATGGACGGATATGATGTTCAGACACTCGATGCGGCCGTTTCCCATTCGGACATCTTCGTGACCGCGACGGGCAACAAGGACATCATCACCGTCGATCATATGCGCCAGATGAAGGACATGGCGATCGTCTGCAATATCGGCCATTTCGACAATGAAATTCAGGTCGAGGCGCTGAAGAATTTCGAGTGGACCAACATCAAGCCTCAGGTGGACATGATCACGTTTCCAGATGGCAAGCGCATCATCCTCCTGTCCGAAGGGCGCCTTGTGAATCTCGGCAATGCGACCGGCCATCCCTCCTTCGTGATGTCGGCCTCCTTCACCAACCAGGTGCTGGCCCAGATCGAACTGCACCAGAATGGCGAGCAATATGAGAACAAGGTCTACACGCTGCCCAAGCATCTCGACGAGAAGGTCGCGCGCCTGCACCTCGCCAAGCTCGGCGTCGACCTCACCGATCTGACCGGCGAGCAGGCCGACTATATCGGCGTAGAGACAGACGGCCCGTTCAAGCCTGAGCATTATCGCTACTAGGACCGCTGCAGGGAGAACACAGACATGATCGAGAATTACGATTTCACCAGCGAGAGCGTGTCCGAAGGCCATCCGGACAAGGTTTCCGACCAGATTTCAGACGCTGTCGTCGATCTGTTCCTCTCGCGCGATCCCACGGCCAAAGTGGCCCTCGAGACTCTGACGACGACCAATCGCGTTGTGCTGGCCGGCGAAGTGCGCACAAATAATGGCGCTGTCGTCCATCCCGAGGAAATGTCCGCGGCCGCGCGCGAGGTGGTGCGCCGGATCGGCTATGAACAGGACGGTTTTCACTGGGAAAAGATGGTCGTGGAAAACCATGTGCACGGCCAGTCGGCGGAAATTGCGCAAGGGGTCGAAGCCGGCCAGGGCCTCTATGAGGATGAAGGCGCCGGCGATCAGGGCATCATGTTCGGCTATGCCACGAATGAGACGCCGGAGATGATGCCCCCCTCGCTCGTCTATTCCCACCAGATCCTGCAGAAAATGTCCGAGCTGCGTCATTCGGGAGAACGCCCGGAATTCGAGCCCGATGCCAAGAGCCAGGTCACCCTGCGTTTCGAAAGCGGACGACCGGTCGCGGTCAATGCTGTCGTCGTATCGACCCAGCACAAGGAAAGTGCAACGCTCGACGAATTGCGCGAGATGGTGCGCCCCGTGGTGCAATCTGTGCTGCCCGAGGGCTGGTTCCCGCCGGAGGACAAATTCTATGTCAATCCGACCGGACGGTTCGTGATCGGGGGACCGGACGGGGATGCCGGACTGACCGGGCGCAAGATCATTGTCGACACCTATGGCGGGGCGGCTCCGCATGGTGGCGGGGCTTTCTCCGGCAAGGACCCGTCCAAGGTCGACCGGTCTGCTGCTTATGCCACGCGTTATCTCGCCAAGAATGTCGTGGCCGCCGGTCTTGCCGACAAATGCGTGATCCAGGTGTCCTATGCGATCGGCGTGTCGCAGCCCCTGTCGATATTTGTCGACACTTTCGGCACCGGAAAGGCACCCGAGGAGGCGATTGCAGGCAAGCTGCGTGACCTGTTCGATCTCAGCCCGAGCGGCATTCGCAAACATCTCGAACTGGCCCAGCCCATCTATTACCCGACGGCCGCCTATGGCCATTTCGGCCGCACGCCGGGTGAAAACGGCGCTTTTTCCTGGGAGCGCACCGATCTTGTGGACGAACTGAAGAGCTTGCTCTAGACACGCGGAAATTCGCAGGCTCGGGTCCTTGGCCCGGGGGTATTGCCACGGGCACCTGCACGCCGCCCTCCTGGTCAGGCGGTGTGCCAGGGCTTCACAGGAGAATTTCTCATGCGCGTTGCAATGATCGGGACAGGCTATGTGGGCCTGGTTTCGGGGGCGTGTTTTGCCGACTTCGGACACACGGTAACCTGCGTCGACAAGGACGCCTCGAAGATCGAGCAGCTCGATGGCGGCGAGATCCCGATCTTCGAGCCGGGGCTAGACAGCCTGGTCGACAAGAATGTCAAGGAAGAACGGCTCTTCTTCACCTGTCCGATACGCGGCAAGCCGTTGCCGAAGCCGATGCCGTCTTCATCGCGGTAGGCACGCCCTCACGGCGCGGCGACGGGCATGCGGACCTGTCCTATGTCTATGCCGCGGCCGAGGAGATTGCCGGCCTGACGAACGGATTTACCGTGGTCGTGACCAAGTCCACCGTGCCAGTGGGCACCGGTGACGAAGTCGAGGCCATCCTGCGCAAGACCCGCCCGGACGCCGAATTCGCCGTGGTCTCGAACCCGGAATTCCTGCGCGAGGGCGCGGCGATCAAGGATTTCATGATCCCCGACCGGGTCGTGGTGGGCTGTGATGATGAGCGCGCGCGCGAAGTCATGCACGAGCTTTACCGTCCGCTCTTTCTGAACGAGACGCCGATCCTGTTCACCGCGCGGCGGACCTCGGAACTCATCAAATATGCCGCCAATGCCTTCCTGGCGTTGAAGATCACTTTCATCAACGAGATCGCCGACCTTTGCGAGCATGTCGGGGCGAATGTGCAGGAAGTCTCGCGCGGCATCGGCCTGGACGGGCGGATCGGTTCGAAATTCCTCAATGCCGGGCCGGGCTATGGCGGCTCCTGTTTTCCCAAGGATACGCTGGCCCTGACCAAGACCGCGCATGATGCCGCCAGCCCCGTGCGGATCATCGACACCGTGATCGAGGTCAACAATGCCCGCAAGAAGGCGATGGCCGACAAGGTGATTGCCGCGATGGGCGGGGATGTCTCCGGCAGGACGGTCGCCGTGCTCGGCCTCGCCTTCAAGCCGAACACCGACGACATGCGCGATGCCCCGAGCCTCGACATCATCCCGGCGCTGACGGCTGCTGGCGCGCATGTGAAAGCCTATGATCCCGAGGCCATGGAAGAGGCTGAAAAGCTGATGCCGGATATCACCTATTGCGGCACGGTCTGGCAGGCGATCACGGGCGCCGACGCCCTTGTCATCATCACCGAATGGCACCAGTTCCGCGCGCTCGACCGACAGCGCCTGAAGGACAGCCTCGCCGGCGATATCGTGGTCGATCTGCGCAACATCTACGAACCGGACGACATGGCCCGGCGCGGCTTCCGCTACACCAGCGTCGGGCGACCGGCTCCTGCCTGAAGCCTGGCCGGGGCGTCGCTGAAACAGACCCGAACAATTCTTGAATTGCCTGTTCCGGCGCTGCGGGCTAGCGCCTGCCGGCAACAGCTCAGGAGTGATCGGATGCAATTCATCGACCTGCAGGCCCAGCGACGGCGTATCGAACCTCAGATCAATTCCGCCGTCCAGGCCGTGATCGAGCATGGCCGCTATGTCATGGGTCCGGAAGTGGCCGAATTCGAGCGCATGCTGGCGGAACATGGCGAGGTCAGCCATTGCATCTCCTGCGCCAACGGCACCGAAGCCCTCGCGCTGCCGCTGATGGCCTGGCAGGTCAAACCCGGCGATGCGATCTTCTGTCCCGCCTTTACCTTTGTGGCGACCGCCCAGGTGGTGCCCTGGCTCGGCGCGGTCCCCGTCTTTGTCGACATTGATCCGCTGACCTACAACATGGACCCGGAAAGCCTGAAAGCGGCGATCGAGGCGGTCAAAGCGCAGGGCAAGCTCACCCCCCGCGCAGTGATTGCGGTCGACCTGTTCGGCCAACCGGCTGATTATCCGGCCCTGCGGGAGATCTGCGACCATCATGGCCTCAGACTCATTGCCGACAGTGCGCAAGGCTACGGTTGCACACTCGAAGGCCACCATCCCGCCCACTGGGCCGATATCACCACGACCAGCTTCTTCCCGGCCAAGCCGCTCGGCTGCTACGGAGATGGCGGGGCCGTGCTGACCAATGACGGGGCACTGGCCGAGCGGATCGAGTCGCTGCGCACTTATGGCAAGGTGATGCCATCCGACCTGGACGGACAGACCTATCGCCACGATCCGAAATACATGAACCTGCGCGTCGGGATGAACTCGCGTCTCGACACGATCCAGGCGGCGATCCTGATCGAGAAGCTGCAAATCTTTGATGACGAGATACGGCGGCGCCAGGCCGTGGCCGCCCACTACAATTCCGGCCTCGCCGAATACGTCGAACAGGTGCCCCATCTGATCCGGGGCGGGCGCTCGGTCTGGGCGCAGTATACGATCGAACATGCTGACCGGGATGGCCTCCAGGAACATCTCAAGGACGCCGGCATTCCCAGTGCGGTCTATTACCCGATCCCGCTTCATGCCCAGGAATTCGCCCGCCACTATCCATGCGCGCCCGGCGGCCTGCCGGTCACACAAGCCGCCTGCGAGAGGGTCATTTCCCTGCCGATGCACCCGTATCTGGACACCGGCACGCAGGACATGATCATCGCCGCGGTGGCCAGCTATGGCGCGGACTGAAGGGGCGGGCAGGCCTTCCCCAACGTCCCGTCTCGCCAGCCGCGGCGCAGTTGGCTAACGATTCCGGTCACCTGAGCGAAAGACGGAGAACGGAAAATGGCCAGAGGCGCAATCCCAGTCCTTGTCGGTGCGGGCCAGGCAGTCAGCCACTGGGACGGGTCGACCGGCCCGGCGGATGCGCCCTCGCCGCTGTCCATGGCGAGGGCCGCCGCGCGCGCGGCGCTTGACGATGCCGGCGTGCCCGCGCTGGCCGGTCAGATCGAGACGCTCGCCTTCGTGCGCACCAATGAGGATTCGCGCCCCAATCCCGTCCATCCCAACGGCCGGAATGCCAACCTGCCGGGCACCCTCTCCCGCGAGATCGGCGCACAACCGCGCAAGGCGATCTATTCCATGTCCGGCGGTCAGACGCCGCAGAAGCTCGTCAATGAAATCGCCGCCGATATCCATGCCGGCGAGACCGAATGCGCCATGATTGTCGGCTCGGAAGCCAATGGCGCCAGCAAGACATCGCGGCGCGCCGGCCTCGAGATTGACTGGAGCGATGATGCCGATCTCGATTTCGAGGATCGCGGCTTCGGCCCGATGCTGCTGACGCGCAACGAGATCAAGCATGGCATGGTCGCCCCGCCCTATTTCTATGCCCTCTTCGAAACGGCAATCGCCCACCGTGAGGGCCACACACGCCGCGAGCACCGCAAGGTCATGTCGCAGCTTTTCGCACCGTTCTCGCAAGTGGCCGCCGCGAATCCCCATGCCCAGTTCCCGGTCGCGCGCAGCGTGGAATGGCTTGCCACGCCGGGCACGGAGAACCGTGAGATCGTCGATCCCTTCCTGAAATGGCACATCGCGCAGGATGCCGTGAATCTCGGCGCCGCCGTCATCCTGATGTCGGACGAGAAGGCTGACACGCTGGCCATTCCCCCCGAGCGCCGTGTCTATCTGCATGGGGCCGGGGAAGCCAATGACGACCATATCTCGCTGCGCCCGGACCTGGACCGTTCCTTTGCCATGAAAGCGGCATTCGACCGTGCGCTCGAGCAGGCCGGTCGCACCCAGGCCGACATGTCGGCGCTCGACATCTATTCGTGCTTTCCCTGTGCGGTCTTCTCCGCCTGTGACGGGCTGGGCCTGGACTGGCGCCATGATCCGCGCGCGCTGACATTGACCGGGGGGCTTCCCTTTTTCGGGGGGCCGGGCAACAATTATTCCCTGCACGCGATTGCCGAGATGATGGAGAGGCTGCGCGCCCGGCCCGGGCAATTCGGCCTGATCCTGGCCAATGGCGGCTGGATGACTGACAAAGGAGGCCGCGGGTGTCTATTCGACGACGCGGCCCGGGCGCTTCATCCCGGCCGAAGCACCGGCAACGCCCGATGTCCGGATCGCGATCGACGAGACGCCCAGCGAGGGGAGTCTCGAAACCTATACGGTCATTCACGGCCGCGATGGTCCGCAGCAAGCCATCGCCTTCTGCCGCACGCCAGACGGCCGGCGATTCATAGCGAATACCGAGGCGGACGGGATCGAGCTGTTGCGCGCCGAGGACAGCCAGATCGGGCGCCCGGTGAAAGCGCGTCATGCTGACGAGGTGAACACGATCGTCTTCCCCTGAGCGTGGAACATACCCCCTCTTGCATCCCGATTAGGGTCTCAAAGCAGCATGTCAGACAGGCGCCGGCTGTGGGGCAAGGGCCAGTTTTGCGGAAGGGCGGGACATCATGACGATCAGGATGGCGGTTTTGCCGGTGGCCGGGTTCGGCACACGTGTGCTTCCCGCGACCCAGGCGATCCCGAAGGAGCTTCTGCCGGCAATGGACCGTCCGGCGCTGCAATATGTGGCCGACGAGGCGCGCGCGGCCGGGATCGAGCACATCGTCTTCGTCACCGGGCGCGGCAAGGGCGCCATCGAGGATTATTTCGACATCGCCTTCGAGCTGGAGGATGCGCTGGCCAAGAAAGGCAAGAGCGAGCTTCTCGCCGAGCTCGAACGCCTCCACATGCCTGCCGGCGCCGGCGGGGAAATCCAGCTGACCGACGCCATGGCCACGCTGATGGCCTCGCAGCCCTTCCATGCCCTCGAATATGACGGGCAGGACTATGATTGCGGCTCGCGGCTCGGCTATCTCGAAGCCGTCCTCGCCTATGCCCGCGACCACCCCGAAATCGGACCGCACGCGCGAAAACTCATCGCAAGAATGGCCGGTTAAAGACCGCCGCGGGCCGGGGCGCGAGCTGTTCCGCCACTGCACAGGTTCCTCCAGCCGGGTCTTCGCCCGTTGCGTGAGTTCGGCAGGCTTTTTGCGAGCGGTGAAACGAACAGGGGAAAAACTCGGACGGGATTCCCCCGCTCAGACACTCGCGATGCAAGGAACGCCGATGGCCAGAAAGCTCGACCAGACAGGGGATCGCAAGACGCCGCTTCAGTCGGCTGTCGCAGAGATGCGGCGCATCTTCCTCCAGGCCGGCGTTTTCGGCCTGTTCATCAACCTTCTGATGCTCACCGGTCCGATCTACATGCTGCAGATCTATGACCGGGTCCTGATCAGCCACTCGGTTCCCACACTCGTGGCGCTCACCCTTCTCGTTGCCGGCCTGTATATCACGCTCGGCCTGTTGGACTGGCTGCGAAGCCTGGTCTTCAACTCCGCCGGATCCAGGTTCGAGGACCTTCTTGCGGACGAGGCGTTCGAGCGAGTTGTCGATGACGGCCTTAATAAGACCGGACCGGGCGGCGAGGACACGCTGACCAGCCTGCGCACCCTGCGGCGTTTCTTTTCCGGCCAGGCCCTGCCCGCGCTGTTCGACCTGCCTTTTGCGCCGCTGTTTTTCCTTGTCCTGTTCATGCTGCACTGGGCCTATGGCCTGTGGGCCCTGTTCGGAGCCGGGCTCCTTTTCGTTTTGGCACTGGCCAACCGCCAGTTCAGTTCGCGGGCCCTGGAGCGGTCGGAACAACTCGAACGCGCCACGCGCCGGCACATGAACGAGACCGTGGCCAATCTCGAAACGCTCGAGGCGATGGGAATGCGCGGCGCGATGCAGCGCAAATGGCGCGGCCTGATCAACGAATCCGATGGCGCGCTGGTCAAGTCGGGCACATCGCTGGGCGCTTTCGGCTCCGGGACCAAGATTGTGCGACTGTTCCTGCAATCGGCCATACTCGGGCTCGGCGCCTGGCTGTCCATTCTTGGCCATTCGACGCCCGGCGCCATGATTGCCGCATCGATCCTGATGGGCCGCGCGATCACGCCCGTCCAGCAGATCGTCACGCAGTGGCGCACCATCGTTTCCGCACGCAGCGCCTGGCACGAAGTGCAGGATGCGCTTGACCGCCCCGCGGGCCAAGCCGGTTCGATCGAATTGCCACCGATCGAGGGCCGGCTGAGCCTGTCCAATGTCTTTGCCGCCCCGCCGGGCAGCCACAAACCGATGCTGCGCCAGATCAGCATGGATATTCTTCCCGGCGACATGATCGGCCTGCTGGGCCCGAGCGGTTCGGGCAAGTCCAGCCTCGCGCGTGTCATGCTCGGCCTTTGGCCGGCCATGCATGGTGTCGTGCGCCTTGATGGCGCGGAAATCGCCAGCCATGACCGCGCGCGGCTCGGACCGCAGATCGGATACCTGCCCCAGCAGGTGGACCTGATTTCCGAAAGCGTGCACGCCAATATCTCCCGCCTTGCCGAAACGCCGGATTCGCAGGCCATCATCGCCGCAGCCCGCGCCGCCGATTGTCACGAGATGATACTCTCGCTCCCCGAGGGGTATGACACGCAAGTCGGCCCGGGCGGCTGTCACCTGTCGGCCGGCCAGCGCCAGCGCATCGGCCTGGCCCGCGCCCTTTACGGCGATCCGCAACTTGTCATCCTCGACGAGCCGAATGCCAGTCTCGACATGTCCGGAGAGCAGGCGCTCGCCAATGCGCTCAAGGCGCTGAAGGCTCGCGGGGCGAGTGTCGTCATCATTGCCCACCGGCCCAACGCCATTGCCCATTGCAACAAGCTGGCGGTGCTCAAATCCGGGCAGCTGGCGGCCTTCGGCCCCCGCGAGGACGTGCTGCCGAAGATCCTGTCCGAAAACGCCCGGCCCGCCCGCGAGGCCGCATCAATATCCGCCGCCGGAGCCGCAAATGCCTGAACGTCCGATCCATCTCCCGCGCCTGTTTCGCCGGGGCTATCTGATCATCGCGCTTGTCTTCGGCGGACTTCTCGCCTGGTCCGTCCTCGCCCCCTTCGAAGGCGCGGTGGTGGCCAATGGCAGCGTAACCGTCGAATCCGAGCAGAAAGCCGTCCAGCATCTCGAAGGCGGGATCGTGAAAGCCATCCATGTGCGTGAAGGCGACCAGGTCAGCGCCGGGGCCGCATTGCTGGAACTCAGCGGCGCTCAGACACGGGCCCGGCTTGCGGCACTTGAAAAGCGGCTGGCCGAACTCGCCGCCCGCGAAGCCCGGCTCGCCATGGAAACCGGCGAAGCGGGCGAACTGGTGGTGCGCAACGGGCTTGAGACGCTTCCGGGCCTCGATGCCCGGCTGAAATCCCAGGCCACGCTGATGCAGGCGCGTCGGGAGACCCGCGAGAACACGGCCGGCGTCCTCGAGAACCGCATCCGGCAGCTTCGCACCCGCATGTCCGGCCTGCGCGACCAGGTGGCGGCCAATCAGGAGGAAGCCGCCGTGATCGCCTCGGAAATGGCCGACCTGCAGGGCCTTTACAAGAAAGGGCTCGCGCCGCGCACACGGATCCTCGCTCTTCAGCGCAACCGGTCAAGCCTCGAAGGCGCGCGTGCCGGACTGACCTCGGAAATTGCCACCACGCAGGTGCGTATCGGCGAGACGCAGATCGAGCTTGACCGGCTGGTCTCCGATTTCCGCGAAAAGGCGATGTCCGAACTCAGCCAGGTGCGCGCGGAAATGTCGGAACTGATAGAAGAGCGCAGCGCCGCACGCGACCGGCTGGACCGTCTGGTCATCACCGCGCCGAAGCCCGGCCATGTCATCGGCGTGCGCGCCCATACCGTGGGCGGCGTGATCAAGCCCGGCGAACCGGTCATGTTCATCGTGCCCGAGGATGAGGCGCTGGTGGCCACGGTCCGCATCAGCCCGGCCGATATCGACAAGGTGCATGCCGGCCAGCCCGCACGCCTGCGCTTTTCCGCGTTCAGCCAGGACGAAACGCCCGAAATCGAGGCGCAGGTGCTGAAAGTAAGGTCTCCGCCGATGCCCTGACCGATGAGACATCCGGCCTGCGCTATTATGAGGCCGTTGTCGAAATCCCGAGGGATGACCCGGCCACCCGCCGCATCGAATTGCGGCCCGGCATGCCGGTCGAGGCCATGCTGACGACCGGATCGCGCTCGGTCATCTCCTATCTGCTCAAACCGATCAGCGACGCCACGCAGAGGACCTTCCGGGAATAGGGCCGGTCAGTCCTCGCCGAGAAGCGCCTTGACAGCCGAGACCAGTTCCGCGTCGCTCATCTCCTCCGGCCGGCGCCGGGGCGGCGGCGGGGCCAGCGCCTCAAGTCGCTTCAGCCTGGAGACGAGTTGCAGCGCCCTGGCGAGACCGGCCGCATCGCCGCGCCGGCGGGCCGTTTCGGCCGCGGCCAGTGCCTTGTCCAGGCTGAGGGGCCGGCTGGCGCGCGATCTCGGTTTGCGTTTCATCGGCGCTCTCCCTTGCCGGGCGCTGGCCCGCGTGCCAGCGCGTCAAACCGGCCCGCCCTGCGGCGTCCGGTGTCTGATCTGCCCCCGAAACTGGGGGCCGGCGCGGAAGCATGGGGCGCTTCCATGATTGACGCGTGAGGAGTCTTCGAAGCGTGGTCCCACGCTTGCCGCGCCAGTGGATCGGGCCTTCACGGGTGACATATTCGCCGCCGGACCTGTATGCGCCCGGCCTGCCGCAAGCGACAGATACCGGGGCCCGGGCGTTTCCCACGCGGATTTGCCCCGCGCATCCGGATCGGCCCCGCTAGCCCGGGCGGCAGACCGTAAACCTGCCGGCGGGCCTGACCTTCACCACCCCTCCCGCAAGGCCGAACGGCCAACCCGGCCCCCATGGGGAGGATGACCCGAGTATGACCCGGAATTGGAGGTGTGGGACAAGCGCGCCGCTATCCACAAGCCGCCACGCCCCCGCCGAAACCCGAAAGGCCCGGCTTCGCCGCGGGGCGCAGGCCCCGTACGAGACAGGCGATGTCAGCTTTGGGCGCAAAACCAGAGGTTGGCCTTGTTTCTGGCAGGCACGATACATCCTGGATTCGAAAACGTTCCTAGTGTTCTCCATCTGACATAAGATTCCCATGTCTGGCCTGGCGTGTCATCATGGGGACATGAGACGTACTGACATCTGCCTTTATCTTGGCCCCGCC
>JAAANZ010000008.1 GCA_009909065.1 Alphaproteobacteria bacterium | reverse complement strand
ACAGCCGCGCGCGCGGCTCCCAGCCCGGCAGCGCCCTCCAGGCCCGGATGAAGACTTCCTGCGTCACATCCTCGGCCTCGGCTTGGCTGCCCAGCATGCGCCGCGCGAGGGCATAGATTGGCGGCATGTGCCGATGGACCAGCGCCGCCTGGGCCTTGCGATCGCCGCCAGCGGCCCGGGCGATCTGGTCGGCTTCGCTCGCATGGGACACGCGTATTCATCTGCGCGAATTCGGCCGGCCACGGAAGTGGCTGGCGGGCAGGTGATCGAAGGGTGCCACCTGCCGCGCCCGGCCGCCGGAGAGCTGTCGGCCCTGTGCGGGCGGCAACAGGACCGGCTCCCGGGTCTAGTCGCGCGTCCAGCGGCCCGGGCCGCGACGGCCGCGCCCTTCGCGCATCCTCTCGCGCACGGACTGGCGTTCTTCCGCGGTGATCACGCCGTCGCCGTCGGCGTCGACCTTGTCGAACATCTTCTCGGCGCGGGCGTCAAATTCGTCGGGGCCGATCAGGCCATCACCGTCGGCATCCATCCTGTCGAAATGCCTGCTGGCGCGGTCGGCGCGGCGGCGCTCGCGCTCGGCCTCGCGAAAGGCTTCCATCTCGTCGAAGGAGACAGCGCCGTCACCATCGGCATCGGCCTGGGCGAATTTGTTGGCCCGGTGAGCATCCAGTTCGGCCTCGGACACATTGCCATCGCCATTTTTATCGACCGCTTCCAGCCGCGGTTGCGCCCCGCCCTGGCCGGCCTGCGGGGCAGCAATCGCGGTCATGCCGGCGGCCGCGATCACCAGACCGCTGGCGGCAAATGCGAATTTGAGGGAGATGTGCATCTTCAAGGCTCCTTTGCATTTGATCCACACCCCTTGAACGCAGACCGGTCAGGAATCCGTCGCCTGACCTGCACATTTTTTCTGGTGTATCTCCCCCGCCGCCTGTTTCAGTTCCGCCAATGCCTGTCTCAGAGTGTCGAAATCCTCGGCCCCGACAGCGCGGCAAAGCCGCTCGCGCAGCCCGCTCGAGAAAGCCTCTTCGTCATGGCGCTCACCCATGGCCAGACGCAGGACCTGCTGCAGCGCCTGCAAATGGCCAAGCGCCTGGCAGAGCGTCTTGCACTCGGCCTGGGAAAGCCAGCCCGCCTCACCAAGCCCTTTCAGGGCATCCTCGCTGGCTGGCCGGATCGCATCGACACGGCCCGTCTCCAGCATGCCGAGCTGGGCCACGAATTCGATATCGACCAGTCCGCCCGGCGCCAGTTTCAGATCCCAGAGTCCCCCGCCCGGGCGCTCCTGGCGCAGGCGCCGGCGCATGTCAGCAACGTCGGAAACCAGGTTGGGATGGCCGGCGCGCGAGACAATTGCCTGCCTGGCAATCGCAAGGGCCGCTGCGCCAAGCTCGCCATTGCCGGCCACGCTGCGAAGCCGCGTCAGCGCCATATGTTCCCATGTCCAGGCGTCTTCCTGCTGGTAGCGCTCAAACGCCGAGAGGCGCACCGCGACAGGGCCGGAGCGCCCCGACGGACGCAGCCGCATATCGACCTCATAGAGCGTGCCTTCCGCTGTCGGGGCCGAGAGGGCCGTGATCAGGCGCTGCGTGAACCGGGTAAACCAGGACTGGGCCTCGCCTCCCGCTTCGTTGTGCGGGTCATAGATCACGATCATGTCTAGGTCGGACCCGGCGGTCAGCTCCGCCCCGCCATGCTTGCCCATGGCCATGACGCTCCAGTGTCCGGGAGCAGGTCCATGCCGGCGCCGGATTTCGCGCTCGGCGGCAAATGCCATCTCCTCGACCATATTGTCGGCGAGCGCGGTCCAGGCTTGCGCGGCGTCGGCCGCGTTCAGCCGGCCATGGAGCAGCCGGTGTCCGATCAGGAATGTCAGGTCGCGATGATACAGCCTCGCCCGGTTCATGGCCTCTTCGAAACCGAGCTCCGGATCGAGTCTCAGCCGCTCCGGCGGCTCGGCGGTCAACAGCGCTTCAAGCCGTTCCGGCCGGTCGCCGAGCGTGCGCGCCAGGCGCGGGGCGAGTGCCAGCGTCGCGACCAGGTCCTCCATCAGGTCCGGCTCGGCGAGCAGCATGGAAAGGGTCTGCACCCCCGATCGCAGGCGCGCGATAAAGGTCGCGAAATGGCCAAAGGCCAGATCGGCCTCACCGGTCCGCCCCATCGCCTCCAGCAGGGCCGGCAGGAGCGTTGTCAGCAATTCCTGTCCGCGCCGGCTGCCCGTGGCCGGAACCGCGCCGTGATGCCACTTGCGCACCATGTCGATCACCGCCGCCGGCCGTGAAAACCCGAGCCCTTCAAGCGTGCGCATCGTTCCGGGATCATTGTCCACGCCGGTGAAGACCAGATTGCCGCCGACCGCCTCGGCATGGCGGCGTTCCTCCTCGGCGAAGAGGTCGGAATAGCGGGCATGCACCTGCCGGCGCGTCTCGCGAAGATCCGCATCGAAGGCTTCGAGTTCATCATAGCCGCAAAGACGGGCAAGATCGCCGCGACGGTCCCGATTGTCCGGCACGTCATGGGTCTGCTCGTCATTGAGCATCTGGACGCGATGCTCGACCGCGCGCAGCGCGCGATAAGCCTCGCTCAGTTCCGCGCAGGTCTGAGACGTGACATTGCCGGCGTCGGTCAGCGCCGCGAGCGCCGCAAGCGTGCCGGGTTTGCGCAGCCTTTCATCGCGCCCGCCCAGGATAAGCTGCTGGGTCTGGGCGAAAAACTCGATCTCGCGTATGCCGCCCGGGCCGAGCTTGACGTCCGGTGCGGGGTCGCTCAGCGAAGGATCGCCAACAGAGGTGTTGATCATGCGCTTGATCGCATGAATGTCCGAGACGGCCCAGTAATCGAGATGCCGGCGCCAGACAAAAGGACGGATCATGTCCAGGAACTGTGCCCCCGCGGCCGCGTCACCGGCGCAGATCCGCCCCTTGATCCAGACCATCCGCTCCCAGTTCTGGCCGACACTTTCATAATAAAGCTCGGCCATGCGCGTGGAGACGGCCACCGGCGTCGATCTCGGATCCGGCCGCAGGCGAAGATCGGTCCGGAAGACATAGCCCTCGCCCGTCTGTTCATCGAGCAGGCGCGCCATGTCCCGGATGACCCGCACGCCCGCCTCGCCCGGCGCGCGTTTGCCGCCATCGAACAGGTCCGGGTCGTAAAAGGCCGCAAGGTCTATATCGCTCGAATAATTGAGCTCATGGGCGCCCATCTTGCCAAGCGCGGCGACGAAAAGCCCGGTCGCGTCGAGACCGCGCTGCGCAAGGGCAAGGCCGAGCGCAGCCTGCACGCTGGTATCGGCCAGCTGCGTGAGGGCGCGCGTGACCGCCGACAGATCCCAGCTTCCCGACAGGTCGGCGAGCGCGATGATCAGGTGACAGCGCCGCTTGGCCTGCCGCAGACGGCGCGAGGCGGCGTCGAAATCAACGGACTGACCGGCAAGGTCTTCGATCTCTCTCAGGGCCCCGGTGAAGGCGGCTTCGAGCTCGCGGCTTCTTTGCGGCAGGCCGTCCCCGTCGCGCACGATCAGTCGCTCCAGATACGGCGCGTGTGCGCCCGCAAGGCGGATCACGCCGTCCAGCGAATCGGCAATCGGGGCAATCTTCAGCATATGTGTTGAATATCAGGCCCGGCGCAGGCGCAAAACAGCTTTCAGTCCAGGCGCCTCGGGCGGCCCGCCGGCATCGCTCATCTCGAAGCTGCCGCGATGAACGGCGGCGACGGCTTCGACAAGCGCCAGACCGAGACCCGATCCCTGAAGCGTGCGCGCACTGTCACCGCGCACGAACCGTTTCTTAACGTCATCGCGTTCCGCGTCGGGAATGCCGGGGCCGGTATCCGCGACGATCAGGTCGACATAGCCCTCCGCTGCGCGCCTGGCGCTTACCGAAATGCGTCCGCCCGCCGGCGTGTATTTGATCGCATTCTCGATCAGATTGGACATGGCCTGCATGATGAGATCCCTGTCGCCCATGACATGCATGTTCCGGCTTGCATCGATACTGAAATCAAGTTCGGCCGCCTCGGCCACGGGCTCGAGAAACTCGGCCACGTCAACCAGAACCTCGCTGGCATCCATGCGCACCAGCCGGCCCTCCGTCCCGGCATCCAGGCGCGACAGGCGAAGTATCGCGTTGAAGGTGGCCAGGACCTGGTCGACTTCCTCGATGGTCAGACGAAGCGCCGCCTCGGCATCCTGCGCGGCGAGCGGGCGGGCGAGCGCCGCTTCAAGGCGGTTGCGCATCCTCGACAAGGGGGATCGAAGGTCATGCGCGATCGCGTCGCCTGTGTGGCGGCTGTCGCGCACAAGGTGTTCGAGCCGGTCGAGCATGGAATTCATGCGCTCGGCCAGCCGGTCGAATTCGTCATCCCAGATCCTGACCGGCGCGCGCTGTGTCAGGTCGCCGGCCATCACGGCCTCGGCCGTGTGCACGAGTTCCTCGGCCCGCCGGGCCACCGAACGCGAAATCAGGACACCGCCCAGGAGCGAGAGCAGGAGACCGACCGCGGCCGCGGTATAAACCGCCAGCGTGATCCGCCGGGTGATGGTCCCGCGCTCGCCGGCATCGAAGGCAACCAGAAGCCGCGCTTCATTGCCCAGTTCTATGATGCGTCCTTCGGCATTGACGGTCATCTGGGTCCCGTCCGGCCGGCGCGCATCGATTTCGAATCCCACCTTGCCGTTTTGCTCGCTCGGCATGTCGGACAAGTCGCCCGACAGCTTGATCCCGGACGGTGTTTCGAGTTGATAGAGAAAATACCTGTCAGGCGCGGAGGCGCGCTCGATCAGCGACTGGCTGACCCGCGCCAGGCCGCCATCCCGGTAGGCGCGTTCGATCGAATCGATCTCGGCATTGATCCGCTCGTCTGTCTGGTTGGCCATGAAGCCAACGGTCGAAACATAGAGATAGCCGAGCAGGGCGGCCGAATAGACCGTAATCAGCACCGCATAGAGCAGGGACAGCCGGAAAGTGGTCGTGCGCGCAAAGGCCGGGAGGCGAAACCTCATGCCTCGAGGCGGTAACCCGAACCGCGAACCGTGTGCAGCAGCGGCTCGTCGAAATCCTTGTCGATCTTCGAACGCAGGCGCGAGACATGCACATCAATGACATTGGTCTGGGGGTCGAAATGATAGTCCCAAACCTTTTCAAGCAGCATCTTGCGCGTCACGACCTGTCCGGCATTGCGCATGAGATATTCCAGAAGACGGAATTCGCGCGGCTGCAGGTCGACCTTCTGGCCCCGGCGCGTCACCTTGCGCGCCAGCAGGTCCATCTCCAGATCCGCCGCCTTCAGCACGGTGACCGGCATGTCCCCGGACTGTCGCCGGTCCAGCGTCTCGATACGCGCGACAAGTTCGGCCGGCGCAAACGGCTTGGGGAGGTAATCGTCACCGCCGGCCCTGAGGCCCTCGACCCGGTTATCCACATCGTTCAGGGCCGTCAGGAAGAGCGCCGGCGAAGCGCCGCCCCCCTCCCTGTATTCCCTGACCAGGCTCAGCCCGTCCTTGCCCGGAAGCATGCGATCGACAACCAGCACATCGAATTCGCCGGCCTGCGCCCGTTCCAGCCCGCTCGTGCCATCATGAACAAGCTCGGCCTCGTGGCCGGCATCCGCGAGAACCTCCGCAATGAACCCGGCCGTCTCGCGGTCGTCCTCGATCACCAGTACACGCATCGCAAACTACCTCCTTATGCCCGGCTGCGCGGCTATTCCTGACCGTCAATGGCCACGGTCATGAAGGTCGTCACCTCGCCAGCCCGCACGGCGAGCAGCACATTGCTGCGATCGCGCTCGCGCGCCGTCTCGATGGCCGAGCGGATTTCAACCGCCGAGGAAACCGACTCGCCATTGACCTCGAGAATTGCCATGCCGGGGCGCATCCCGGAATCGCGCAGAGGCGAGTCGTCCGAAAGCTCGGTGATGACTACGCCCGGCTCACCGGCATCGAGGCCAAGCGATTCGCGCGTGGCCTCGTCGAGCGGCGCAACGCGTGCGCCGAGCGGGCCTTCCGCGTCCTCGGCGGGCGCATCGCTGGACTCGGATGCGCCGGGCTCGGAATAAGGATCTTCCGGGCGTTCACCGACCTTCACCTTCAGGGTGCGTTGCCGGCCATCGCGCAGGATGGTGAAACGGTTCGTCGATCCGGCGAGCAGCGCGCCGACTTCGCGCGTCAGCGCCGTGGCGTCCTCGACCGTCGTTCCATTGACAGACAGGATCACGTCACCGCGTTCCATGCCGGCATCGGCCGCCGGTCCATCCGCATTCACATCCGCAACAATGGCACCGCCCTCGGCATCAAGCCCCTGGGCTTCGGCCATGTCCTCGGTCAGGTCCTGGATGACGACACCCAGCCAACCACGCGAGACACGCCCATCCTCGATCAGGGTTTCGGTGATATCCTCGGCAAGTTCGGCCGGGATGGCGAAACCGATGCCGACCGAACCGCCCGTGGGTGAGAAGATTGCCGTGTTCACGCCGATCACATTGCCGGCGAGATCGAAGGTCGGCCCACCGGAATTGCCGCGATTGATGGCGGCATCGATCTGCAGAAAGTCGGTATAGGTGCTCGAACGGCCCAGCTGGTCGCGCCGGCCGAGCGCGGAGACAATGCCCGCCGTCGCCGTGCCGCCGAGGCCGTAAGGATTGCCCAGTGCAACGACCCAGTCGCCCCGCCGCAGCCCCTCGCTCTCGCCGAACTCGACATACTCGAAATCCTTTCCGCCATTGTCGACCTTGATGACGGCCAGATCGGTTTGCGGATCGGCACCGACGAGCCGGGCATCGAGCTCCCGGCCATCCTCGAGCACGACCTGGATCTCGGTGGCGCTGTCGACGACATGATTGTTGGTGACAATGTAGCCGTCCGCCGAAATGAAGAAGCCCGAGCCGAGAGCGCGCGCCTCTTCGGTGCGCGGTTCGCGCTCGCCGTCCTCGTTCGGCTCGCCAAAGCGCCGGTCCATGAAATCCTCGAAACCGGGCATGTCGCGGAAGCGCTCCATGAAGCGCTCCATGTCAGCCAGGCTTCCGACCTCGCGTTCGGACACGACATTGACGCTGACCACGGCGGGGCTGACGCGTTCGATCAGGTCGGCAAAGCTGACCGGCGCATTGTTCGGTGTCTCGATCTTGATCGGCCTGGCGTCCGCAGGAAGCACGATTTGCGGCCCGAACGTGAATGCCGCCATCGCTCCGGCGCCTGCCACGCCCGCGGCCAGTGCCTTCAGAGAAATCCCGAACCTGTTGATCATCTCGTCTCAAACTCCTGAATTTGCATCACCCGGATGCACTTAATGTGTCTAACCAGTCTCGAAAGCAGATGGGCATTAAACATCATTTAGCTAGTGTTTTCCTGCCCTTCCGTCAGTCGGGTGCGAATATGGACCTGGTCCTCGAGCGTGCGATGGACCGGGCATTTGTCAGCGATTTCGAGCAGTTTCCGGCGCTGCTCGCCGGTGAGGTCACCGGTAATGGCAATCTCGCGTTCGAATATGTCGATCTTGCGATCGGTTTCGCATTCCTCGCAGTCTTCGGCATGGTCCTTGGCGTGCGAGAGTGACACCGACACCCGTTCCAGGGGCCACTTCTTGCGCTCGGCATACATGCGCAGGGTCATCGAGGTGCACGCGCCCAGCCCCGCGGTGACCAGTTCATAAGGGTCGGGCCCGCGGCCGCCACCGCCAACCGATTCCGGCTCGTCGGCAAGGAAATGATGCCGGCCGATCACCACTTCATTCTCGAAACGCCCGCCGCCGGTCTCGGCGACGACAACCCCGCGGGACGGCGCCGATTCGTGCGCGGGCTGTTCCTCGCCGTCGGTAAAGGCGTAACGCGCCGACCAGGTCGCGATCATGTCGGCCGCAAAATGGGCGTCCTGCTCGCGTGTCATGAGATGATCGGCGCCATCCAGGCCGATGAAGCTCTTGGGATGCCGGGCGGCGACAAAAAGGCCCGTGGCATTCTCGATCCCGACCGTCTGGTCGGTCGGCGAATGAAGCACGAGCAGCGCGGCGCGCATATGACCGGCCGCCTCGCGCACTCGGGCATCGCGCACATCCTCGACAAACTGCTTCTTGATCGTGAAGGGCCGGCCCGCCAGCGAGACCTCGGCCTGACCGGTCTCCTCGATTTCGTCGAGATGGACATGAAACGCCTGGATCACATGGTCGGCATCCGAGGGGGCCCCGATTGTCGCAACCGCCCTGACACTGTCGATCTGGTCGGCTGCCATCACCGAGGCCGCCCCACCGAGCGAATGGCCCACGAGAATGTCCGGACCGCCCAGATTGTCACCCAGCCACTGCGCCGCGGCCACGAGGTCCTGGATATTCGTTGAGAAATTCGTGTTTGCGAAATCACCCTCGGAGTGGCCGAGCCCCGTAAAGTCGAAGCGCAGCACGGCGATCCCCCTTTCCGCCAGCCGCCGGGCGATGCGCTGGGCGGCATGGATGTCCTTTGAACAGGAAAAACAGTGCGCAAACAGCGCCACGGCCCGGTGCTCGTGCTCGGGCATGTCCAGACGCGCCGCCAGGGTCTGCCCGTGCGCGCCCGTGAAGTCGATCCGGCTTGCTTTCGACATGGTGCAGCCTCCGCTTGTCTGACAGCCTGTTGCGCAGACATAGGATCGGTTCGCGCTGCCGGGAGTCACGGTTTCGTGCGTGCCGGTGCGCTATTCGTCCTGTAAGGCCTCCGGCTCGACCGGTTCGACCGGCTCGCCCTGCGTCGAACGCGCCCGCGCGATCAGGAAGGCGGCGAGGCCGCCGGTCACCAGCAGGGCGAAGGGAGCCCCCCAGAGCAGCCAGTCCGCCGGACCTTTCACCTCCGGACGGAACAGGACGAACTCCCCATAGCGCTCGGCAAACCAGGCGCGCACTTCGGCGTCGCTCGCCCCGTCGGCCACCATGCGACGCACGCGCTCACGCATGTTCGTGGCAATGTCGGAGGCCGATTGCGAGATCGGCTCATTCTCGCAGGCGACACAGCGGATCTCGCGCATCAGCGCCTGCGCGCGCGCTTCCTCCTGATCGGTCAGCGTCACCCCGTCGGCCATGAGGACGAGAAAAAGTGATGCGATCAATGCCTTCATGGCATCAGGCTCCTATTCGGCCGGAAGCGCGGCGGCCTTGGATGTCTCGTCGGCCACAGCCTTCCGGCGACGGCGCCCGGCGACCGCTACCAGTCCGCCGAGCGTCATGACGATGACGCCGGCGAACAGCATGTCGATCATCGGATTGTAATAGGCCCGGAAGGTCCAGCGAAGCTCGCCGTCAACCCTGCGCCGGTCTCCAAGCGCGGCGTAGAAATCGCCGGTTCCGGTCTTGTGGATGGCGGTTTCGGTCGTGGGCATGCGCGCGGCCGGATAGAAACGCTTTTCAGGCTGCAGCGTGACCTGGCTATCGCCGCGGCTTATCACCAGGTCGGCGCGCTGGGCCTCCCAGTTGGGTCCCTCGATCAGGCGCATGTCTTCGAGCGAAACGCTCCAGCCAGCGACCTGCGCCTGTTCGCCGATCGCAAGGTCCAGAGTTGTTTCATAGCGCTGCGAGGTCTCGACGACGGCGCCGATCACGAACAGGCCAAGCCCCAGATGGGCAAGGCTCATGCCCCAGACACGGGCCGGCAGGCGAAAGATGCGCTCCAGACGAATGGCGCGCCGCTTGAGCTCGACCAGGCTGCTCGCCACCAGCCACAGGCCAAGCGCCACGCCGAAGCCGGCGCCCAGCGGAATATCCAGCGGTCCGATCCCAAGCAGCCAGAACAGGCCGGTCAGCACAGCAAGCCCGGCAAGCCACTTCCAGGCCCCGTCCAGTCTCGCCCGTCCCCAGGCCCAGGCCTGCACGAGTGGCAAGGCGATCAGGGCGGCCAGCATGATCGGCGTGAAAGTGAGCTGGAAATAGGGCTCACCGACAGACATCTGGCGCCCGAAGCCTTCGGCAATGAGCGGGAAAAGCGTGCCGAGGAGAACCGTCGCGGTGGCCACCGTAAAGACGAGATTGTTGCCCATCAGCGCGCCCTCCCGGCTGATCGCCTGCCAGGGCGGGCCGCCCTTCAGGCGCGGCGCCTGCCAGGCAAACAGGGCGAGCGCAGCGCCGCCATAGACAAGCAGACCGATCAAGAGGACCAGCCCGCGCGTCGGATCGACCGCGAAAGCGTGCACGGAGGTGAGAATGCCCGAGCGCACCAGAAAGGCGCCCAGGATCGAGAAGAGGAAGGCCAGCACCGCAAGCAACGCCGTCCAGACCGCGAAACTGCCGCGCTTTTCGGTCACGATCAGCGAATGCATCAGCGCCGCGCCGATCAGCCAGGGCATCAGGCTGGCGTTTTCCACAGGGTCCCAGAACCACCAGCCGCCCCAGCCCAGTTCGTAATAGGCCCAGATGCTGCCCAGAAGGATGCCGGCGGTCAGCGGCACGAAAGCCGCCATGGCCCAGTTTCGCGCCGACCTGGCCCAGGTCCGGTCGATCCGCCCCTCGATCAGACCGGCCGCAGCCAGCGCGAAGACGAAGGAATACCCCACATAGCCCAGATAGAGCATGGGCGGGTGAAGCGCGAGCGCGGGATCCTGCAGCAGCGGGTTGAGACTGGCGCCCTGCAGCGGCGGATCGGCCAGTCGCGTGAACGGGCTGGAAGCAAACAGCAAATAGGCAAGGCTGCCAGCCGCCAGCAGCCCCTGGACACCCAGCGCGCGCGCCTCGAAGGCAGCGCGCCCCGTGCGCAGCCGTACGGCCCCGGCCGCCCCGAAACCGACCATGACGAGACACCAAAGCGCCATCGAGCCTTCATGATTGCCCCAGGTGCCGGCGAGCTTGTAAATCATCGGCTTCAGGGTGTGGGAATGGTTGGCCACCAGCGCCACAGAGAAATCGGAGCGGGCAAAGGCATAGACCAGGGTGAGAAAGGCCAGGCTCATCGCCGCGCAGCTGCCGAGGATGAAACTGGCCGCTGCCTCGCGCCGCCCGGACAGTCCCGACACGCCGCTGGCGAGGGCGAAGGCGAGGGCCAGAAAGGCCGCAAAATGGCCGAGTTCCGTCATGTTCCGGGCTGCTCGATATGCTTGATTTCACGCGGGACATAGTTCTCGTCATGCTTGGCGAGAAGCTGTGTCGCCTCGAAATGGCCTTCGGGATCGAAACTGCCGGTCGCCACGACGCCGGAGCCTTCGCGGAAAAGATCCGGCGCGACCCCGCGATAGGCCACAGCCAGGCGGTTCGGGCTGTCATCGACCACGGAGAAACGGATCAGCGCATCGCGGCCGTATTCCAGGGAACCGGGCTCGACAAAGCCGCCGATCTTCACGCGCTGGCCTGGCTCCGGAAGACCATCCTCGGCGAGTCGTTCGGGCGTGTAGAACAGATCGGCCGTCTCGCGCATGGCGAACACGACGAGGCTCGCCGCCGCGATGAGCACCATGGCGGCGATCGAAAATGTCCAAAGACGTCGGCTTCTGGCTCTCATGAGTCCCCTTATAATCGATTTGGCGGATTGCTGAACTGCGGCCTATTCATCCACCCCCTCCGACCGGCGCGCGGCCGAGACCCAGCCGGCAAACATGCGCGCCTCGGCGCTGTTCTCTTCGAGCCTGTTCTCAATCTGCTGCCAGATGTCCTCGGCGCCCTCGCGATTGCCGTCCTGCCATTCGGCGAGACCCAGCATGAACCCGGCCCGCACCTGGCCGGGCTCTTCCTGCCAGGCGCGGGCATAGATGCGGCGCGCATCGCCGCTCACACGACCTTCCGACATGCGCACAAACGCGTCGGCGAGGCCGACCATGGCGGGTACGAATTGCGAATCCCGACGCAGGGCCGACTGATAGTGACGCACCGCATCCTCCTCCCGGCCCTGCCCGGCGCGCAATTCGCCAAGGAAAAAGTGCGGCTGGGGATCGTCCGGGCGTGCCTGAACAAGGCTCTCCAGCCGGGCCGCGGCTTCGGCCTGTGTCATCTCGGAGGGATTGCGCGTGGCAAGCTCGGCATCGCGCACTGACAGGGGCCGGTCGGCCATGCCCGGCGACCCGACGATCAGATAGCCCGCCACGGCGCCGGCAAGTGCGATCAGGGCCAGTATCCAGTCCGCCCGTTTCATCGCCGCGGCAACCTCAGGCTGGCACGCAGGCCGCCAAGCGGGCTCTCTCCAAGCGTCAGTTCACCCGAATGCAATTCCGCCAGTTCCTTCACGATTGACAGGCCGAGCCCGGTGCCCGGAGCGCTTTCATCGAGGCGAACCCCTCGCTTGAGCGCCTGCTCGCGCTCGGCTTCGCCAAGCCCCGGCCCGTCATCATCGATATGCAGTTCGATCCCGGCGCGGCCGGTCATCTCGGCGCTCACCTCGACGCGACTGGCCGCCCATTTGCAAGCATTTTCCATCAGATTGCCCAGCATCTCCTCCAGGTCCTGTTTTTCCCCGCGAAACACCTCCCCGGGGGGCAGGTCTGCGCTGAGCGTTATGCCCTTCTCGGCAAACAGCCGATTGAGCAACCGCACCAGACCGTCAAGCACCGGCATGATCGGCGTGCGCGCGCTGAGTGTCTGCGCCCGCGCGGCCGCATGCGCGCGCTCTAGATAGTGTTCGACATTGGAATGCATGGCTGCGGTCTGGCGCCGCACCACATCGTCCAGCGCCGTCGTCCCGACCGCTTCATTGCGCAGCACGGCGAGCGGCGTCTTGAGGGCGTGGGCGAGATTGCCGACATGCGTGCGCGCGCGCTCGACGATCTCCTGATTGTGGTCGAGCAGCTTGTTCACCTCTTCCGCCAGCGGCAGAACTTCCGAAGGGTAATCGTCATCAAGGCGCGTTCGCTGTCCCTCCCGGACCGCCGCGACATCGGCCTGCACACGGGCCAGCGGCCTCAGCGCCAGCCGGATCTGGACGACAAGCGCCACGAGCACGCCGGCCGCCAGGGCGATCATCGCACCGACCAGCAGGATGAGGAATCGCTGCGCACCTTGATCGGTTGCGTGGCGATCGGCCGCGGACATCAGGAGAATACGCCTGTCACCGGTCTCCAGACGGATCACCCGCACACCGACGCGCAGGGTTTCGCCGTTCGGACCTTCAGCATCGCCGAAGACGCTGACGCCCGGCGATGCGATGGCCCGGGCCCGCAATTGCGGGGGAATCGGCGGATCGGCATCCCACAGGCTCGGGGGGCGCTCATCCCGCCCGAAACTACCGTCTGTGCGCAGGGTGATGATCGCCCAGTAGCGCCCCGAGAGCGGGATTTCATAGCGCCGGTCGGCGGGCAGCTTGGCCTTGTCGGTCACCAGCCGCCCCTCGGGCGAATACTCCACGGCGCGCGACAGGGTGACGAGCGTGGCGTCGAGGTCTTCCTCGAGGAGGCTGACCGTCTGGGCGCGGTAGAGCGCGGACAGGGCAAACGCGCCCCCCGCCAGAACCACCAAGCACCAGACCACAGCCCCGATCAGAAGTCGGCGGGCCAGCGACCCCGCGCCAAGAAAGGACATGCGTTTGATCAGTCAGTCTCCGGCGGGCAGCGTTCAGATCGCTGTCTTCGCCTCAAATCGCCTGACCTGCAACACGCTGCTCGTTCTCCGGGATGACAAGGCGATAACCCAGGCCGCGTTCGGTGAGAATGCGGTCAGACCCGATCTTCTTGCGCAGACGTCCGATAAAAACCTCGATCGTATTGGAATCGCGGTCGAAATCCTGATCATAGATGTGCTCGACAAGTTCCGTGCGCGGCACGACCCGGCCCTGATGGTGCATCAGGTAGGACAGGACGCGATATTCATGCGCGGTCAGCTTGATCGGGTCGCCATTGACCGAGGCCCGCGCGGCACGCGTATCGACACGCAGCGCGCCGGCCTCGAGTGCTGCGGCGGAATGACCGGCAGCCCGTCGAAGCAGCGCGCGCAGCCGCGCCAGAAGCTCTTCGGTGTAAAACGGCTTGGTGAGATAATCATCGGCGCCGGCATCGAAACCGGCCACCTTCTCGCTCCAGCGGTCCCGCGCGGTCAGGATGAGGACCGGGAAATCCTTGCCGTCCGCGCGCCAGCGTTCCAGCACGCTGACCCCGTCAAGCTTTGGAAGGCCGAGATCGAGTATGACCGCATCATAAGGCTCGGTGTCGCCGAGAAAGTGGCCATCCTCTCCGTCAGCCGCCAGGTCAACGGCATAGCCTGCCTGCGAGAGGGCGCCGGCCAGTTGCCGGCGCAGGTCCGGATCGTCCTCAACAACGAGAATGCGCATTGCCTATCCTCCTATCGAATTGATGAGTCGCCCCGTTTGCGCGTCGAATCGCAGCCTCAGCCGTCGGCCATCCTTCGTCATCCATTCGACACGGTATTCATAACGTCCATTGCCCACGGAAAACAGTTCGGCATCGAGTTGATAGCCGCCATGATCGCTTTTCAGCCTTTGAAAAATCCTCCTGAGTGGAACGATATCTCCCTTTTTCAGCGCATCCCTCGCTTCGCCGGGTGAAAAGGACTGCCCCCAGCCCTGCGCCACAGCCAGAGACGGTGCCGTGACAATCCCGAAGGCCAGCAATCCGATAAGTGCCCGTTTCATGACACGGGAATTAAGGGCCAGGGACTGAACGCCCCGTGAATGCGCGCAAGCCGGCTGCACATTAGGTCAGGCGCCCGATCTGTCCTTCAGAAACTCCCTGAGCGCCTCATCCCCCGGATCGTCCAGCACGATCTCGAGACGCACATACAGATTACCCGGGCCCGACGGCTTCTGCACGCCCTTGTTCTTCAGGCGCAGCACGGACCCCGTGTTCGACCCGGGCGGCACTTTCAGCGTGACGGTTCCGCTCGGCGTGCGCACATCCAGCTTTCCGCCAAGGACCGCGGTCTTCAGGGGTACCGCCTGGGTCATGCGCAAATCGTCGCCCTCGCGCGTCCAGATCTCGGAGGGGCGCACCTCGACCTTCAGGAGCGCATCTCCCGGCGGTCCCCCGGTCGGGGAGGGCTGGCCCTGGCTCTTCAGCCGGAGCGTCTGGCCGTCACTGACCCCGGCGGGAATATCGACCTCCAGCGAGCGGCCATCGGCCATTGTCATGCGGCGGCGCGCGCCTGTCACCGCATCTTCGAAAGCAATCTCGACACTGTAGCGCAGATCGCGCCCCTTGACCGGTCCGGTCCTGCGGCGCGTGCGCGTGCCGCCGAAAATTCCCGAAAGAATGTCGTCGAACGGATCCCCCTGCGCGCCGGCATGCCTTGCCCCGAAACCGCCCTGCTCGAAACCGCCGGCGCCAAACGGGGCGCGCTCATTGCCTTCGGCGTCAATCTCGCCGCGGTCGTATCGCTGGCGTTTTTCCGGGTCGCCGAGAATGTCGAAGGCGACAGAGACCTCCTTGAAACGGTTTGCCTTGGCCTCGTCCCCGGGATGCAGGTCGGGATGCAACGTCTTCACAAGCTGGCGGTAGGCCTTCTTGATGTCTTCATCGCTGGCGGTCTGCGAGACGCCAAGCACCTTGTAGAGATCGCGGTTCAACTGTCCGGGCCTTCGACATGACTTGAGTGAATGATCCCTAGTTAGCGATCGAATGACAGGATTGAAGCCCATGGACCCGCACGGCCGTCATCGGCCAGTTCGCGCACGCGCGCCCCGTCAGCACCCTGCGCCAACATGATCGCCGATCCGGTCACGGTTTCACGTGCTGTCGGCACCGATGCCGACATCCATTCGACTTCGAATGTCCCGGAAAAGCGTGGATCGGGCAACTGCCAGTTGTCAGGGAATTGCGGCCCGCGCGCCATCCAGTTCAGCCACGGATCATTTCCGTCATGGATCACGCGCAGATGCGCCGGCTGCCACGGCAATCCCTGGGCGTTGTTGAAAACCTGCATCCATTCAAGCCCGGTGTCCCCGGCCCGCCAGGTCAGCGGCAAAGCGATTTCATGCTCCCCGATTTCGCCGCGCACCAGCGCCTCATCGACAAGCACGGCAATCGCCCCGGAGGGTGCGCCGGCCTCTGCGGCCGGGTCGGACCCGCCAAGGCCCCGCAGGAAGCGGCGAAGGCGATAGTGTCGCGGCCCGGTCAGCTCCGCCTCGACAAAGCCCAGCAATTCCCAGCCGGCCTCGCCCTGGACGAGAAGCGCATTGCTGCCTGCCAGAACATCGAGCCGGCTGCGGCCGGACAAGGCCGCCTCGGACATTTCCAGCTCGATGCGGGCCGCGCGGTCCCAGCGCCCGACAGGCCCCGGCGCCAGCGGCGCGACCAGCCGGCCGATCCGGGCGGGGGTCTCGATCCTTGCCCGCCGGCCAAGCCGGGAGGGGTCGGTTCCCGCCTCGACATCGATCGCGCCGGGCCAGGGATCGGCGGCAGCAGCGATGAGCGGGCGCGGATCATTCCCCGAACCGGGCAGGCGCGGGGCATCAATCACGACCAGTTCGG